>JBDSAJ010000176.1:0-5302 GCA_039922235.1 Umezawaea sp.
GGGCCGTCCATCACCGGGTCGGAGAACGGCAGGCCGACCTCCAGCAGGTCGCAGCCGGAGTCGATCATGGTGCGGAGGAAGTCCTTGGAGCCCTCGACGGTCGGGTAGCCCGCGGGCAGGTAGCCGATCAGCGCGGCGCGGTGCTCCGCGCGGCACTGGTCGAAGATCGGAGCCAGCCTGCTCATCGCGTTTCCCCCTCGACGCCCAGCCCGAACCACTTCACGGCGGTGTCCATGTCCTTGTCACCGCGGCCGGACAGGTTGACCATGATCACGGCCTCCTCGCCCAGCTCGCGACCCAGCTGCATCGCGCCGGCCAGTGCGTGCGCCGACTCGATCGCGGGGATGATGCCCTCGGTGCGCGAGAGCAGCGCGAACGCCTCCATGGCCTCGGCATCGGTGATCGGCCGGTACTCGGCGCGGCCGATGTCCTTGAGGTGGGAGTGCTCCGGGCCGACGCCGGGGTAGTCGAGGCCTGCCGAGATCGAGTGCGCCTCGGTGATCTGGCCGTCCTCGTCCTGCATCACGTACGACATGGCGCCGTGCAACGAGCCGGGCTGCCCCTTGGTGAGCGTGGCGCCGTGCCGGTCGGTGTCGATGCCGTCGCCGCCGGGCTCCAGGCCGACCAGGCGCACCGACGGGTCGTCGATGAAGCCGTGGAAGATGCCGATGGCGTTCGAGCCGCCGCCGACGCACGCCGCGACGACGTCGGGCAGGCGGTCGATCTGCTCCAGGATCTGGGCGCGCGCCTCGATGCCGATGATCCGGTGGAAGTCGCGCACCAGCAGCGGGAACGGGTGCGGACCGGCGGCGGTGCCGAGCAGGTAGTGCGTGTCGTCGACGTTGGCGACCCAGTCGCGCAGCGCCTCGTTGATCGCGTCCTTCAACGTGCGCGAGCCGGTCTTGACCGGGATGACCTCGGCGCCGAGCAGGCGCATCCGGGCGACGTTCAACGCCTGCCGCTCGGTGTCGACCTCGCCCATGTAGACGACGCAGTCGAGGTCCATCAGCGCGCACGCGGTCGCGGTCGCGACGCCGTGCTGGCCCGCACCGGTCTCGGCGATCACGCGCTTCTTGCCCATGCGCTTGGTGAGCAGCGCCTGGCCCAGCACGTTGTTGATCTTGTGTGAACCGGTGTGGTTCAGGTCCTCCCGCTTGAGGAAGATCCGCGCACCGCCCGCGTGCCGGGAGAACTTCTTCGCCTCGGTCAGCAGGGACGGACGGCCCGCGTAGTCCTTGAGCAGCCGGGCGAACTCGTTGAGGAAGTCCGGGTCGACGCGCGCCTTCTCGTAGAAGACGGCCAGCTCGTCGACGGCGGCGATGAGCGCTTCCGGCATGTACCGACCGCCCCAGGGGCCGAAGTGCCCTCGCTCGTCCGGGTCGTGCGGTGTGGGCGTGAACTGACCGCTCCCACGGGTGCCGGCTGGCGACATGCCTGCTCCTCCAGAGTTCCGGTTAACGACTTGGCCGCGGGCACGCGGGGTGCGAGCCCGCGGTCACGAGCTTGTTCACGGCGGCCTTCGGGTCCGGCGCGGTGACCAGGCCTTCGCCGACGAGCACCGCGTCGGCGCCGTGGCCCGCGTACGACATGAGGTCACCCGGCCCGCGCACGCCCGACTCGGCGATCTTGATGGTCTCGAACGGGAGCCCCGGCGCGATGCGCCCGAAGGTGTCCCGGTCCACTTCGAGGGTGTGCAGGTTGCGCGCGTTGACGCCGATGACGCTCGCACCCGCCTCCAGCGCGCGGTCGGCCTCCTCGGCCGTGTGCACCTCGACCAGCGCCGTCATGCCGAGCGACTCCACCCGGTCCAGCAGCGCGATCAGGGCGTTCTGCTCCAGCGCCGCCACGATCAGCAGCACCAGGTCCGCGCCGTGCAGGCGGGCCTCGTGCACCTGGTACGGGCTGACGATGAAGTCCTTGCGCAGCAACGGGATCTTGACCGCCGCGCGGACCGCGTCGAAGTCCGCGAGCGACCCGCCGAAGCGACGGCCCTCGGTCAGCACGCTGATGACGCTCGCGCCACCCGCCTCGTACGCCACGGCCAGTTCAGCGGGCTCCGGGATGGACGCCAGGTCGCCCTTGGAGGGGCTGCGGCGCTTCACCTCGGCGATGACGCCGACGGCCGGAGCACGCAGGATCGACATCACGTCCTGTGGCGGCGCGACCTTCGTGGTGCGCTCGCGCAGTTCGGGGAACGGCAGAGCGGCCTCGCGGACGGCGAGGTCCTCACGAACGCCTTCGATGATCGATTCGAGAACGGTCATCCGGACACCTCGCACTTGCTCGCCTGCCCGGTATTCGGTGCCTCACTGCCAACTACCTCGGTCGCAAGTTCGCACACGTCACGATCCCCTTCCCGCCGCAAGGATGCTAACCCCGCCGGCCAACCCGGCCGGCCACGGGGTGGGGCGATCGGCGCTGCTCCGCAAGGCACCCACGGGTGCGACGTGCGCGAACGTGCGGCGCAGGCGTGCAACCACGTCGTCAGTCACCGGTCAGCCACGTTCGGTGGGGTCGTCGCCGCGCTCCAGCGCGCGCCACAGGTCCTTGTCGGGGTCCGCCGACCCCTTCGCCGCGGCGGGCGTCTGGTAGCTGCCGCCCAGGCGCGGCATGGCCTGCCCGCGCACCAGGAGCAGAACCCCGGCCGCGACCACGAGCAGCGCGCCCAGCAGCGCCAACCCCCTCGGCGGCAGGCCTCCGCGGGCCGCGACGGCCACCCACGCGGCCCCCAGCCCGGTCGCCAGCACGATGCCGCCCAGCACCCGCCGCACCCAGCCCGAGAGGGCGACCACGGCGGCTACGGCGGCCGCGCAGAGCACGGCCAGCGGCACGAGCTGGGGTGCGACGTCCGAACCCGACCTGGCGATCGTGGTGGCCGCCGCGCCAGGCCGTTCCACCACCTCGGTGACCCACGTCAGCCCCGAGGCGCCCCACAGCGCCAGCGCTCCCAGCAGCAACAGGAGCACCACCATCCACAGTGGACGTCTAAACACTCGTCGGGCTCACGGCCGGTGCCATCGTCTGCGCGGTGGCGATGGCGGACAGGACGGCTCCCGCCTTGTTCAGGCACTCGTTGTCCTCGGCGACGGGGTCGGAATCGGCCACGATCCCGCCGCCCGCCTGCACGTACGCCACGCCGTCGCGCACCAGGGCGGTGCGGATTGCGATGGCCGTGTCCGCGTCGCCCGCGAAGTCCAGGTAGCCGATGACGCCGCCGTACAGGCCTCGCCGGGTCGGCTCCAGCTCCTCGATCAGCTCCATCGCGCGCGGCTTCGGGGCGCCGGACAGCGTGCCTGCGGGGAAGCAGGCCGCTACCGCGTCGTACGCGGTCTTGCCGTCGGACAGCTCACCCGTGACGGTGGACACGATGTGCATGACGTGGCTGTACTTCTCGACCTTGAAGAAGTCCACGACGGTCACCGAACCGGGCTTGCAGACGCGGCCGAGGTCGTTGCGCCCCAGGTCGACGAGCATGAGGTGCTCGGCGCGCTCCTTCTCGTCGGAGAGGAGGTCCTTCTGCAGCAGGGCGTCCTCCTCCTCGTCCACCCCCCTCCAGCGGGTGCCCGCGATCGGGTGGGTCGTGGCCTTGCCGTCGCGCACCGTCACCAGCGCCTCGGGGCTGCACCCGACGATGTCGAAGCCGTCCAGGCGCAGCAGGTACATGTACGGGCTCGGGTTGGACGTGCGCAGCACCCGGTAGATGTCCAGCGGGTCCGCGTCCGTGCGCATCTCGAACCGCTGCGACAGCACGACCTGGAACGCCTCGCCCGCGCGGATCGCGGCCTTGGCCTTCTCGATCACCTCGTGGTGCTGCTGGGGCGTGCGGCGGCGGACGAACTCCGGCCGCTGCCGGGTGAACACCGCGATCGTCGGCGGAGCCGGGTTCTGCAGGTCGAGCGTCATCTGCTCCAAGCGCGCCACGGCGTCGTCGTACGCCGCGTCGACGTTGCGGGTGGAGTCGTCCCAGTTGATCGCGTTCGCGATGAGCGTGACGGTGCCCTCGTGGTGGTCGAGCGCCGCGAGGTCCGTGGCGAGCAGCATCACCAGTTCGGGGACTTGCAGGTCGTCCTCGGCGAGGTTCGGCAGCTTCTCCAGCCTGCGGACGGCGTCGTAGCCGATGTAGCCGACCATGCCGCCGGTGAGCGGCGGCATTCCGGGCAGCCGGTCGGTGCGGAGCACCTCGATGGTCTCGCGCAGCGCCTCGAGCGGGTCGCCGCCCTCCGGCAGGCCGACCGGGCGGGTGCCGGTCCAGTACGCCTCGCCGCCGGTGGCCGTGAGCGCGGCCGAGGACCGGGCGCCGACGAACGACCAGCGCGCCCACGACCGGCCGTTCTCGGCTGATTCGAACAGGAACGTGCCCGGCCGGTCACCCGCGAGCTTGCGGTAGAGGCCGACCGGTGTCTCCGCGTCGGCGAGGAGGCGCCGGACCACCGGAATGACCCGGCGCTCGGCGGCGAGCTCGCGGAATTCCTCACGGGTGGGGCTGATTTCACCCAGACCCGAGCCTGCACCGGCTCCGATGACGCTGACCATGCGGTCCATTCTGCCGTGGCGGGCTACCTGCGCCCCCTTCGGGCAGGCGGATATTTCAACATTTGTTGAAAATTAGCCCTGTTGCCGCGATGATGGCGGGGTGACGAACACCGAACCCAAGCGCCGCGGCCGACGAGCCGGCGGCGAGGACACCAAGACCGCGCTGCTGCACGCGGCGCGCGAGGTGTTCGTCGAGCGCGGGTACGAGGGTGCCACCGTGCGGTCCATCGCCGCCAAGGCGGGGGTCGACGCCGCCATGGTCAACCACTGGTTCGGGTCCAAGGAGAACCTGTTCGCCAAGGCCGTGCTCCAGGTCCCGATCGATCCCAGCACACTGGTCGAGCGGCTGCGCGACGGGCCCCCTGAGCTTACCGGCGAACGGATCGTGCGCACGTTCCTCGCCGTCTGGGACGCCACCGGCGGCGGCCCGTTCGCCGCCCTGGTGCGCAGCGTGACCAGCCACGAGGGCGTGGCCATCGCCCTGCGCGACTTCTTCCTGCACAACCTGTTCGGCAAGGTCACCGAGAACCTCGCCCCGGACCAGGTCGACCTGCGGGCCACGCTGTGCGCGTCGCAGATCATCGGCATGGGCATGGTCAGGTACGTCGTCCGGTTCGAGCCGATGGCCTCCGCCGACGCCGACACGGTCGTCGCGGCCGTCGCGCCGACCCTCCAGCGCTACCTGACCGGCGACATCGGCTAGGCGGGTCCTGGAGCCGCGAGTCGAACACTCAAGCACCTCTTCCGAACGCGGAGTTCAGGGTGCCCG
>JBDSAJ010000177.1:0-4290 GCA_039922235.1 Umezawaea sp.
CGGGCCACGGCCACGGTCACAGCCACGGCCCGGCGGCGCCCGCGTCGAGACAGGTCCGCACGCTGCTGCTGGTCCTGCTCGTGCCGCTCGTGCTGGCGACCGTGGTCGGCGCGCTGCTGCTCTACCCGTTCGGCGTCGAGCAGAAGACCGGCGCGCAGATCGGGCTGCGCCAGAGCCCGGTGAAGGCCGACGTGACGGCCGTGGTGGCGGGGTCGTGCGGTGGTCAGGCGGGCACCGGCGAGTGCCTGCTGGTCACGGTGAAGATGAGCGACGGCGCCGCGGCCGGGCAGTCCATCACCGTGCCGGTGCCGAACGAGCCCGCCACGCCGAAGTTCGCCGTGGACGACGCGGTCGTGCTGGCCTACTCGGGCGCGAACCCGACCCAGCCGACGTCCTACCAGCTGGTCGACTTCCAGCGCGGGCTGCCGCTGACCGTGCTGGCGGTGCTGTTCGCCTTGGCGGTGCTGCTGCTCGGCCGATGGCAGGGGCTGGCGGCGATCGGCGCGCTGATCCTCAGCTTCGTCGTGCTGATCCTGTTCGTGCTGCCCGCGATCCTGGCGGGTGAGAGCCCGCTGCTGGTGGCCGTCGTCGGCGCCGGGCTGATCATGTTCGTGGTGCTGTACCTCACCCACGGGCTGACCGCGCGCACGTCGACGGCGGTGCTCGGCACGCTGGTCAGCCTGGCGATCATCGGCGGGCTCGGCTCGGCGTTCTCGGCGTTCAGCAAGCTCACCGGGCTGGACGAGGACACGGCGAACCTGGTCGCCCTGCTCGGGCACGGCATCGACACCCGCGGGCTGCTGCTGGCGGGTGCCCTGATCGGTGCGCTCGGCGTGCTGGACGACGTGACCGTGACGCAGACCAGCTCAGTGTGGGAGCTGCGCCGGGCGAACCCGACGCTGAGCCGCCGCGAGCTGTACGCGGCGGGTCTGCGGATCGGCCGCGACCACATGTCGTCCGTGGTGAACACGCTGGTCATGGCCTACGCGGGTGCGGCGCTGCCGCTGCTGCTGGCGTTCTCGCTGTCCGGGCGCGGGCTGTTCGAGATCTTCACCGCCCAGCAGGTGGCCCAGGAGATCGTGCGGACCCTGGTGGGCAGCATCGGCCTGGTGGCCGCAGTGCCCGTGACCACCGCGCTGGCGGCGATCGTGGCGGCTCGGGAGCCCGTCCCCGAGTCCACTGTGGAGGAGCCGACCCCCGTGGAGCCCGAACCGGTCGCCCCGCGCGTGCGGAGGCGACCGGTGGAGCGGCTGTCCGGCGACATCTACACCGGCTACCACCCCGACAAGGGCCCGTGGACCCGTCCTCAGTGAGCGATCAGCTCCAGCACGAGCGCGATGGTCGCGGGCACCGTCTGGACGAAGATGATCTTCTTGCTGGCGGTGAGTGCGCCGTAGATCCCGGCCACCATGACGCAAAGCAGGAAGAACACGGCGAAGTGGAACGAGGGCTCGCCGTCGGCGATCAGCGCCCACACCAGACCGGCGGCGAGGAAGCCGTTGTAGAGGCCCTGGTTCGCACCCAGCACCTTGGTCTGCTTCGCGTACTCCGGGGTCAGGCCGAAGGCCTTCTGGCCGCGCGGACCGTCCCAGAGGAACATCTCCAGCACCATGATGTAGAAGTGGATGATCGTCACGAGGCCGATCATGATGTTCGCCGCGATCTGCACGGAGTCCTCCAGGGTTGAGCGGTGTGCCGGCCCGTATCGTGGCAGCGTGCACGGCGAACGGCACGCCCCGGTGCCCCGATAGGGGCGAAATGTGGGTGTTCCCGCAGTCCACGCGGTCCGAGACGGGTCGCCCATGGCGGATACTGGGGTCGTGGCACGCGGCAGGAACACCCCACAGACGCTGAGCGAGCAGG
The DNA here is from genome assembly GCA_039922235.1 of Umezawaea sp. Lineage (GTDB taxonomy): Bacteria > Actinomycetota > Actinomycetes > Mycobacteriales > Pseudonocardiaceae > Umezawaea. Next base: position 1,864 of record JBDSAJ010000177.1, read on the forward strand.
TCGACTCCGGCACGGCCGAGCTGTCACCGGACCCGGACCGGCCGAACGCCTGGCTGCTGCGGCTCAACGGCACCGCGCAGTCCCACGTGGACCTGGACGACCCGACGCACCTGGAGTTCGAGTACATCCAGCGGCTCGGCCACGTGGTGGACCTGATGGCGCCGACGAACAAGCCGGTGCGCGCCCTGCACCTGGGCGGTGGCGGGTTCACGCTGCCGCGCTACATCGCCGCGACCAGGCCGAGGTCGACCCAGCAGGTCGTGGAGATCGACGGCGCGCTGATCGAACTGCTGCGGCGCGCGCTGCCGCCGGAGAAGACCGCGCGGATCCGCATCCGCAACGGCGACGCCCGCGAGGTCATGTCCCGCGCGCCCAGTGAGACGTTCGACCTCGTCGTGAGCGACGTGTTCTCCGGCGCCCGCACGCCCGCACACCTGACGTCGGTCGAGTTCGTCCAGGAAGCCGCGCGCACGATGGTCGCGGACGGGATCTACGCGTCGAACATCGGCGACGGCAACGCCCTCGTGTACGCCCGTGCCCAGGCCGCGACCGTGCGCGCGGTGTTCGAGCACGTGGCCGTGATCGCCGAGCCGGGCATCCTCCGCGGCCGCCGGTTCGGCAACCTGATCATCCTCGGCTCGCACGTGGAGCTGCCCATCGAGCAGTTGGTCCGGCGCACCGCGGGCGACCCGTTCCCCGGCCGCGTCGAGCACGGGCCGCAGTTGACGCGGTTCATCGGCGGTTCCAAGCCGACGACGGACGCGACCGCCACCCTCTCCCCCAGCCCGCCGCCGGGGACGTGGGGGCTTCCCGCGGAGTAGCTAGTGCGGGTACTCGGCGGGGCGGTGCTGGAAGGCCAGGATGGCCGGGTTGCGGATGACGCCGTCGCCGATCTCGATGGCGCGGCTGATGATCTCGTCGGCCTCCCACGCCGCGGGCCCTTCCAGGACCGTCCGCAGGTGCGGCAGCAGCGCCTCGCTGATCTCCCAGCTGGCCGAGTTCCACAGGTGTGACGGGCTGTGGTCGACGGCGTAGTAGGTGACCTGGTCGCCGACCACGAACGTCGGCTTGGTGAACGTGGTGGACCTCGCCCAGCTGAAGCCCATGCCCTCGTCGCACGAGACGTCGACGATCAGCGTGCCCGGCGCGAGGGTGGGGAGGTCGTCCTCGATCAGGAACGTCAGCGGCGCGGCGGTGTCCTGCAGGACGCAGTTGACGATGATGTCGTGCCCCGCGAGGAACTCGGCCAGCGGCATCCGGCCGTCTTCGGTGTCCGCGTGGCTGCGGCGCGGGTCCTCGTCGTCGTGGTCGAACTGCACCATGACCGCCGAGTGGATCGGTGAGCTGACCGCCGCGACACCGCGGTTGGTCAGGACGTGGACGTCGTGCACGCCGAGCGCGTTCAACGCCGTCACGGCGCCGCGGGCCGTCGCGCCGAAGCCGATGACGACCGCGCGCAGCCGCCTGCCGTAGTCGCCGGTCGAGCCGACCTGCTCCAGCGCGTGCAGCACCGAGCAGTACCCGGCCAGCTCGTTGTTCTTGTGGAACACGTGCAGGCCGAACGAGCCGTCGCTCGTCCAGTGGTTCATCGCCTCGAACGCGATCAGCGTCAGCCTCCGGTCGATGGCCGCCTGGGTCAGCTTCTCGTCCTGCACGCAGTGCGGCCAGCCCCACAGCACCTGCCCGGTGCGCAACTCGGCCACGTCCTGCGCCAACGGCTTGGCCAGCAGCACGACGTCGCACTCGGCGATCAGCTCCTCGCGGGTCCGCAGGCCCGCGACCTGCGCCGCGAGCCGCTCGTCCGACACGCCGAAGCGCTCGCCGTAGCCGTGCTCCAGGTACATCCGAGCCCGCAGGTCGGCGTCGACCCGGTCGAAGTGCAGCGGGTGGATCGGCAGTCTGCGCTCGTTTTCCTTGCTCGAACGAGAAATTACCCCGATGGTGAGCAGGTCCACGTGAAGTCCTCATTTCCCAAACGATCACACCGAAAAGCGCATGGCTGTTGACCTGCTGAAATCCGGTTTCATCAACCTTACTCCATTTTCTTCGACCCCACCGTCGGAGTTCTTCCGCCCAGGCGTACCGTCAGAGCGGAAGTGAAATGACAATCGCACAGTTGGGCGCCGGTGAAATGACCACTGCTGGACGGCACACCGCCAAGACCACCCCGTCCGCCGACTCGTGCGGATCCTGCCCGCACCCGCTGACCGACCACGACGCGCTGGGGGTTCGCTTCTGCACCGCGTCGGCCGCGTCGAGCCTGACCAGGGGCTGCATCTGCGGGCGCTGACCCTCGTTCCCGACGGCCGTGCGGCAGGAGTTCCACCTCCCGCCGCACGGTCCTCGCGTTAGCCGCCTGGCTCGGATCCCTGGAGCCTCGTCTTCTCAGAGGCGCTGCCAGAGCGCGGGCGTCGCCGGCGGCTCCCA
>JBDSAJ010000178.1:0-9122 GCA_039922235.1 Umezawaea sp.
CTATTCGGGCGGATTGGCCTGTTGGCCCTCCTCTGTTCATGCGCTCCTGGATAAGGTCAAATCATCGGGGGGAATGGGGAGGTCAGGGGTGAAGCAAGAGGTGGAGTTGTCGTGGCCTGCGGAGTTCCTGTCTCGAGTTCATCCCGTGAGGTCTCGTGAGCACCTCGGAGCACGCCTTGAATACGAGTCACCAGGCCGTACAGCGGCCTAGGTCAGCACAAGGGGGCCGTTCGTATGTACAAGAGATTGAAGGCGTTCGCTGTCTTGGCGGCGTTCGTCCTGATAGGGCAGATGGTGGTGGCCGGGTCGGCGAATGCCGATTCCAAGGAGAGCAAGGGGCATTGCGCCATCGGGCTCCAAGCTAGAGTTGCTGATTATGTTCCGGGCATCACGAAGGAGAACACGGACGCACTCGTGAACTGCTTCAACAGCCAGGGCGAGATGATCGAGTTCGCCACCGGGGGGCGAATTTCCCGCACAGAGATCGAGCACGGCAGGCTCGCCAGCTTGGCCGAACTTTCGCCGGACTTCTCTGAGGCCGGGAACCCGTTGCTCGGGATCCTGTACGACTACACGAATTTCGAAGGCTCCTCCCTCATATTCTATGGCGAGAACGGCAGCGGGTGCTACGGCGGCGTCACCTACGGCTGGAGGAACGTGGGCCCTGCCTGGAACGACGAGTTCTCCTCTGGCCAAAGCTTTTCGAACTGTGGGCACGAGGTCTACGAACACGCTGGCTACGATGGTGCGAGGAGCGGCACCGCCACGCTGTTCTACTCCTACGGTCTGCTCAACGAGCAGGTCACGTCCGTCGTGTTCAGGTAGTCGGGTTGGTAGACCTCCTATCCTGGGATCGGCGTCCGCGGGCAGCGGGCACCGATCCCAGGAGCCGTCAGGGCGCTGCTGGGACGACCCCGGCAGCCCGGCACACCTGGTCGTCGTCGCCGACCACGACCACGGCGAACTCCTCTCCCGGTTCCACGCACAACACCAGCGGCGGCACGGGGAACGGACGGCCGGGATGCCCGGCGGAGCCCGGTTCCGGAGCCACCACCCCTTCCCGGTCCTTGCGCAGGAGTCCGTCCTGCCACAGCACGGAGCACAGCCGCACCGCGTCGTCGACGTTGCCACTGCTCAGCGCGGCGTGCCCGCCTTCGACGGATTCGCCTGAACTTGTGTAGCTGCGGCACTCCGCGGTGTGCCGGTCACCAACCGGCAGCATGGCGACCGTCGCCGCAGTCGCGCCGACCACGGCCATCGACGCGATCACGCCTGCGACCAACCAACGCCGTCCGCGCCGACGGTCACCCTTCGGCGCTTTCCCCGTCTCGATACCGAGGCGGACGACCTCCCAGGAACGCTCCGTGTCTACTTGGCCCGAACCATCGAACAACTCTTTCACCACTCACCCCCGGCTTCGAGTTGAATGCCCTGAGCGGCCAGCGTTAGCCGCAATTCCGCCTTTGCCCGGCTTAAGCGCGACCGCACCGTGCCCACCGGAACACGTAGGTGCCGGGCGGCCTCGTCGTAGCTGAAGCATTCGATCACACACAGTCCGACGATCTCTTGGGCTGCGGGGCGCAGCTTCGACAATGCCCGCCGCAAAGCCTTGGCGTACCGCTGGGAATCGAGTCGGTCGTCGATGTCAACGACGTCGTGTGACTCCTCTGCGGAATTCGTCAGCCGCGCCAGTAGCGCGCCGCGCCTGTGCGTAGTACGCGCGTGGTTGCGCACGACGTTGCCCGCGACCGTGAACAGCCATGGCAGCAGCCCCTGCTCGTCGACCCGGATCTTTCGCCGTTTCCGCCAGGTCTCGAAGAAGACCTGGTTCGTCGCCTCCTCGGCGTCGGTGCGGATCCCGAGCCGGGCGAAGCAGTGGCGGTGTACGCGGTCGACGTGCCGGCCGTGCAGGACAGCGAACGCTTGTAGATCGTCCTGCGTGGAGACCCGTTTCCACAGTTCGACGTCGGACTCCGCGTCGACATCCACGTGACTCCTCATACTCGGGTTATGTCCGGTGTGCCGGATCGGGTTCCCAGGCCGAACCACGAGCTCACCGCAACGCCGTGAGCGACTCCTCCGTGCGCGCGATGAACGCCCGGTCGCCGTCGACGACGATGGGCCGCTCGATCAGGACGGGGTTGGCCGCCAGCACCTCCAGCCACGTCTCGCGGTCACGGGGGAGCGCGGCGACGCCCAGCTCCTTCGCACGGGCCTCTCCCATCCGGGTGATGTCCCACGGCTCGGCGCCCATCTTGGCCAGCACCTCGGCCAACTCGGCGGCCGTGGGGGCGTCCTCCAGGTAGCGCCGTTCCACGTACTCGACCCCGCTGCCGTCGAGCGCCTCCTTGGCGGAACGGGACTTCGAGCAGCGCGGGTTGTGCCAGATCTCCATGTCGACATCCTGCCGGTGGGTGCGCGTGCCGGCACTGTCGGTGTGCTTGCGTAGCCTTGGACGGGTGCAGGAGCAGCTCGGGTTCGACTTCGGCAGTGTGCCGCGCAAGCTCGTTCGGGTGACTCCGGCGAAACTGGCCAACTGGGCGGACTGCCCGCGCCGGTACCGCATGGCGTACCTGGACCGGCCCAGTCCGCCGCGCGGTGGCGCGTGGGCGCACAACACGTTGGGCGCGGTGGTGCACAACGCGTTGAAGGCGCTGTTCGACCTGCCCGCCGCCAAGCGCACGCCGGACCAGGCGGTGGCGCTGGTGCACCGGCAGTGGAAGAACGACGGGTTCCGGGACGCCGCGCAGGCCGCCGTCTACCGGGAGCGCGCCGACGGGTGGGTGCGGGACTACGTGAGCGAGCTGGACACGACGATCGAACCCGTCGGGATCGAGCGGTGGGTGTCGACGCCGACGTCGAAGATCGTCGCCGAAGGGCGGGTCGACCGGATCGACCTGCGGGACGGGGAACTGGTCATCGTCGACTACAAGACCGGACGGCACGCGCTGACGGTGGACGACGCCCGCGGGTCGCAGGCGTTGGCGCTGTACGCGCTGGCCGCTCGGCGGACCTTGCGCAAGCCCTGCCACCGGGTGGAACTGCACCACCTGCCGACGGGAACCGTGTCGGCGTGGGAGCACTCCGACGAGAGCATGGGCAGGCACGTCGCGCGGGCCGAGGAAGCCGCCGACGAACTGAGCCTCGCCGCCGACACCCTGGCGGCAGGCGGAGATCCGGAAATCCTGTTCCCGCCCCGGACCGGGCGGCAGTGCACCTGGTGCGACTTCCGGCGCAGCTGCCCGGAAGGCCAGCAGGCGGCGCCGTCGCTCGACCCGTGGGCCATGCTCGTTCCCTGAGGAGGCTCGATGAGCGAACCGATCACAGTCGAACTGCACACGCGGAAACCGGAGCCCCGGCGCGAACTGCTGGTCGCGCGGATGTGGCGCGGGATCAGCGGGGCGTTCGCGATGGGACTGGTGCTGCTGGCCATCGCGACGGTGGTCGTCCAGTGGTACGCGCAGGGGCGTGAGCTGCCAGGGCTCGGGTGGGACGTCGTGGCCGGGCACTGGGGGGTGGCCATCGTGGGGGTGGTGTTCCAGGTGTTCGCGGACCGCAGGCGCGGGTGGGCGGCGGCGTTGTTGTCGCTGGGAGTGCTGGTGGTGGGGTTCGGCGGGCTGTGGATCTACTGGTGGGCCTGAGTTCCCGCGAGTCGAACGTTCAGACACCCCGAGTGCGACGTTCGCGCCTGTCCGGCGTGGACGTCGGGTGCTCGAGTGTTCGACACGAGGTGCTTGGGTGTTCGACTCGCGAGTGGCTCTGGTTACGACGTGAGCCAGGCTCGCCAGGTCGGTAGCAGGGTCGTGAGCAGTGCTTCCGGTGTTTCGGTGTTGGGGGAGTGCATCGCGCCGGTCAGCACGGCGAAGTCCGCGTCCAGGCGTTCGGCCATGTCGCGCTGGCCCGCCGGGGACCAGGCGTCGTCCGCTTCGCCGCAGACGACCAGGCAGGGGACCTGGGAGGTGCGCAGGGTGCGGGCGAGTTTCGCCACCAGGTCCGGTTCGGCCCGGATCGCCGCGCCCATTCCCAGCAGGCTCTGCGGTGTCGAGTGCAGGAAGCGGTCCCTGAGCAGGGTTCGCAGGCGGTCAGGGAGTGCCTGCCACTTCGGGCTGAGCATGGAGCGCTGTTCGGCCATGAGTTGGGCCGCCTCGATGCCTTGTTCTCGCATGATCGTCTCGCCGCGGTCCAGTGCGGTGCGGCGTTCACCCAGCGGCAGTTCGCCGGGGCCGGAGGACATGAGCGTCAGGCCCGCGATGGGAGCACCTGCGAAGACCGCGCCCCGTGCCACCAGGCCACCGAAGGAGTGGCCCAGCAGGAGTACGCGGCGACCTTCGGCCGCCAGCTTCGCCGCCAGTTCGGCCAGCGCTTCCCCCAGTACCGACGGCCGGTAGTCGGCTTCCGCCGTTGGGCCCGCCGATTCGTACTGCCCCGGCAGGTCGATCGCGACCACTTCCAGGCCGGAGTCCGACAAGGGGTTGAGCAGGGGGGCGAAGTCCTCTTTGGAGCCGGTGAAGCCGGGTACCAGCAGCGCCGTGGCACCCAGGTCCGTGCCTACCGGGGTGGCGCGCAGCGCTGCCACTGGGCCGTAGCGGCCCGGTAGGTCGACTCGGGTGGCGCGGTGGGGGCTGATCTGCGAGTACACGGGCTCAGTCTGCCGCAACGGAGGGCGTTCGGTCTGCTGGACTGTGACCGCTAACGCAGGGCCACCAGGGTGTTGCCGCGCTGCTCCAGGACCACCGGGCCGATCGTGCTGGACTGGATGCCGCCCTCGTAGCCCTCGCGGTCGACCGGGACGGTGCCGATCTCGGCGCCGGTCAACTGGTCCAGGACCTTGATGCCGTCCTTGACGGGGATGAGCGCCTGGCCCGCGAGGGTGCTGCCGGAGCCGATGGCGCCCTGCACGGTCCACTTGGGACTGAGGTCCTCCAGCGACAGGGCGATGGTGCGGGAGCCGGTGTACCAGTAGATGTTGGCGGTGCTGACGGTGATCGGGACGATGCCGTTCGGGGGATCGCCTGCGAGGTCCGAGGCGGGGAGGTCGAGCGGGTACTCGTTGATGAGGCCGCCGGTGTCGGCGTCGAACACGGTCAGCTTCGCTGGGGTGCCGGGGATGATCACGGCGACGCGGTTGTTGGTGACGGCGACGACGCGGGCACCCTTGCCGCCGACCACGACGCTGCTGAAGACCTCGGGGGAGTCGGACTTCTCCGGGTTCGGCTTGAGCACCGTGAGGCGGTCCGCCGGGTCGTCCTTGTAGCAGCGCTCGATCATCGCGATCTTGCCGGTGGTGACGGCGAACGAGCCGTACTCGCAGCCGGTGCGGGGCTGCTTGTTGGGGTTCACGATGGCGCGCAGCTTGCCGTACTCCATCGAGCGGACGAGGTCGTCCTTGCGGTAGACCTCGACGTACTGCTTGCCCGTGGTCAGGACGTGCGAGCCCTCGGTCAGCAGGCGGGAGCCGAGCTCGGCGTCGCCGTTGCGCTGGGGGCCGCGGTTGCCGGTGACCGGGTCGAGCGCGGTGATCTCGGAGCAGCCGGTGCCCTTGCTGTAGGACACCAGCGCCTTGTCCCACGCGGCGGTGATCGTGCAGAGCGGCAGGTCACGGCTGTAGCGCCAGCGGACCTCGCCGCTCAGCGGGTCGCGGCCGTCCACCTCGCCGCCGTCACCGGTCACGACGACGGTGCCGATCCACGTCGGCGCCTGGGTGCCGCCGCTGGGTGCGCGCCACACCTCGGCGAGCGTCGGCGGCAGGGTGTTCGCCGCGGGCAGCTCCGGTGCGGGGGCGGACGTCGTCTGGGACGTGGTCGCGCGCGCGTCGCTGAACGCGTACACGAGCGACGCCGTCACCAGGACGACCACGGTCAGCAGCGCGACGGCGATGAAGTCGCCGCGCGTGCGGAACGAGCGCTCGGGCAGGTCGAGCGGAGGCTCCGGGTCGGCCGCCGCGGGCGGCGCGAGCACGTCCTCCGGCGGAGCTGTGCACCCGTTCGACTCGGGAGCCAGGAGTTCGGATTCCTCGACCTGCTGCTCCGACTGTCCCACTGCCTGGCTCCCGATCGCTCGTTCGTGCACCGCTCGCGTCAGGTATCAGTCTGCCGACGACACGGTGTCGTTCGCAGCCGCCTCCGCGTTTCCGCCCGCCTCGCCGCCCGTGCGCCGACGCCTGCGGCGCCGCGCGGGACGCTCGCCGTTCTCGCTCGGAGCGCCCTCAGCGGCGGCCTCGGGGGCCTGGCCTGCGGTTTCGCCCGCCACGGGTGCGCCGCCGCGGCTGCGCCGCCTGCGGGGACGGCGGGTGCCGTCCTCCTCACCCGGTTCGGGCGTCTTGGTAGCGGGGGTGCTCGGCTGCTGCTGCTCGGCGGTCGCCGACGAACCACCGGTGCGGGTGGTGCGAGCGCGACTGCTGCGCTTGCGGCCGCCCTTCTTGTCGCCCTTGAGGTCTTCCTCGGGCTCGGAGTCGAGGCCGGTGCGGGTCCGCTGGCCCAGCGGCAGCCTGCCGGTGGAGCTCGGCGGGATGTCGAGGTCCGTGAACAGGTGGTCCGACGTCGAGTACGTCTCCACCGGCTCCGGCTTGCCGAGGTTGAGCGCGTCGCTGATCGACTTCCAGCGCGGCATCTCGTCCCAGTCGACGAACGTGACCGCGACACCCGTGCGGCCCGCGCGGCCCGTGCGGCCGATGCGGTGCACGTAGGTCTTCTCGTCCTCGGGGCACTGGTAGTTGACGACGTGCGTCACGCCCGCCACGTCGATGCCGCGCGCGGCGACGTCCGTCGCGACCAGCACGTCCACCTTGCCCGCGCGGAACGCGCGCAGCGCCTGCTCACGGGCGCCCTGGCCGAGGTCGCCGTGCACCGCCGCCGCGGCGAAACCGCGCTCGGCGAGGTCGTCGGAGATCTTCTGCGCGGTCCGCTTGGTGCGCGTGAAGATCATCGACAGGCCGCGGTCCTTCGCCTGGAGCAGGCGGGCCAGCAGTTCCACCTTGTCCAGCGCGTGCGCGCGGTAGACGAACTGCTCGGTGCGCTCGTGGATCGCGCTGGCGTCGTTCTCCTCGGCCCTGATGTGCGTGGGCTGGGTGAGGAACGTGCGCGCGAGCGTGATGATCGGGCCCGGCATGGTCGCCGAGAACAGCATCGTCTGCCGCTCGTCCGGGACCATGCGCAGGACGCGCTCGATGTCCGGCAGGAAGCCCAGGTCGAGCATCTCGTCCGCCTCGTCCAGGACGAGGTTCTTGACCTTGCCGAGCACCAGGTGGCGCTGTTCGGCGAGGTCCAGCAGGCGGCCGGGCGTGCCGACGACCACGTCGACGCCCTTGCGCAGCGCCGCGATCTGGGGCTCGTACGGACGGCCGCCGTAGATCGCCAGGACGTTGATGTCGAGGTACTTCGCGGCCTCGGTCAGGTCGCGGGTGACCTGCAGGCACAGCTCGCGGGTCGGGACCACCACGAGCGCCTGGGGCGTGCCGTCGCCGGGGGAGACGATGCGCTGGAGCAGGGGGATGCCGAAGCCCAGCGTCTTGCCGGTGCCCGTGCGGGCCTGGCCGATGACGTCGTCACCCGCCAGCGCGAGCGGCAGGGTCAGCTCCTGGATCGCGAACGTCCGTTCGATGCCCACCTCGGCGAGCGCGCGCACGATCTCCTCGCGCACACCCAGCTCGGTGAAGGTCGGCGCGGTGTTCTCGACCGGTGCGCTGGCCACGAGCGGCTGTGAGGTGTCCTCGTCGGGGACACCGGCCTCGCTGTGCTCCAGTGCTACCGGGTCGAGATTGGTCAGGTCTTCATCGCTAGCGGTCAGGGTGATCGCCTCTCTCATACCAGCGCGCACGGGCCCTGGACGGGCCTCTCGACCGCACCACCGCCAGCGGGCCGGATCAGGAGTGGCCGGGCGTGGGGCGGGAGGGCCTGCGAGGTTTGTGCGCGCACCCTCACGTGGCGGCACCATGCCGCCGTGATCTGCTGCCGCGGCTCCGTCACTGCCGCGAGCCCGTCGGCGGACATGCCGACCTGGGCCGCGCAGCGTCGACCGCCGGGCGTCAAAGAGCCAGTCTACCTGCCAGGTACGCCGATCGGGGTTTCTCGCCGACTTCGACCATGGACCGAGACCTGCCGGTCACCGTCGCGCAACACCGCGCCCGACTAGGCTCGGACCCATGAACGAGGCGGAGGCGGCCCCCGTTGTCGAGGGCGTAAGCGTTGAGGAAGGTGTCGTCGACCTGCTCGGCGCGCTCGCGTACGGCGAGCTGTCGGCGTTCGACCGACTGGCGGAAGATGCCCGCACAGCACCGACCCTGGCGGGCCGGGCCGATCTCTCGGCGATGGCAGCGGCCGAGATCGGGCACTACGCGCAGCTGGAGCGCTACCTCGCCGAACACGGCGTGGTGATCGAGGACGTGATGCGCCCGTTCGTCGCGGGCTTCGACAACTTCCACGCCTCCACGGCCCCCCGTTCGTGGCACGAGTCACTGGTCAAGGCCTACGTCGGCGACGGTCTGGCCGCCGATTTCTACCGCGAGGTCGCCGAGTGGCTGGACCCCGAGACCAAGGCGCTGGTGCTCGCCGTGCTCGACGACACGGGCCACTCCGCGTTCGCCGAGCGCGAAGTCCTCGCCGCCTGTTCGGCGGATCCGAAACTGCGCGATCGGCTCACGTTGTGGGGGCGGCGGCTGCTCGGCGAGGCGTTGACGCAGGCCCAGTACGTGGTGGCCGAGCGCGACGGGCTCGCCGAGCTGATCATCCGCGGCTCCGGCGACCTCGCCGGCATCGCGGGTCTGTTCCGGCGGCTCCAGCAGAGCCACACGCGGCGCATGGGAGCTCTCGGGCTCGGCTAGGGTTGAGATCGGTAATGGTCGACGGGTCTTTGGTTGGGGCCGGTCGAGCGTCGAGATCTTTTGTGCACGGAGGTCAGCGTGGAGGTCAGGGTCGGCATCGCGGACAGCCCGCGGGAGCTCGTCGTGTCCAGCGGTCTCACCCCTGACGAGGTTGAGTCGCTGGTCGCCGTCGCGTTCAAGGAGCAGAGCGGCCAGCTCGTGCTGGTGGACCAGAAGGGCGCCCGGTTCGTGGTGCCCACGACGCGCATCTCCTACGTCGAGATCGGGCCCAGCGACACGCGTCGGGTTGGGTTCGCTTCCGGCG
>JBDSAJ010000179.1:0-3201 GCA_039922235.1 Umezawaea sp.
CGCCGCCGGAGGGGCCCTGCTGTGGGCCACCATCGGCCCCGTCGCGACCCTGTTCACCAGCGACGAGGTGCTCCCGGCAGGCGGCGTCCGGCTGGCCGTCGGGGCCGTCGCCCTGCTCGCGCTCGGCGGCCGACCGCTCACCCGCGCCTGGCAACGGCGCGACGTGGCACCGCTACTGGGAGCCGCGGTAGGCCTGGCGGGCTTCCAGCTCTCCTACTTCGCCGCCGTTGAAGTGGGCGGTGTCGCCGTGAGCACCGCGGTCGCCATCGGTCTCGCGCCCGTGCTGACCGGGTTGTGGACGGCGCTGGCCGAACGCCGTGCGCCCTCCCGCTGGTGGCTGGCGGGCACCGCCCTCGCCGCCGTCGGCCTGTGCCTGCTCACGTTCGCGGGCGGCGCGGAGGTCACCCCGTCCCCCGCCGGGCTCGCGCTGTCCACGGTGGCCGCCGCCTGCTTCAGCCTGCAGGCGCTGGCGATCAAGCGCCTGACCGACCACCACCGGGACACCACGGCGCTGTCGGCCATGTTCGCGCTGGCCGCCCTGCTGCTCCTGCCCGTCACGCTCGCCACCGCCACCCCGACGCTGCTGTCCGGCCGGGCCGTGCTGAGCCTGCTGTACCTGGGGGTCGTCGCCTCGGGCATCGCCTACTGGCTGTTCGCCCACGGCATCCGCCACCTCGGCGCGCCCGCCGCGGTCACCATCAGCCTCCTCGAACCGGCGGGCGCCGCCGTGATCGCCGCACTCGTCCTGCACGAACCCGTCGGTCCCGCCCAGTGGGTCGGCATCGGGCTCGTCTGCGGGGCGATCGTCCTCACCGCCGTGCCCGACCCGGATCGGCACATCTACCCGAATGCCGCACCCGGCGGCCTTGATAGGGGGCTCGCACCCGCGCAGCCTGGATCAGGATCGACGGTGCAACGGTGAGAGGGGCCGGTCGTGATCCGGGAGTACTTCGTTCGTGGTGAGCGCAAGACGGTGGACGAGATGGACGACGTCGTGGCGGTTCACGTGGACCGGCCCGTCGTCGCGAACGTCCCCGAGGTGTTGGCCGACGACGACGAGTTGACCCCGTTCCGCGAGGCGCGGTGGGTGTTCGTGCCCGCGTCGGCGGCGTTGGTGCTGGAGACCGCGGAGGACGCGGGGAGGCTGGTGCGGCGGCCGAACGGCAGACTCGGGATCGTGACGCGGCGGTTGACCGTGCAGCTCGGCGACGACCTCTCCGAGGAGGACGCGCTCCAGGCGCTGGCCCGGCGCGGGCTCACGCTGGTGCGGCGGCTGGGCTTGGCGCCGAACCTGTTCGAGGTCGACACGACCGAGCACGAGGACGCGCTGGCGGCGTCGGTCGACCTGAACGCCGATCCGCTGGTGCAGCTGGCCGAGCCCAACCTGGTCGAGCACGCGGTGCGTCCCTGACGCCCCGCGAGGCCCTCAGTCGAACACCCGCGTTCAGGCAGCGCCGTCGGTTCCCCCGAAGCGGTCAGACCCGCCGGAACAACCGCGCGGCAGGCTTCTCCGACTCCTCGGCGACCACGCGGTACCTGCCCCGCACCGACAGCAGCACCGACGCGTCGAACACGAACTCCGGATCCGCCACCGGGCCCGCGGCGAGCAGCCACCCGCCGGGCTTGAGGCAGCGCGCCGCGTTGGTCCCCACCGGGCCCGCGTGCAGCGAGATCAGCAGGTCCCAACTGGCGGCGGGCAGTGCTCCGAACACGCGGTCGTACTCGCCGCCGAGGAACCGGATGCGCGGTTCGCCCTGGTACGCCTTGTGCTGCTCGGCCAGCCGGATGGCGGACGCGGTGTCGGCGAAGGCGATCTGCGTGCGCTGGTCGGTGTCGACGTAGGTCACGTCCGGCCAGGTGTAGGACGGCGTCACGTCCAGCGAGCTGACCGGGTACAGCACCCGCTGGGCGCCCGTGTGCGCGGCGACGACGGCGTAGAGCCCGGTGCGGTCCGCCGCGGCCTCGATGTGGTCGGTGAACGTGCGGGTGGACGGCGTGGCGCGGCGTGACACGGAGAGCTCCTGGTGCTTCGGGGATCGTCCGGCAGCGTAGTCGGGAACACTGTTGTTCACATTCGAACGACAGGGTAGAGTGGTATTTAGTTAAAATTTTAACAATAAGGAGGCCCACCGATGACCCGCATGCCCTCCCTCTACCTCTCCCACGGTGCCCCTCCGCTGGCCGACGACCCGATCTGGCCGGGACAGCTCGCGGCGTGGTCGGCGGACCTGCCGAAGCCGAACGCGATCCTGATGATCTCCGCGCACTGGGAGGAGGCGCCGCTGACGATCAGCGCCACCACCACCGTGCCGCTGCTCTACGACTTCTACGGCTTCCCCCAGCACTACTACGAGGTCCAGTACGCGGCGCCCGGCGCACCCGAACTCGCCGAGCAGGTCCGCAAGCTCCTCCGCGGCCCGAACACGCCCGTCCGCCAGGACGAGGGCCGCGGTCTCGACCACGGCGCGTACGTGCCGCTGGTGGAGATGTTCCCCGACGCGGACGTCCCGGTCCTGCAGATCTCCATGCCGACGCTCGACCCGAACGAGCTGATGGTCATCGGCCGCAAGCTCGCACCGCTGCGCGACGAGGGCGTGCTGATCATCGGCAGCGGCTTCTTCACCCACAACCTCCGGGCGCTCAGCACGAGCGGCGAGGTCAGCAGCGTGATGGCCGAGTTCGACGACTGGGGCAGGCGCGCGCTGGAGGCGCACGACCTGGACGCCCTGCTCGACTTCCAGCACAAGGCACCCGCGTGGCGGCTGGCCCACCCGCGCACCGAGCACTTCGCGCCGCTGTTCGTCACCCTGGGCGCGGGAGCCGACGACCTGGAGTCCCAGCAGACCGTGATCGACGGCTTCTGGCTCGGCCTGGCCAAGCGGTCGATCCAGTTGGGCTGATCAGCCGTTTGAATTTGAACGACGAAGGTAGGCTTGGTGTCATGGCGGAACCGAAGTGGCTCGACGCGCGTGAACTCGAGGCCTGGCAGGGCTGGCTCGAGGTCAGCACCTTCCTCAACCGCCGCGTCGAGCAGCAGCTCAAGGACGAAGCGGGCCTCTCGCACCCGCAGTACGAGGTGCTGACCCGCCTGTCCTCCGCTCCCGGCGGCGAACTCCGGATGACCGAACTGGCGGGTGCCGCGCTCACGTCGAAGAGCGGCCTCACCTACCAGGTGGCCCAACTCGAGAAGGCGGGCCTGGT
>JBDSAJ010000180.1:0-9489 GCA_039922235.1 Umezawaea sp.
TGGCAGCTCGCCTCCAAGCATGAGGCCGACCCGCAGGCGCTCACCGACTCGAAGGCGTTCGCCGCAGCGACCGCCGCACTCGACCCGAGCGCGGCCGACTTCACCGAGCAGCTCGACGCTGCGATCAAGAAGGCCGTCGCCGATAACCCGCGGCTCAAGGCCACCCCGGCGCCCGCTGGTCCAGCGCGCTCCGGTGGCGAGTTCTCCGGCGGTCCCGGCGCCAGCACCGGACGCCCCACCTCCCTCCACGCCGCCATGAACAAAGCCCTCGGCGGCTAACACCCAAGGAGTCCCTCCATGCCTGTGACCCTGGCCCAGGCGCAGCTGAACACCCAGATCGATCTCGACTACGCCGTGATCGACAACCTGCGCCGTTCCTCGTGGCTGTTCGACCAGATCGTGTTCGACGACACGGTCACCCCCGGCACCGGCGGGGGCTCGCTCCAGTACGGCTACAACCGGCTCGTCACCGCGGCCTCGGCCGGTTTCCGTGCGTTCAACACGGAGTTCGTGCCCGGCCAGGCGACCCGCGCGCCGGTGACCGCGAGCCTGAAGCCCCTCGGTGGCGCGTTCAGCCTGGACCGCGACCTCGCGACGCTGGGCCAGGCCGCCACCAACGAGGCCACTTTCCAGATGCAGCAGTTGCTCGCGTCGGTCCCGATCCGGTTCGCCCGCGAACTGATGTTCGGGGACACCGCGGTCGACGCACTCGGGTTCGACGGCCTGTCCAAGGCGCTCGCGGGCACCACGACCGAGGTCATCCCGAACCCGGCAGGCACCGCCTACGCGGACTGGACCTCGACCACGGTCAACTCCGTGGACAAGGGTCACGACGCGCTGGACCTGCTCGACCTGCTGCTGTCCAAGGTGGTGCCGTCCAAGACCGGCGGCATGACCGGCAACGACGCGGGAGACGTGCCCGTGGGTCGCAAGGCCATCCTCGGCAACACCTCCAGCATCACGCGGGTGCGCTCGATCGCCCGCCGCGCCGGTGCCTACACGGCCACGAAGGACGACCTCGGCCGCGACATCGAGCAGTACAAGGGCTGGTTCCTGGTCGACATCGGCGACCGCGAGGACGGCTCCGCCCCGATCATCCCGATCGAGTCCCGCGACGCCGACGGCGCGGGCGGCGGCGGCGTCATCCCCGGCCTGACCGACCTGTTCGCGGTCACGTTCGGGATGGACTCCCTGCACGGCGCCACCCGCGCCGGTGCGCCGCTCGTGCGCACGTGGCTGCCCGACTGGTCCACCTCGGGTGCCGTCAAGACCGGTGAGGTCCAGATGGGCCCGGTCGCGATGGTCCTGAAGAACACCAAGTCCGCAGCCGTGCTGCGCAACGTGAAGGTGGTGTGACCATGACCGACGTCCGCACCGACGGTCACGTCCGAGTGTCCACTCCGGTCAAGGGCTTCTCGGGCGAGGTGGCCGGATGCCACTTCGCGAACGGCGCCTACGAGGGTCCGGCCAGCACGGGCGCGCTCAACTACTTCCACTCGGCGGGCTACACCGTCGAGACGCTCGACAACGACCCGGCCGAGCCGGACGAGGCCGCACCCCCGGCGAAGACCGCGGACAAGGCCGAGTGGCTCGACTTCGCGGTCAACCACCGCGGCGCCGACCGGGCCGAGGCCGAGAAGCTCAGCCGCGACAAGCTCGCCGCGGCCTACGGCACCACGAAGGAGGAGCTGTGACGCAGCTCGGCTCTTACCGGGGCATCGTGCGCGACGCCCTGGCGCACGCGAACAGCGGCGACCGTCCCGACCCGACTCAGGTGTTCTGGCGGGCGAACCTGCCCCGCCAGGGCCTCGACGACATCGCCGCGGCGGCCACGGGCGTGCTGCTCTCCACGCCACTGTGGCTCAACAGCGGCGACCTGGTCAGCAACCTGACGTTCATCTCCGCCGGAACGGCCGCAGTCACGCCGACGAACTGCTTCGTCGCGCTGTACTCCACGGCCGCCACCCCGGCGCTGCTCGCGCAGTCCGCCGACCAGCTCACCGCCGCGTGGGCGGCCGACACCGCCAAGACCATCGCGCTCGCGACGGCCTACCGCGTCCCCACGAGCGGCCTGTACTGGGCGGCCATCTCGATCACGGCGGCCACGGTGCCGACGCTGATCGGCGCGCACTGTGCGAAGCCGGTCCTCACCGGTGAGGGCAACCTCGCCCAGACGTCCGGTTCCGCGCTGACCGGCACGGCCCCGGCGACCATCGCGACGCCCGCGTTCAAGCGCCAGGCGCCGCTCGTCATCGCCACCTGATCGCCCTCGCGCACGGGCCCGACCGGACTACTCCCCGGTCGGGCCCGCTCGCGCGCCCGAAGGGAGCACCACACGTGTCCACCTACGAGTACGTCGTGGATGGCCAGGTCGTCGAGCGGGTCAGCCCGATCGACGGTGACCACGAGGACACCCGGCTCGGCTGCGCCGCGCTGGACCGCGCCGAGGACGCCGACGGCTGGCGCAAGGTCGTCGACGTCGTCGAGCACCAGGCCGCCGTCGACGAACCGCTTGCGACGCCCGTCGACCCGGCACCGACCGACACCAGCACGCCACCCAAGCCGACCGCGCCCAAGCGCGGCGCGAAGATCCCGGAGGCCTGACCGATGCCACTCGACACCCGAATCAGCCTGGCGCTGCTGGCCGCCCAGAGCGCCCCTGCCGACCTGGCGGCGGCTTCCGCGCCCCTGAAGTACTTGAAGGACTGGCCGCTCCTCAACGGCGTCGGTGCGTCCCAGGCGGACCGGATCGTCGCCGACAACCGCACGATCGCCGCGTCCGGCACCGACACCCTCGACCTCAACGGCGGCGGCCTGCTCGACCTGCTCAACGTGGCCACGGTGTTCGCCAAGATCCGGGCTGTGCTCATCGTGGCCGCCGCGACGAACACGAACAACGTCGTCCTCACCCGGCCCGCGGCCAACGGGGTGCCGCTGTTCTCCGCCGCGGGCGACGCGCTCCCGATCAAGCCCGGCGGCATGAACCTGTGGATCGCTCCGGACATCGCCGGTGTCGCGGTCACCGCGGGCACCGGCGACCTGATCGACATCGTGAACTCCGGTGCCGGTACCGCGGTCGTCTACGACCTGGTCATCATCGGCACGAGCGCGTAGCCATGGCACGCGTCTACGCCGTCGAGGTAGACCTCATCGGCTACGGTGCGCCGCCCAGCGTCACCCTGCCGACGGGTGCGGAGGCGACGCGGCAACTCACCCGAGCCTCCGAGCGCATCGACGAGCTTCTCCTCACCGCCGTGTACGACACCGACCCGGTCACGCTGCTGCCCACCAAAGCCAACGTGATCGCGGCGCTGCGCGACGCGGTGTGTGCTCAGGTCATCGGCTGGGCATCCGGCGAGGTCGCCGAGATCGACACCTCCGGCCAGTTCAAGGACATCGCGCTCGGGACGCTGAAGCTGTCACGCGGCAACGCCAGCGGCGGTTCGGTGCCGCGGTACGCCGAGCAGGCAGTCACGCACCTGCGGCTGGCCGGTCTGCTGCCGGGGTCGGTCACCTACTACGCCGGGAGGTGAGCCGTGGCCCCGATCCCCGCGTTCCTGTTGCGCCACGAAGTGACCGTCGAGCCCTACCTCGGCGAGGGCGGAGCAGGACCGGTCTTCGGGCCACCCGTCACCGCGCGATGCTTCCGCGAGGACGCCCGCAAGCTGGTGCGCAACGAGGTCGGCGAGCAGGTCGTGTCCGAAACCACCTGCTACGCCCTGCCCGGCACGGTCGCCCCGCCGAAGTCCCGTGTGCAGGTCGGCGACCGAGAGGCGTTCGTCATCGTCTCCCGCGACCGCAACAGCGGCACACCGGAGCCCCTCGATCACGTGGAGGTGGTGCTCACGTGAGGTACGAACTGGACTGGAACGGGCCCACCGTCAACGCCAAGAGCCAGGCGGGTGCCGTGCGCGGCCTGCGGGTCGGGGGCGAGCACCTGCTGGGTGTGTCCCGCGCGCGGGTCCCGCACGAGGAGGGCACGCTGGAGCGGTCCGGTGTGGCGTCGGTGGACGCCGCGGCGCTGACGGGCGCGGTCTCCTACGACACCCCGTACGCCGCACGCCAGCACGAGGAACTCGACTGGCAGCACGACGAGGGCCGCACCGCGAAGTACCTGGAGGTCCCGATGGGTGAGGAGGCTCCGGTCATCGCCGAGCTGATCGGCGCGGAGATCCGCCGGTCACTCCAGTGACCCCCGCCGAGGAGTTCGCGCAGCTGCTCCAGGTGCTCGGGCTCGGCACCTACGCGCCGACCGGCACGACCGGCACGATCTTCCTGCGCAAGCTGCCGGACAAGCCGGACGTCGCGCTCGCGGTCGCCCGGTATCCGGGTGGCGAGTCGGACGCCAGGCTCGGCTACGACGACATCCGGTTCCAAGTCCGCGTGCGCGGCTCCAGCACGGACGTCCGGACCGGCGAGGCGCTCGCACAGCGGGTCTACGACGAGCTGCACGGCCTGCCCTCGCGGTACCTGCCCGGTGGGACGTGGATGGTCGACTGCGTCGGCCTCCAGTCCGGACCGATCGACATCGGCGACGACCCCCACCATCGTCCCGAGTGGACAGTGAATTTCCGGTCCGAGCTGAAGCGGCCGACCGTCAACCGCACCTGATCAACCGCTCACCGCACCCGACCCGCGACGGTCGGGCTCTCGCCATGCCTGGAGGAAAACCCAATGGCGCTCACCAAGATCAACGCTCGCGACTTGATCGTGCAGGTCGAGTCCTCGACCCCCGGCACGTGGCTCGGCATCAGCGGCCTGAACAGCGGCACCTTCAACCCCAGCGAAAGCGAGGAGGAGACCGACACCACCGAGTTCGAATCCGCCGGCGAAGCCGAGCAGGAGATCATGCAGCGCGGCGCCAGCGTCAAACTGGAAGGCTTCAAGAAGCTCGACAACATCACCGGCGGGCCAGACCTCGGCCAGGACCGTTGCGAGCTGCTCGCGACCAAGAAAGCCGCCGAGTCCCTCGGTTCGATTCGGTTCCGGCACCCGCTCAACACCACGTGGAAGGTGTGGCCACAGGCCACGTTCAGCGCGGGCGAGCAGGGTGGCGGCAACAACGACAAGACCTCGTGGTCGATGACCATCAAGAAGTCGGGCCAGTCAACCACGGCGGCGGTTGCCTGATGACTGCGACGCAGTTCGATGAGAACGAGCCCGACGACCCGCAGATCGACCCCGAGGACGACTTCCTCGCGTTCTGGCGCGAGCAGGAAGCCACCGAGACACCCACGACCAAGCGCATCCTCGGCGTCGACATCGTCGTCCCGACGGATCTGCCGCTGAAGTTCGAGCGGCTCGCCGAGGCGCTCGGGGAGTCCTCCAAGACCGAGGACGTCAAGCGGCTGCTCCAGTGCCTGTTCGGCCAAGACGTGCTGGACCGGTGGGTCGACAACGACGTCACTGGCAAGCAGTTCAAATTCCTGCTGGCGTGGGGTGTCGCCAACGGCCAGGGCACGCCGACCAGTTTCGTCGAGGCCGCCGAACTGGTGGCCAAGGCCGAGGCGGCCGATGCCAAGGGAAAAGCGCCAGTGGTGCCGAACCGCGCCGATCGGCGGGCATCCTCCAAGACCGCCGCATCAAGCACTTCTGGCGGTGCATCGAAGCGGACTTCACGCGCGAGTACCACCTCTCGCCGCAAGGCCTAGCAAACCTCGGACAACGCCGATTTCTGGTGCTGCTCAACGGTTTGAGCGGCGAGTCCGTATGGCGTCAGGTGCTCTCGAAGGCCCCGCAGGAAGCCGAGGGCCACGACGCCGTGTCCGCGGTGCTCGACCGCATGTAGAGGGGGGCCTGTGGCGCTCACGATCGGCACGCTCGTCGGCTACCTGAAGATCGACCGGTCCCAGTGGGACCGCGGGCTCAACGCGGCCAAGAGCGGCCTTGACCGGATGGGCAAGGGCGTCGAGGCGCTGGGCAAGCCGGGCGGGCTGCTGCTGCTCGCGCAGCAGGCCGTCCAGCTCGCCTCGTCCCTCGGTCCGGCGACCGGTGCGCTGCTGGCCGTACCCGCGGTGCTCGGCGTCGTGGGGGTCGCCATGCAGACCGTGAAGGTCGCGACCGCCGGTGTCGGTGACGCGATGTCCGCGGTCGCCGACGGCGACGCGAAGAAGATGGAAGCCGCACTCGCGAAGCTCGTCCCGGAGGCGCGGGCGTTCGTCATGGCCTGGGACGGCGTGAAGCAGGCATTCAAGCCGATCCAGCAGGCCGTGCAGGCGAAGTTCTTCAGCGGCCTGGGCGACGACGTCGCCGGGCTCACCAAGAACACCCTGCCAGCGCTCGGGATCGGGCTCAACGCCACTGCCACCGAGCTCAACGGGCTCGTCCGCGAGGGCATCCAGGCCGCGTCGACGCCGTTGTTCGCCGGGCAGCTCGAGAAGACCGGCAAGGGCACCGCCGACGTGCTGCGGGAGCTGCACGGCTCGGTCGCGCCGATCCCCGGCGCGATCCTCGGCGTCGTCAACGCCGGTATGCCGTTCATCCGGACGCTGGCCGAGATGGTCGGCGGCATGGTCAAGACCAAGGCCGAGTTCCTCGGGTCCGAGGCCGGTGCCGAAGCGATGCGCGCGACCATCCAGCGCGGCGTGGACACCATCAAGACGCTGATCTCGATCGGGCAGAACCTCGGCAACGTGGTGTCCGCGGTGTTCTCGCGGCTCAACGCCGGGTCCGGCGACTTCCTGACGAAGATCGACGCGCTCACGGCGCGGATGGCCGCGTGGATCGCCAGCACGCAGGGGCAGAAGGCCCTCGACGGGCTGTTCGCCGGGCTCGCGCAGGCCGCGCAGCACGCGGCCGAGGTGCTGCCGATGCTGATCAGCGCGGCGCAGCTGCTGTTCAACACGCTGAACGGGTTGCCGGACCCGGTGAAGGACTTCATCACCCAGGCGCTGGTCTGGGCGACCGTGCTGGGCCCGATCTCCTCCAAGCTGGTGCTGGTCGGCTCGGCCGCGCTCGGTCTGCTACGCGGGGTCGGCGCGGTCGGAAGCTTCACCGCGTCGGTGTTCCGCATCGTCACCGCGTCCACTGCGGCCGAGGCGGCGACGGCGCGCAGCTCGGCCAGCATGATCGCGCGGATGGCCGCGGCTGCGGTGTCCGGCGCGGTGTCCGCGGCCAAGACCGTCGCCGGATGGGTCGCGATGGGCGCCGCCGCCACGGTGAACGGCATCAAGATCGTCGCCGGGTGGGCGCTGTCGGCCGCCGGTGCGGTCGCGCAGGGCGCGGTGATGGTCGGCAGCATGATCGCCACTGCGGCCAGCGTGGTCGCCGGGTGGGTCGTGATGGGCACGCAGTCGCTCATCCAAGCCGCTCGGATGGCTGCGGCGTGGCTGATCGCGATGGGCCCGGTCGGGCTGATCATCGCCGTGGTCGTCGGCCTGGTGGCGCTGATCATCGCGAACTGGGACACCATCGTCAGCGCGACTAAAGCCGCGTGGGACTGGCTCTGCGACATCGTGTCCGGCGCGATCGACTGGGTCGTCTCGTTCGTCAAGGACCACTGGCGGCTGCTGCTGTCGATCATCATGGGACCGCTCGGGCTGATCATCGTGTTCGTGATCGACCACTGGTCACAGATCAAGGCCGCGTTCCGGTCCGGAGTGGACACCGCGATCGGGATCTTCCAGTGGTTCGGCCAACTTCCGAGCATGATCGGTGGCTGGTTCGCCTCCGTGTACCGGGCGGCGGTCGACAAGCTGGGCGAGCTGATCGGGTGGGTGACCGGACTGCCGGGTCGCATCCTATCCGCGCTCGGCAACATGGGCTCGATGCTCTACGAGTCCGGAGCGTCGATGCTCCGCGGCCTGATCGACGGATTCATGTCGATGGTCCAGACCGTGAAGAACAAGGTGTCAGGCGCTCTCCAGAGCGTGCGCGACTTGTTCCCGTTCTCCCCCGCCAAGACGGGCCCGTTCTCTGGCAAGGGCTGGGTGTCCTACTCGGGTGCGTCGATCGCGTCGGCGCTCGCGAAGGGCATCACCTCCGGCACCGGCGGCGTGCTCGCCGCGACGCAAGGGCTCATGGCCGCCGCACAGGCCAAGCTCTCGCCGAGCCTGTCGGTGACCGGGTCGGGCGGCTCGATGCAGCAGGCCGACAAGTCCTCTGCGGACAACGTGCGCGCGCCGATCCACATCGAGAACTACCACCCTCCCGCCGACGCCGACCCGCACGCGGTCGCCGTCGAGTGGGACTGGCTCTCCAAGAACGGGGGCTGATGTGGCGGGCGAGCTGCTCACGATGGACGGACAGATCGAGTGGCACGGCCAGGTCCTCGGATCGGGCTCCTATTTCGGGCTGCGGGCACTGTCCGGGTGGCTGGACTTGCCGGGGCAGCGCGGGTCCAATCCCCCGCTGCCCCAACGGCACGGCGCCTACCCAGGCCGCAAGCTGTCGTCCGAGCGGTACGTGACGTTCGACTTCCTCACCAAGCGGGTCAACCGAGCGGGATTCGCCGCGGCCGTCGACACGCTGCGCCGGATCACCTCCCCCGACGAGGACCCCCAGGAGGAGCCGCTCGTCATCCGGTTGGACGGCGAGTCGTGGCGGTGCGAGGCGCGGGTGATCCGCCGCGAGATCCCCACCGACAAGCACTACGCCCTCGGGCGGACCGCCGGTTCGATCCAGTGGGAAGCCACCGACCCGAGGATCTACAGCGTCGAGGAGCTGACCACGTCGGCGCACCTGGCCGCCCCCGCCGGTAGCGGCCTCGACTTCTCCGGCGGCGGCCTCAGCTTCGCCTCGGGTGGCCTCGACTTCGGCTCCGGAGTCACCGGCGGCCGGATCACCGCGACCGCTCTCGGGCACGTGCCGACGTGGCCGCGGCTGGAGATCCTCGGCCCGGTCATCGGCCCGCTGGTCGCGTTCCCCGGCGACAGGCAGCTCCGATTCGACCCCACGTTCACGGTGCTCGCCGGACAACAGGTCGTGATCGACACGCGGCCGTCACTGCGCACGGTCGAGATCATGCCCGCGGGCGCGGACACCGGCGCGAACGTCAAGTCACGGCTCTGGACGAAGCAGTGGACGCCGCTGCTGCCGAACGTTCCGACCGAGATCCGGTACTCCGTCCAGTCCTCCGCCGACTACAACGGCACCACCACGTTGTCCGCCTTCTGGCGGCACGCCAAACACTGAAGGGGACGACGTGGCAGAGCGCGATTCACTGTGGACGATGAACGGCGCCACCCGCGTGCTGGACGCCGAGGACGCGCGGGTGGGCACGACCGCGCTGATCGTGCCCGGCGCGGGTCTGCGCGCGCGGCAGGGGCTCCGACCGAGTTCGGGCAACCCCGGCAGGGTCACCCAGTCCGGCACGCCCGACGTGTTCGTGAAGGTCGAGAAGTTCGCGGCCGTGCTCACCGCGACCCGCGGGCTCGGCGAGTACGTGGCCACCCTCGACGCCGATAAGACCATGAACGTCCTCGGCACCACACCGGCGCACGGATCGTTGCAGCGCAACCACATCATCATCGGACGCCAGACCGACACCTA
>JBDSAJ010000181.1:0-6411 GCA_039922235.1 Umezawaea sp.
GGGGTCGGTGGTGAGGGTGGCCGCGCGGCCGTGGTCGCGGGCTGCCGCGGCGTAGTCGCCCCGGCTGCGGGCCAGGCTCGCCGCGTGGGCCAGCGCGTCGGCTTGGGCGTCCCGCGCGCCGGGTGCCAGCGCGGCCTCGTGCCACGTGCGGCGCGGGCCCGGCGGCAGGATCTCCGCGAGCGCGGCGTGGGCGGTGTAGCGGGCGGAGAGCGGCAACTCCGTGCGCAGGGTCTCGCGGATCAGCGGCCGGGGGTCCAGCAGCGCCGCGGCCTCCTCGACCGCGGCGACCCCGAGGTCCGGGAGCCGCACGAGGGTGTCGACGTCGACATCGCCGTCCACGACCGCCATCGCGAGCGCCCGCCGGGCCGCGGGGGAGAGGGCGTCCAGGCGGGCCCGCAGCCGGTGGCGCAGCGAGCTGTCGGCGGGCAGGCTGGTCGGGGCGGGCGCCGCGCCGCCGAGCTGTTCGCTGGTCAGGGACCGGGACAGCTCCACCAGCGCCAGCGGGTTGCCGCACGCTGTGTGCGCCAGGTCGTCGGCGAGGTCCGTGGACAGGCCGGGCCGCAGGTCGCCCAGCACGCGGATGCTCGTGGCGTGGTCCAGCGGCTCCAGCTCCACGCACGGCAGGCCGTGGGTCGAGCCCTCGGTGGCGATCAGCACGGCCACCGGCTCGCCCTCGACATCGGCCAGGAGGTCCAGCAGGTGCGAGACGTCGAGCAGGTGCGCGTCGTCCACGCAGAGCAGCACCCGGCCGCTGTCCGGGCCGAAATCGGTCGCCGCTTGGCGGGTGGCCCGCAGCAGGGACGTCTTGCCCGAGCCAGGCTCTCCCCGCAGCACCAGCGCGCCGCCGCGGCCCGCGCGGGCGCGATCGAGCACCGCGTCCACGGCGACGCGCTGCCGGTCACGTCCAAGCAGCATGATCCCAGTTCTGCCACATCGCGGCGGCGGTGGGAACCGCCGCGAGACGGGTGTTCCACCGATACCCGTTGACAGGGATGTTGCGGTGGGGGTTGCGGTCGACCGGTAGAACCGCCGATGCGGGCGGGTGGCGCGCTACCCCATGGTCAGGGTGCTGATCCCCTGCACCAGCGAGGAGCTGTTCCCTGTGCGACTCCGCAACCTGATCCCCGCGTTGGCCGTCCTGCTGGCCGGCGTCACAGCAGTACCCGCGACGGCCGCCGCCAACCCCTACGAACGCGGACCGGCCCCCACGACCGCCAGTGTCGAAGCCGCCCTCGGCCCGTACGCCTTCGCCTCGACGACCGTCTCCCGGTCATCGGTGTCCGGCTTCGGCGGCGGCACGATCTACTACCCCACCAGCACCGCCGACGGCACGTTCGGCGGCATCGCGATCTCGCCGGGCTTCACCGGGACCCAGTCCAGCGTCAGCTGGTTCGGCCCGCGCCTGGCGTCCCAGGGCTTCGTCGTGTTCACCATCGACACCAGTTCGACGCTGGACTTCCCCGACAGCCGCGGCACCCAGCTCCTGGCCGCGCTGGACTACCTCACGGGCAAGAGCACGGTCCGCACCCGCGTCGACGCCACCAGGCTCGGCGTCATGGGCCACTCCATGGGAGGCGGCGGCTCCCTGTCGGCCGCCCGCACCCGCCCGGCGCTGCAGGCCGCGATCCCGCTGACCCCGTGGCACACCACCAAGAGCTGGACCACCGTCAGCGTGCCGACGCTGATCATCGGCGCGGAGAGCGACACCACGGCACCGGTCGACCAGCACTCCGAACCGTTCTACACCAGCCTGACCACGGCCCCCGAGAAGGCGTACCTGGAGCTGAACAACGCGAGCCACTCGGCACCGACCAGTGCCAACACCACGGTCGCGAAGCACAGCATCTCGTGGCTCAAGCGCTTCGTGGACAACGACACCCGCTACGACCAGTTCCTCTGCCCCGGCCCGACCGCGGGCACGCTGGTGGAGGAGTACCGCAACACCTGCCCGCTCAGCTGACCGCCGCCCGGCGCCGCGACGGTCACCCGACCGCCGCGGCGCTCGGCGTCCACAGTGGAGCGGCGGCTTAGTCCTGGTCCTGGTCCGCCAGGTCGTCGACCTCGGTCACCTCGTGACCCTCGAAGACCACCAGCACGCCCAGTTCGGTGTAGCCGGGTTCGGCGCACTCCGCGAAGCGGACCACCCAGTCCCGCCCGGTGTGGAAGGTGAACTCCGGTTCCTCCGCCGACTTCGCCACCGCCGGTCCGTACGCCTCGGCGATCGCGGTGCGCGCGATGCCCAGCAGGTGGTCGCGGTCGGCGAGGACCGACTCGATGAACGCCGGGTCCAGGTCGTCCACAGTGGACGGTACCTCGACCAGTACGGCGACCGTCATGTCGTGGACCGTCGTGGTCCAGCAGGTCACGCCGTCCGGTGCGCCGTCGACCGGGGTCAGCTCGCCCAAACCGGGCAGGGTGAACGTCATGCGGTGAGCGTACGGCAGGCCCGCGTCACGACGTGGTGCCGACGCCGCTGCCCCGCCGCCCGCGCAGGCGGCGGGTGAGGGCCGCGACCAGCGCGCCGCCGCAGACCGTGCCGGCCAGCACCAGCGCGCCGCCGACCACCCACAGGCCGGAGTCGTCGCTCGTCGCCGCGTGGACGGACCACGCGGCGGTGAAGGGGAGCGCGACCGCCGTGACGGCGAGCCACGCGGGCAGGGTGGAGGCGCCCGCCGCGACCAGCAGGATCAGGACGACGGCGCAGCCGATGACCTGCGGGGCCTCGTAGGGGCCGGTGGTGGAGCCGGTGACCGGGTCGACGTCGCGGGTCGTGTCCAAGCCGAGGAACAGCCACCACGTGCCAACGGCGAGCGCGGCGAGGCCGAGTGCGGTGAGGAGTGACCTGGCTGGTGTCCGTTTGGTCCTCATGCCTCCACTGTGCGCCACCTGCGGGGCCGGCGCCTCCGGACCTGCACCTGAGATTTTCCTGAGAACAGCACGTTTGAACCGAGCAACCCTCGGGAATTCCTCCTGCAAGCAAGACGGGAGCGGCGCGAACCGTTGCCGCCGACTGGTTAAGGAGAATTCCGTGGGTGTGTTGGGTTGGATCGTCCTGGGCCTCATCGCCGGTGCCATCGCGAAGGCGATCATGCCGGGCAAGGACCCCGGTGGCGTCATCGTCACGATCCTGATCGGCATCGTGGGCGCGATCCTCGGAGGCTTCGTCGGTCGTGCGCTGTTCAACAGCGACATCAACAGCTTCTTCGACCTGAGCACGTGGCTGCTGGCCATCCTCGGCTCACTCATCCTGCTCGGCATCTACCGCTTGGTGACGGGCAGGCGCGCGCACGCCTAGACCACCCAGGTGTGCAAGACGGACCCCGGCGACCCTCCCCCCTGTCGCCGGGGTCCGTTCACGTGCGGAGGGCGGTCCACGAACGTCGGCAGAGCGGTGAGAACCATGGGAGCCAACAGGAAACCGCAGGTGGGCAAGGTCGAGGACGCGGTACCGCGGCTCCTGCGCGTCGCGGCCGCGATCGGGTGGCGGTTCCTGGTCGTGGTGGCCGCCCTCTACGTCGTCGGCACCGTCGCCGGGTACCTCGCCGGGATGGTCGTCCCGGTCGCGATCGCGCTGCTGCTGGCGGCGCTGCTGGTGCCGGGGGTCGACCACCTCACCAGGTTCAGCGTGCCGAGGGGGATCGCGACCGCGCTCGTGCTGGTCGGCGGCCTGGTGATACTGGGCGGTGTGCTGGCGTTCGTCGTCATCACCTTCGTCAACGGCGTCCCCGAACTGGTCTCGCAGCTGTCGCAGAGCGTCGACGCCGCGTCGAGGTGGCTGACCAACGGCCCTCTGCACCTGAGCGACACCCAGATCCGCGAGGCGACCGAGCGGTTCCTGGCCACACTGACGGACAACCAGGCCGACATCACCTCGGGAGCGCTGACCACCGCCGCCACGGTGGGGGAACTGCTCACCCAGGCGCTGCTGGTGCTGTTCACACTGATCTTCTTCCTCTACGACGGTCCCCGGATCTGGCACTTCCTGCTGCGCGCCGCCCCGCACCGCATCCGGACCAGGGTGGACGTCGCGGGCAGGCGCGGACTGGCCGCGCTGGTGAGCTACGTGCGCGCCACGGCGGCCGTCGCGGTCGTGGACGCCGTGGGCATCGGCATCGGGCTGGCCGTGCTGCGCGTTCCGCTCGCGATCCCACTGGCGGCGCTGGTGTTCCTCGGCGCGTTCATCCCCATCCTCGGCGCTGTCGTGGCGGGCAGCGTCGCGATCCTCATCGCGCTGGTCGCGAACGGCTGGGTCGCCGGGCTGGTGGTGGCGGGCATCGTGATCGCGGTGATGCAGCTGGAGAGCCACGTGCTGCAACCGCTCCTGCTCGGTCGCGCGGTGAAGCTGCACCCGCTGGCGGTCGTGCTGGCCATCGCGGGCGGTCTGCTCGTCGGCGGGATCGCGGGCGCGCTGCTGGCCGTGCCGCTGCTGGCCGTGCTGAACTCCGGCATCCGCTCGCTGCTCAGCGAGGCCGACGAACACGTCGACCCGGCTGACGTGCACGCGAGCGAACCGGAGGAGTCCGGCCCCGACGAGCCAGGCCTGGACACCGAGGCCGGACCGAACACCTGACCGGCGCGGTCGTCCGATGTGGAGTTCCATTCCGTCACAGACCGGGAACCCACTCGGTCGTACGGGCAGCGTGGACGCCGCCCCTGACGAGCAAGGAGACGCAGATGGACAAGACCTCGCTGACCGAGCTGGCCCACCAGCAGCTGGCACTCGCCCGCGCGGCATCGAGTGGCCGCAGCGCGCAGACCATCAATGGCAGGCACGAGCACTCGCTGCGCCAGACCGTGATCGCGCTGAACGCCGGACGGCAGCTGGACGAGCACGAGAGGAACGGCGAGGCAACCGTTCAGGTGCTCGAAGGGCGCGTCCGACTCGTCGCGGGCACCGACTCGTGGGACGGCGAGCCCGGCGACCTGCTCACCATCCCGGACCTCCGGCACCACCTGGAAGCCGTGGAGGACTCCGCCGTGCTGCTCACCGTGGCGGTCGACGCGCGCCCGCGCTGAGGTCTCGCTCGGCCGTCGATCCACCGTGGAGGGAGGGTCACCTGGATCGCGCGAAACACGGTGAGGACCGTGGACACCGCGCTAGGTTCGGTGTCGTGACCCCACCGCTCGCCGCCGTCGCCGAGGCGCACCGGACCCTGTCCCGCGCGCTCGCCAGTCTCACCGATGCCGACGTCGCCGGGCCCTCGCTGCTGCCGGGATGGACGCGCGGCCACGTGCTCGCCCACGTCGCCGACGCGGCTCGGGCGCGGAGCCGGGTGGTCGAGCACGCCCTGCGCGGCGAGGTCGTCGGCATGTGGGAGCCGGGGGAGCGGGACGCCATCATCGAAGCCACGGCGGGGCGCACCGCGGACGAGCACCGCGCCGCCGTCACCGAGAACGCCGACCGCCTGGAACGCGCGTGGGCGGCCGTCGCCGACTGGTCGGCGTCCGGCGGCTTCGCGTCCGCCGTGGTCATCCGGTGGCGTGAGGTGTGGATCCACCTGGTCGACCTCGACGTGGGCGTCCGGCCCGCGGCGTGGCCGGTCGACTTCTCCTGCCACGCGGTCGACTTCCTGCGCACGCGGCTGCCAGACGGCTTCGCCGTGCGGGCGGTGGACTCACGAGGTGAGGGACATGTAGAGACCCCAAGGCTGCGGGTTGGGGGCGTCGAGATCTCCGGTTCGGTCCACGACCTGGCGGCCTGGCTCGCGGGCCGGGCCCCGGACGAGCCGCCGGTGTCCGCGGTGCCGCTGCCCGAGCTGGGGCCGTGGCCGTCGTACCGCTAGGACCAGGAGACCAACAGGGTCCGCACGTGCTCTCGCAGTTCCCCGTCGGAGAACGGCGACCGCGCGGTGAGCACCCGGTAGACGACCGGTCCGACGAACTGCGCGGTGCACAGGTCGGGTGACGGCATCGCGGGTGCGACCGGTCGAACCCGGTCCAGCACGGTGCTCGCGCCCAGCAGGTCCGCGCCGTGCACGAGGTCGCGCACCGCGGGGTCGTGCTGCGCCTCGCCGACCAGCGCGCGGTAGGCCAGCCCGGCGGGTGAGGTCATGAGGAACCTGGTCAACGCACGCAGGTAGGCGAGCAGGTCGTCGGCGGCTTCCGGGCACGCGGGGGTGGACAGCTCCTCCTCCACGTCGTCGATGATCGCTTCGAGCAGGATCTCGGCCTTGGTCGTCCACCACCGGTACAGGGTCTGGCGGCCGACACCCGCGCGTTCGGCGATGCCCTTCATGGTCATCGCCGCGTACCCGACGTCCACGAGCAGGTCGTCCACCGCGTGCAGGACCGCCTGCCGGGCCCGCTCGCTGCGGGGGCGGCCCATCCGGGTGGTCGCGACGTCGTCAGCCATCGCCGAACTCTACCGAGACAGCGTGTCCCGCATGTGTCGACGCGCGCACGGGTCGCCGT
>JBDSAJ010000182.1:0-17447 GCA_039922235.1 Umezawaea sp.
CTGCGGTCATGTCCGATCTAGTCCAATGCTGAGAACGGCCGATCTCCACGGCGACGGGGATTAGACCACCAGCTCGCCATCGTTGCCCGTCCAGGGGTCGGGAGCAAGGGTGCGCCCGACCTTCTCAGCCTGCGATGCGGCGGGATCGGGGATCCGCGACCCTCGGGTGCGCGGCCAGTGCGTCCCCGAGCGTGATCTCCAGTTCGACGAACGACTCCTCCGCGCGGCGGGCGGCCACGATCACCGACGACGCGGCGGCGGGGCCGACGAGGCGGCGCGTCGGGTCCTGCAGCGATTCGAGCACCTCGGACCACTGGTTCGACAACTTCGACAAACCCTCCAGTGCGGCGACGAGTTCACCCGTTGTAGTAGGTGGATTCGCGGCAATCCGGGCGAGATGGCCACCCAGCGCCTCCAGGTCGGCGTTCATCGTCACCCCCAATGCGCGGTCTTGTCACCAGGATGTTGCTCCAGGCGGGCGGAATAATCAACCAGGTCTCAATTGGCTGGTGTTTGCACAGGTCACCGGCCAGAAGGAATAGTACCTGCAAGGCCTTTCCGCAACCATTCCTACGCTTCCGTGAGCTGGGTCACCGACAATCCGGCAACCATTTCACGCGCTCGGACCTCGAATAATCCGAAGCCCGCCCGGACCGCCATGTCCAAGGCCATCCGGGAGTGGTCTAGTGCCTGTGCGTATTCGTGCGCGCACGCCAGGGCCTCGGCCGAACCCAGGTGCGCGCGGACGACCCCGTAGCTGTGCTCGCTCGCCGTCGCCAGCTCGACGGCCCGCCGGTACACGGCGATCGCCTGGGCGTGGTCGCCCGAATGCCGCAGCACCAGACCCCACGCGCAGTGGACCTCGGCCTCGATGCGGCTGGTGCTGCCGAGCTCCCGCACCATCGCCATCGCCCGCTCGACGGCGGCCGTGGCACCCTCGTGATCACCCGATTGGGTCAGTGCCGTCGCCAGGTGCGCGAGCCCCTCGGTCAGGTGGTGCCGCGACCCCGTCCGGTCCCACTGCCCAACGGCCCGGCGCAGCAGGGCGATCGCCGTGGCGTGGTCGCCGCGCGCCAGGTGGCAGCGGCCGAGCAGGCACGTGCCGGTGGCCTCGATGTTGATCCCCACCGCCGACCGGGCCAGCTCGACGCCCTCGGTCAGGTAGTCGAACGCCCGGTCGACCTCGCCCTTCATCAGCTCGATCGCACCGAGCCCGGTCAGCGCCGAGATCCGCATGTGCGGCAGCGCCTCCGGGGCCTCGCCCATCGCCAGCAGCTGCTCGAACGCCGCCACCGCGGGCGGGAACTCGCTCAGCTCCATCCCCAGGATCCCGCGCAGGCCTGCCATCAGCCACGCCGCCGAGCCCGTGTCCTCCCCGACGAGGTCCAGGTGCTCCAGCGCGGCCCGCGGGTCGCCCATGTTCCGGTGCTCGCACGCCAGCCACACCAGCATCTGCGCCTCCGCCACCCGGTCCCCGTCCGCGCGGGCGGCCGCCAGCGCCGCACCGAGCGCACCGAGGAACTCGACGTGGTGCCCGTGCGTGCCGAGGTAGCCGCCCATCCCGTTCACCAGCTGCCACGCCATCGGCCGCGGGCCGACCCGCGCGCAGTGCTCCGTCGCCGCGAACAGGCTCGGCCGCTCGGCGTCCAGCCACGCCAGCGCCGCCCCCTCGTCGCCCAGCAGGTGCGGGGCGGAGGGCCGGGGCACACCCAGCTCCGGGTACAGCAGGTGCGCGACCTCGTTCGCCGTCCGCAGGTACCAGTCGAACAGCCGCCGCAACGCGTCGTCGCACGCGGCCGGATCGGTCCCCCGCGCCTGCTCCGCCGCGTAGTCCCGCAGCAGGTCGTGCATCGCGAACCGGTCGCCGTCCAACCGCTGCACCAGGTTCGCCGTGGTCAACTCGTCGAGCAGCGCCTCGGCGCCCGCCCCGAGCAGCGCCGCCGCGCCGTGCGCGCTCACGTCCGGCCCCGGCACCAGCCCCAGCAGCCGGAACAGCTCCGCGGCCGCGGGCCGCAGCGTCGCGTACGACAGGTCGAACGCCCGCCGCACCGCCGCCGAGTCGTCGTTGTCCACCGCCAGCGCGGACAGCCGATCGCCCTCCCGCAACTCCGCGACGTACCCCGCGACGTCCCCGACGCCGACCAGGTTGCCCACCGCGATCCGCAGCGCCAGCGGCAGGTACCCGCACAGCCGCGCCAATTCCGCCACGGCAGCGTCGTCCGCGCCGGTGCGCAGCGTGCGCGCCAGCAGTTCCCGCGCGTCCCGCTCGTCCAGCACGGACAGCCGCGCCACCGCCGCGCCCGCGACCCGCAGCTCACCGCGGCTGGTGATCAGCACCGAGCAGCCGGGCTCGTCCGGCAGCAGCAGCGGCAGCACCTGGTCCGCCGACGCCGCGTTGTCCAGGATCACCAGCACCCGCCGCCCCCGCAGCAGGGTCCGGTACGCGTCCACCAGCTCGGCCTCGTCCAGCGGGATGTGGTCCACGCGCACCCCGAGCGCCCGCAGGAACCGGGCCAGCACGGCGGTGGTCGCCAGCGCGGGCATGGGGGAGTAGCCGCGCAGGTTCACGTACAGCCTGCCGTCGGGGAACCGGCCGCGCAGCGCGTGACCGGTGGAGATCGCGAACGCCGTCTTGCCGACGCCGGGAGGGCCGCTCACCACCACCGCGTTCACGGAGGCCTGGTCGCGGGTCAGCAGGTCCGCGACCCGTGCCAGTTCCGCCGTCCGCCCCACGAAGTGCCCCACGGGCGCGGGTAACTGCGACACCGGGGTCCACGTGCTCGCGGGACGGCGCGCGGCCGACTCCGCCTGCCGCCGCTCCTCCTCCAGCGCGCCGACGGGCAGCCACCGCGTGTCCACGTCCGCCAGCACTGCTCCGCGCCAGCACCCCAGCGCCCGCTCGTACGCCTCCCGCGCCGCGGCTTCCCGCCCGGCCGCGGCGAACGCGGCTCCCTCGGCGACCAGCGCCCGGAACCGGTGCAGGTCCAGCGAGCCGTCGGGCACCGCGAGCCGGTACCCGGTCGGCGTCGTCTCGACCAACCGCGGTTCGCCGAGCGCGCGCCGCAGCCGCATCACGTACACCGGCAGCGTCCGAGCCGCCCGCGCGGGCGGCTCGGGCCCCCACACACAGCGGATCAGGTCGGCCGTGGCCAGTGAGCCGTGCAGCAGCAGCGCGGCGAGCACCACCCGCTGCTTGGCCGCGGTGACCACGACCTCGACGCCGTCCCGGTGGACCACCAGCGGTCCGAGCACACCGAACTGGTCCACCTGCGCGCTTCCTCCCGTTGGACGTGCCCTGCCGACATGTCCAGTACGAGGCGGAAGTCGTTACAGCGCGCCGACTTCGGTGATCCGGATGGATGCGGTCCCGGTCTCGTCGGACTCCTCGAGGTCGACCTCGGCCGAGATGCCCCAGTCGTGGTCGCCCGCGGGATCGTCGAAGATCTGACGCACGTCCCAGCGCCCCGGTTCCTCGGTGATGATCAGCAGTGCCGGGCCGCGCGCGTCGGAGCCGATGCCGATCGAGTCGAACGCCTCGAAGTACGGCTCGATGGCGTCCTCCCACGCGTCCTGGTCCCAGCCGGAGTCGCCGTCGAGCAGGCCGAGCTCGTAGTAGTTGCGGCGCGCGGCCAGTTCGACGCGGCGGAACAGCGCGTTGCGCACCAGCACCCGGAACGCGCGCACGTTGCGCGTGACGGCGGGCGGCCGGTCGTCGATCCGCACCTCGGGCTTGGCCTCGCCGAGCGGGTTGCTCAGCTTCTCCCACTCCTCCAGCAGGCTGGAGTCGACCTGGCGGACGAGTTCGCCGAGCCACTCGATGAGGTCGTTGAGCTCCTCGGTCTTGGCTTCCTCCGGCACGGTGTGGCGCAGCGCCTTGTAGGCGTCGGCCAGGTACCGCAGCACGATCCCCTCGGACCGGGCCAACTGGTAGAAGCTGACGTACTCGGTGAACGTCATGGCCCGCTCGTACATGTCGCGCACGACGGACTTCGGCGACAGGTGGTGGTCGGCGACCCACGGGTGCCCGCTGCGGTAGGTCGTGAAAGCGCCTTCCAGCAGCTCTTCCAACGGCTTCGGGTACGTGACCTGGTCCAGCAGCTCCATCCGCTGGTCGTACTCGATGCCGTCGGCCTTCATCGCCGCCACCGCCTCGCCGCGCGCCTTGAACTGCTGCGCGGACAGGATCTGGCGCGGATCGTCCAGAGTGGACTCGATGATGGACAGCGCGTCCAGCGGGTAGCCGGGCTCCTCGCGGTTCAGCAGCTCGACCGCGGCCAGCGCGAACGGCGACAGCGCCTGGTTCAGCGCGAAGTTCTCCTGGAGGTCGACCGTCAGCTGGTAGCGGCGGCCCTCGGCGTCGGACTCGGCCAGCTTCTCCACCACGCCGGAGGACAGCAGCCCGCGGAAGATCGAGATGGCCCGCAGGATGAGCTTGAGCTGCGATTTCCGCGACTCGTGGTTGTCCTCGAGCAGGTGGCGCATCCCGGTGAACGCGTCGCCGGGCCGGTTGATCACGTTGAGGATCATCGCGTGGCTGACCGAGAACGTCGACGTCAGCTGCTCCGGCTCCGCCGCGACCAGCCGGTCGAACGTCTTGTCGCTCCACGACACGAAGCCCTCCGGGGCCTTCGTGCGCACGACCCGCTTGAGCTTCTTTGGGTCGTCGCCCGCCTTCGCGACCCGCTTCGCGTTCTCCACCTCGTGGTCGGGCGCCTGCACGACCACGGTCCCCACCGTGTCGTAGCCCGCGCGCCCGGCGCGGCCGGCGATCTGGTGGAACTCGCGCGCCTTGAGGATGCGAGTCCGCGTGCCGTCGTACTTGCTCAGCGCGGTGAACAGCACCGTGCGGATCGGCACGTTGATGCCGACGCCGAGGGTGTCCGTGCCGCAGATGACCTTCAGCAGGCCGGCCTGCGCCAACTGCTCCACGAGCCTGCGGTACTTGGGCAGCATCCCGGCGTGGTGCACGCCGATGCCGTGCCGCACGATCCGCGACAGCGTCTTGCCGAAGCCGGAGGTGAACCGGAAGCCGCCGATCATCGCGGCGATGGCGTCCTTCTCGGCGCGCGTGGACACGTTCACGCTCATCAGCGCCTGCGCGCGCTCCAGCGCCGAGGCCTGGGTGAAGTGCACGACGTAGATCGGCGCTTCCCGGCCGCGCAGCAGGTCCTCGATCGTCTCGTGCAGCGGCGTGGTCACGTACTGGAAGTTCAGCGGCACCGGCCGGTCGCCCGACCGCACGACGGTCGTCGGCCGCTCGGTGCGCCGGGCGAGGTCCTTCTCGAAGAAGGTGACGTCGCCGAGCGTCGCGGACATCAGCAGGAACTGGGCCTTCGTCAGCTCGATCAGCGGCACCTGCCACGCCCAGCCGCGCTCGGGCTCGGAGTAGAAGTGGAACTCGTCCATGACGACCTGGCCGACGTCGGCCTCCGCGCCGTCGCGCAGGGCGATGTTCGCCAGGATCTCAGCGGTGCAGCAGATGATCGGCGCGGTCTCGTTGACGCTCGCGTCGCCGGTCAGCATCCCGACGTTCGCGGGTCCGAAGGTGTCGCACAGCGCGAAGAACTTCTCCGACACCAGCGCCTTGATCGGCGCGGTGTAGAAGGTGCGCTTGCCCTCCGCCAGCGCCGCGAAGTGCGCCCCGGTCGCGACCAGGCTCTTCCCGGACCCCGTTGGGGTGCTCAGGATGACGTTCGAGCCGGAGACCAGCTCGATCAGCGCCTCCTGCTGCGCAGGGTAGAGCTGGAGCCCTCGTTCCGCCGCCCAGGAGGCGAACGTGTCGAAGAGCAGGTCGGGGTCGGGGGTGGCCGGAAGCCGATCGGTGAGAGTCATCGCAGGTCGGATCATAGGTGAGAGCGAGGCACGCGGTCGTGGCCACCGCCCGGAGAACGTGTGGGATTCTCGGGTGTGACCGATCGCCACCTGGACGACCTGCGTCGCACGGCACGAGCGACCCTGCCCGACCTGTCCTGGTTCCGCGAGGAACTCGGCGCCCCGAAGGCCGACCTGGTCGACCTGCTGGCCGCCGAACGCGGGTTGGTGCTGGTGGGGGAGCCGGGTGCGGGGAAGACGACGACGCTGCACCGCCTCGCCGCCGACCTGCTGGAATCCGGGGGACCGGTCCCGGTCGTGCTGTCGCTGTCCACCGGCAGCTGGCGCGTCGAGCCGCACCGGCTGAGCAGCCTGCGCTGGGCGAGCAAGCAGGACGTCGTGCCCGCCGACGAGTGGGACACCGAGGCGCTGGAACGCGCGCAGCGGCTCTCCGTCGTCAAGCTGGAGCAGGTCGACCACGCCGTGGACACCGCGGTCGACTGGCTGGCCACGGACGTCGCCCGGCTGCACGACGTGCCCGCGGCGCAGGTCAGCCGGTGGCTGCGGGACCGCTCCAGCCCGGTGGTGCTGCTGCTCGACGGGCTGGACGAGATCCGGCACGCCGACGACCGCCGCCGGTGCGTCGAGGTGCTGGCGCTGCTGAAGTCCCGGCTGACCACTTCGATGGTCGTCTGCGCCCGCGAGGACCCAGGCGGGCTGGGCGCGGTGGTGGAGATCCCGTCGCTGAGCGCCGAGACCGTCGACACCTGCCTGGCGACCGCCGGGCTCACGACGTTGCGCCAGGCCTGCCTCCGCGACGACGCGCTGGCCGAACTGCTGTCCACTCCGCTAGCGCTGACGCTGGCGATGTCCGCCCACGGCGACGACCCCGCCGAGGTCGACCTGCTGCGGACCGGCGGGCTCGACCACCTGTGGGCCGCACGGCTGCCACCGTCGGCGGACTCGCTGCGCGGCCTGGCCCGCCTGATGGAGCAGGGTGACCGCGACGTCTTCACCGTCGAGGCGCTGAACCTCGCCTGGCTCCGCCGAGCTGGCCTGCGCCCCGTCCGTTCACCGGCCGCGTGGCTCTACGCCGCGCTGGCGCTCGTCGCCGCCGTCGGCGTTGTCGGGCTCGCCGTCCAGGCCATTGGCACCGGCTTCGCCGTGCTCTGCGCGGGCGTGCTGGCCGGGTCCGCCGCGGCGCAGGTGTACACGGCCCGCAACCCCACCGACCGCCGCGAGTCCCGGCTGGACCTCGGCGACTTCGTGTCCACGCGGTGGACGGTGGACTGGCGCGCCGGGATCACCGCGCTGGGCACGTGCGCGCTGACCGGCCTGGTCATGGGCGCGTCCGTCGGCATGTTCGGCGGAGCGGCCGGGCTCGTGCTCGGCCTGCTGCCCGGCACCGCCGCGGGCGTGGCGGTCGGCGTGATGAGCCTGCCCACCCGCGCCCCCACCCGCTTGCGCCGGACGGCTCCCCACTGGACGTTCGCCGTCCGCGTGACCGCGGGCGTCCTGGGCCTGCTCCTCGCCCTCGCAGCGGCGTTCGTCGCGCTCCTCCTGCTGGACGACGAGGGGTTGACGCCCTACGTCCACCACCTGATGCTGTCCACGACGACCGGGGTCTGGCTGGCGGCGTTCGCCGTGTCGCTGCACGGCTGGTGGAGCCACCGCGTCGCGGTGAAGACCGTGACCCGCGCGGGCCTCCTGCCCGTTGACCTGGACGCGTTCGTCGCCTACGGCGTGCTCCGCAAGACCCCGGACGGCTACGCGTTCGCCCACCGCACCCTGCGCACGCACCTGGCGCGGTAGGCCCTTATCGCTGTCCGGGTGCTGAGGACGGGGCGCCGCCACCGGCTTCGGCACCTCGGACCAGAGCGAGGCGGTATTCGCCGGTGTCGATCGCCAGTTGGGCGCCTGCGACCGAGACCGTCGCCCGTTCCGCCGACGACAGGTCTGCCATCGTGGCGATGACGAGCTTGCGGACCGCGTCGTCGCCGACGTACAGCGCCAAGGTCGTGCCCGCCGGCCGCGCGGAGAACCCGTCAGACCGCAGGTCGATGTGGCTCGTCAGCGCGTTCACGGTGTCAGTGAGCAGCATTCGACCGTCTTCGTGGAAGGTCGCTGAGGCGCCGAGTGACG
Organism: Umezawaea sp.; assembly: GCA_039922235.1. Taxonomy (GTDB): domain Bacteria; phylum Actinomycetota; class Actinomycetes; order Mycobacteriales; family Pseudonocardiaceae; genus Umezawaea. The sequence continues at coordinate 7,954 of JBDSAJ010000182.1, forward strand.
ACGGGACCGGTGTCGTAGTCCCACCGCGCGTGATCGATTCGACCTCCCACCGGTATCCGAGGTAGGGCGGCGACTCGAATGGCGAGTCCGCCACGACGGCGATCACGGCGAGGACCGCGCAGACGACCACGCTCCAGGTCCGGAGGCTGGAAGGTCGGTCGCCGCTCCCGCGCAACGCGGTTTTCCCGCTGTCCTCGACTTCGTCGCCCACGGTCCCGATTATGGGGCAGAGGTGCTCTAGTCCAGCCGGAACCCGTACGGCAGTTCGAGCCGGTGCGCCGCGAGGAGTTCGGTGTCCGCCAGGATCTCGCGGGTCGGGCCATCGGCCACCACGACCCCGTTGTCGATCACCACGCTGCGCGTGCACAGCTGGAGCGCGTACGGCAGGTCGTGGGTGACCATCAGCATCGTGCGGTCCAAGCCGAGCAGCACCTCGGCGAGTTCGCGGCGGGCCACCGGTTCCAGGTTGGCGGACGGCTCGTCCAGCACCAGGATCTCCGGGTCGCACGCGAGCACGGTCGCGAGCGCGACGCGGCGGCGCTGGCCGCCGGACAGGTGCAGCGGTGAGCGGTCGGCGAAGTCGCCCATGCCGACCGCGTCCAGCGCCCGGCGCACCCGCTCGTCCAGCTCCTCGCCGCGCAGCCCGAAGTTCGCGGGTCCGAACGCCACGTCCTGGCGGGCGGTGGGCATGAACAGCTGGTCGTCGGGGTCCTGGAACACCACGCCGACGCGGCGGCGGATCTCCTTGAGGTTCGCCTTGTCGACCGGCATCCCGGCGACCTCGATCCGGCCGGACCCGCCGCTGATCACGCCGTTGAGGTGCATGACGAACGTGGTCTTGCCCGCGCCGTTCGGCCCGAGCAGCGCGACCCGCTCACCGGGCTGGACGCGCAGGTTGACGCCGAACAGCGCCTGGTGGCCGTCGGGGTACGCGTAGGCGAGGTGCTCGACCAGCAGGGCCGCCGTGGCCGTGCGGACTGGTTCTCGAAGACTGCTCGACCCGGTCATCTCCGGCATCGTGCCAGTCCAGCCGCGCGACACCATCGCCAGGTGCACGCGCTCGCCGCGCTCGTAGGAGCGGATGAACAGGCTGCCGATGCCGCGCGCGGTCGCGCCGACCTGCCAGAGGAAGCGGGGGTCGTGGCCGCGGGAGATGCGCGCGATCCGCATCCGCTGGGCCTCGCCGACGATCACCTCGCCGTAGCGCAGCATCAGCGTCGCGATGGTGATCAGCACGGACGGCGTGCGCAGCCGCTGCAGGCCGAGCAGCAGGTCGTGCGGCGCGGTCGTCGCGGCCAGCGTCAGCGACACCAGCACGCCGAGCGTGCCCTTGGCCAGGATGTTCCAGCCGGCCAGTGCGCCGTCGACGGAGACCGCGACACCGAGGAAGTCGACGTGCCTGCCGTGGCCGACCAGCGGCAGCAGCACCGCGAGCACCACGAACGGCAGTTCGATCAGCGCGCGGGAGGCGAACCAGCTGACCGGCACGCGCGCGACCCACCACACCGACATGATCGCGAGCAGGTACACGCCGAACGCCCAGAACGCCTCGCGCGGTGTCGCCACCACGCACAGCACGGCCACGAAAGCCGCGACGACCTTCAGCTGCGGCGGCAGCCGGTGCACCGGGGAGTCACCGGCCCGGTGCAGCACGCCGTGCCCGTGCCCGGCGCCCATTACTTCCCTTGGGGAGAACGCTTGCGCAGCAACCAGAACAGCCCGCCCGCGAGCAGCAGGGTGACGATCACGCCGACGACACCCGCGAGCCCGGTGAACCGGTCGTTGCCGCCCACCGCGTAGTCCGCGAACAGCGAGCCGCTCATCGGGCTCTCCTTCGCGTGCTCCGCGATGCCGTGCGCCTCCGTCACGTGGTCCAGCCCGTCCGGGTTGGAGTTCGCGAAGTACGACACCACCCCGGCCAGCAGGAGCGAGACGACCGCGAACCCGACGAAGAACCGCTTCTTCACGCCCTCAGCTCCAACTTCTGCTCGGTCCCGCGCAGCAGGTAGACCAGGTCCGGCCGCACAGCCGTCACAGCCGTCACGGTGGCCGCGGTGATCAGGCCCTCACCGATGCCGATCAGCACGTGCACCCCGACGATCGCGACCAGCACCGTCCCGAACGACACCCCGCCCTGCCCGCCGATCGCGTACTCCAGTACGAACCCGCAGGAGGCGACCACCGTGTTCACCAGCGCGGACACGAACGCCACCACCGCGATCCCACCCTTGCCCCGGCGCGCGAACCGCCGCAGCGCCATGGCCACCAGGTAGCCGGTCGCGGTGCCGATCAGCGCCATGTTGGTCACGTTCGCCCCGAGCGCCGTCACACCGCCGTCCGCGAACAGCAGCGCCTGCAGCACGAGCACGATCGTCACGCAGAGCGCCCCGACCCACGGCCCGACCAGGATGGCCGCCAGCGCACCACCCAGCAGGTGCCCGCTGACACCCGGCAGCACCGGGAAGTTCAGCATCTGCGTGGCGAACACGAACGCCGCCACCAGACCCGCCATCGGCGCCGTCTTGTCGTCCAGGTCGCCGCGCGCCTTCGCCAACGCCACCCCGACGCCGACGACCGCGACCACGACGAACAGGAGCGATGTCGGCGCGTTCAGCAGGCCGTCGCTCATGTGCATTGCGATGGTTTCGGACACTCGATCACCGTAGTTGCCAGGCACCCGTTATGGCCAGGGCTGTGCAACAACCCGACCGTGGGCACGGCCACAACGGCGAGGGTGAACCGTTCGCGCTGGTAGACGTATGGGGGCGCGCAATGATCTCAACTGTGGACGCCGAACATGCCCGTGACCGATTCGCCGCCGCCCGCGTGGCCCGCCTCGCGACCGCCGACGGTGAGGGCCGCCCTCATCTCGTCCCGGTGACGTTCGCGCTGCAGGACGACATCGTGGTGATCGCGGTCGACCACAAGCCGAAAACCACGACCGACCTCAAGCGCTTGCGCAACATCGCGGCCAACGACCAGGTGTCGATGTTGGTCGACCACTACGACGACCGGGACTGGTCCCTGCTCTGGTGGGTGCGCGCTGATGGTGTCGCCCGCGTTCTTGGCGACGGAGGTGCGTTGGTGGCCCCACTGCGCGTGAAGTACCCCCAGCATCGGGAGGTTCCGCCTACCGGTCCGGTCATCCGGGTCGACGTGCACGTCTGGAGGGGATGGTCAGCGATCCCGCCCGCACCTCGGTCGGCGGAGTCCCCGGTCACGTGACGATCCTTCCGGCAAGGGGTCAACCGTCGAAGCGGTCGTCCTTCACGGTCGTGAGGAACCGGTCCAGTTCGGCCACCGTGAAGGTGAGCAGGGGGCCGGTCCGGTTCTTGGAGTCACGCACGGCGGCGGTGCCGGGAACGCGAGTCAGCTCCACGCAGTTGGTGTTGCCTTCGGAACGGCTGGACTTGTGCCAGTCGGCACCGGAAAGGTCTGGGGGAGGCAAGGTGCACCCCTTTCGCTACTTGATCTCCTTGATGCGCCGGTCGAGAAACTTCACGGAGTCCCGATCATCGAGGGCCGTGACGCGCAGGCGATCGAACGCCAGCGTATACGCCCTGGTGATGTCGGGATGGTCCAGGTAGTTGGCGCCCGTCAAGTGTTCCAGGTAGGTGAAGGTGAAGATCGGAAGCGCGAGGTGGAGCAAGGTGAAGGACACTCCCAGGCCCGAGTGCTCCCCCTTCTCCAGCGGGATGACCTGGAAGGTCACGTTCGGCAGCGTCGACAGTTCTCGGAGGTGCCGAAGCTGATCGCGGAGAACGGCATCGCCGCCGATCGGTCGTAGTAGGACCGGCTCGGCGACCACGAGCCAGAACTGGGGCGCGTTGGTCCCGGTCAGCAACCGTTGGCGTTCGATCCTTTCCTTCGCCTTGCGCTCCTGCTCGGAGGGCGGCGACGTGAGCGATACGGACAGCAGTGCACTGGCGTAGTCGTGGGTCTGCGCCAAGCCGTGCACGAGGGTCTCCTCGTAGGCCTTGATTTCGGAAGCCTGTGCTTCGACCACCTTGTAGGTGTCGCCCCAGGCAGGTTTGGCGGTCGGACTTGTGCGCTCGCGAGCGCACGCACCGAACTCTCGCAACTTGTCAGCTTCGGCTCCGCTGATTTCGAACAGTCGCAGCAGCCTGTCGAGTTCGTCCTCGGTCAGACGAACGGTTCCCGCCTCGACTTTGCTGACCTTGCCGACGCCGTACCAGTCCAGTGCTTGGGCAACATGTCTTGGTGTGAGCCCGGTTCGCTCTCGATAGCTGCGCAAGATGACACCGAGCACGACCCGGTAAGCCGTGGCGGCAGGCGATGCCATGTCGAGCCTCCGTTGATGTTGGGAACAGCCGTCATCCTGCCTGTTCACGGTCCGTAGCGTCCCTCCTTCACCCGATCCAGGTAGGCAAGAACGAGAAATTTACCGGTACATTTCTCGTTGCCTTGAGGAGGTAGCCGATGTCCACCATCGAAGCCCGGCACTGCTGGCACGACGCCGGAGGCCTGCGGCACGCGATCAGCCTGACCACCTATCCGCTGCCGCCCCGGCCTGGGGAGGACATCGACACCTTGTGCGGGCTGCGGGTCACGTTGACCCGCCAGGACTGCCCACGACTCGCGGAGTACCGGCGACACAAGACGACCTGTCTCGACTGCGACGCGGTCTGGCGGCGGCGCGACGGCATTCCGGGGCGGGTTGGAGATGCGTAGAGGTTCCACGGTGCGCAGTCGGGCGTTGGGTGTGGAGTTGCGGGGCAAGCGCGAGGCAGCAGGGTTGTCCGCCGGTTCGGTGGTCGAAAACCTGGGGTGGTCACCCAGTCGACTGTCGAAGCTGGAACACGGCGAACGGGGTACCGCCGACGTGGACGTGGCGGCGCTGTTGGCGGTGTGCGGGGTGGTCGGCGAGGAGTTCGCGCGGTTGGTCGCGCTGTGCCGAGACTCGGACCGCGACATGTGGGTGCGGCCGTTCGGCAACGACCTGGTGTCGGTGAACGAGGAGGCGCGGGCCGCCACGATTGTCGGCTACCACCCGATGACCGTGCCCGGTCTGCTGAGGACGGGGCTACCCGTGGAGCGGCAGGACGTGCTGAGGCGGGCCGAGTTCTACCTGGGCGAGGACGCACTGTGGCGGGTGGGGGCGGAGCAACTCATCCACCTCCTGCTGGTGCCCGCCAAGGTGCGGATCGTGCCATCGCGTCATTGCCTCAACGGCCCGTTCACCCTGCTCGGTGATGCCGTCGCACACGTGGAGACCCTGATCGCCGACGTCTACCTGGAGCGTCCAGACCACGTGGCGGCCTACCAGGCCACTGCCGACCGTTTGGCCGAGGTCGCCTGGGACGTCGACCGGTCCCGTGAACTCCTCGCCACGGCTTAGAGCGCCACGGGGCAGGAACAAACCGTTTGTGCTGGTGGGTGACCTGGCCCGTCATGATCGCTTCCGGCTCCGGCTTGCCGAGGTACGGCTGGCCCGTATGCGGGATGTTCCAGGTCCGGGTCTCCTGGGAGTCGTGCCAGTCGAGGTGCCCAATGCCGCATCTTCGCCCTTGTGAGTCAGGTCGGCTTCCAGGTGTCCGGTCGACAATCCAGAAACGTGCTGATCGTGCGGGCTGCCGGCCTTTGTGCCACGATCCGTAGTTTTGGAGGGGCGGTGGGGTGGCGTCGATTGAGGCGGTCGTAGCGCAACTCCACACCGCCGTGGACAAGATCGGTCAAGCGCTTGAGGCGCTCGAACAGGGGCGCGCCACCACTGAGGAGGCTTCAGGGATTCTTGGCGGTGCCGGACGGGGCAGCGCTCACGAGGATGAGTTCGTGGCGGCGGTGGCCGAGTTGGATGAGGTCGACAAAGGGGCCGAGGCCTTGGCCGAACGCCTCCGTGCAATTGTGGATTTGATCGACGCCATGATCGCGAGGTTGGGTAGTGCGTCATCCTCGGTGCCAGAGATGGCCCTGCCTCCACCTGAACTGTCGTGGGCCGATCGGCAACGCGCTCGGCTACCAGCGCACATCACGAGTGGCATCTACGTGGACGAGGACGGCAACACCGAGATCGTCCGCAGCGGACGCGAGGCCGATGGTGAGCATGAGCGGATCAACGGGCACCTTGTGGGTGTCGGGTTGGCGCCGCCGATCGGGAGTCTTGAAGTGACCAAGCACGTTGAGGTCAAGGTTGCTTGGCGGCAAAGGAACGGCGGGGTCGACCGGGTTGAGTTGGTGGTCAACAACGAAGTCTGCAGCGGCATTCGTTCGTGCGAACGGATGTTGCCGTTCGTGCTCGGGCCGGGCCAAACGCTGGTGGTGCACGATCCGGTGCGGACGCGCGAGTTTCGTGGAAGGGACGCCCGATGAGGTTGACGCTTGACGCTTGGTACTACCGCGACGACAACCGTGCCGACAAGCCGGTGGTGGTCCGCTCGGCACTGGACCTGGAGGCACTGATCGCCTACCTCGTGACCCACGCGCAGCCGCATCCGACTGTGTTCTCCGCGCGGGAACTGCCCACGGTCGGTCCGCTGGACGACCCTGACCGGATGTTCAAGCTCGACGTCGCGGACGAAGTGGGGGCGTTGGCCTACCTCGGTCCCGGCGTTGACGTCGTGGTCCAGGAGGGGGAAGCCAGGCGGACCCGCCCGACGGATCACCCTGAGCCGTGGAACCCCGGTATGTGGACCACTCTCGCCGAGGAACCGGCTGCGGATGCCCCGCCGCTCTACATCGACAAAGCGAACCGGACGCCGTTCCCGTCGGATGCGGCGCTCCCGTTGGGGCGGATCCGCGAGGCGCTGGCCGAGTTCGCCGAGACCGGTCAACGGCCGAGGTGCGTCCAGTGGCAGGACTCGGACGTGTTCTGAGTTGTTCGGACGAGTCAGTGCAACAGCCGGTCAGGATGCGGTTCGCCGTCCCGCGAGGTACGCCTGAACCGGAACCGCCACCTCGAACGCCGCCAACTCGACCCGCGCCTGTGACGGCCGCACCACCCGCATCCCGGCGCGCGCACACTGCCGCACCACGTCACCGTGCTCCCGCCACAACCGCACCCCGCGCCGCAGCAGCACCGACACCGGCTTGCGGGCCTCGGCGACGTCCCGCACGAACCGCCGCACGAACGTGACGAACCCGTTGGGCGACAGGACGATCGCGTCCACCAGCACACCGGCCTCACGGCACCCGGCCACCAGTCGGTCCGCGAACAGCCCCTCGGCGATGAACGCGGGGGCGTCGCCGAGCGCCACGGTGTGGCGCCCGGTCGTCCGGCTCTCGCTGATCGAGTACGTCGGAGCCTCCACCGTCCCGGAGACGGCCAGCCGCACGATCGCCGCGAGCGCCGCCTCGGTGTTCCACGAGTCGGCCGCGTCCCAGTCCGCGAGGCCCGAGGACAGGCGGGGGAGCAGCGGGTCGTCGCCGTCGCGGTAGAAGTCGTCCAGGCGGAGCACCGGCCAGCCCAGGTGGGCGGCGAGGTGAGACTTGCCCGAGCCCGAAGGGCCCGCGAGCAACACGGCGCGCGCGTGAACAGGGAATGACGGCACGGGACGCCATTCTTGCACAGCGAGGGCTACGCGGCGGCCCTGCCCGCGAGGGCGGCGACCTCGGCGAAGAACGCCCGGAGCTCCGGTACCGCCCCGGCCTGGACCGGCAGGCGCCAGAACCCGGTCAGCGCCTGCGGCCGCTCGGAGTAGATCGGCCCGCCCGTGATCGTCCGCGTGCCGATCGCGATCCGCATCCGTTCGGTGTCGAGCCAGGCGCCGAGCCAGGCGAGCGGGATCCGGTTGGAGCCCTCGACACTCCTGCGGAACACTTCCAGGACCGGGCCGTCCGTGATGAACAGGGCTTCGCCATGGCTGAAGGTGAGTGGGGTCATGCCGACAGCATGCCTGTCACGGCCAGAGGGCCGGTCGTCGCGTAGCCGTCCGTGACCGTGGCCAGGCGTCGACTGGGGTCTCGCGCCTGTCCGCGTCCGGCCGACTACCCAGCGTGCAACTTCGTCCGCTGTCGTACCTCCCCGGTAAGTTCGAACACGTGAACGAAGGGCTGTTCGACGAGGGCTTGTTCGGTGCGACCCCGGAGGAGCGGGAGGCGCGGATCGCGGCCAACGCGCCCCTCGCCGTGCGGATGCGGCCGGCGAACCTGGACGAGGTCGTGGGGCAGGACCACCTGCTCGGGCCGGGTGCGCCGTTGCGGCGGCTGGTGGAGGGGGCGGCGCCCGCCTCGGTGATGCTCTACGGCCCTCCCGGAACCGGTAAGACGACGCTCGCCACGCTCGTGTCGCGGGCCACCGGGCGGCGGTTCTCCGCGCTCTCCGCGCTGTCCGCGGGCGTCAAGGAGGTGCGGACGGTGATCGACGAGGCGCGGAAGCGGCTCGTTCGGTCGGGGGAGCAGACCGTGCTGTTCATCGACGAGGTGCACCGGTTCTCGAAGACGCAGCAGGACGCGCTCCTCGGCGCGGTGGAGGACCGGATCGTGCTGCTGGTGGCGGCGACCACCGAGAACCCGTACTTCTCCGTCGTCTCGCCGCTGCTGTCGCGGTCGCTGGTGCTGCAGCTGAAACCACTGACGGACGAGGACGTGCGCACGCTGGTGCGCCGGGCGGTGAGCGATGAGCGCGGGCTGGGCGGGAAGGTGACCGTCGCGCAGGACGCGGAGGACCACCTGGTCCGGCTCGCGGGCGGTGACGCGCGGCGGGCGCTGACGGCGCTGGAGGCGGCGGCGGACTCGGCGCTCCAGGAGCAGGACGGGGTCCTCGACCTGCCGCTGCTGGAGGCGACGGTCGACCGGGCCGCGGTGCGCTACGACCGCGACGGCGACCAGCACTACGACGTGACCAGCGCGTTCATCAAGTCCATCCGCGGGTCCGACGTGGACGCCACCCTGCACTACCTGGCCCGCATGATCGAGGCGGGCGAGGACCCGCGGTTCATCGCGCGGCGGCTGGTGATCCACGCCAGCGAGGACATCGGCATGGCCGACCCGATGGCGCTGCTCGTCGCGACGGCCGCCCAGTCGGCCGTGCAGACGATCGGGATGCCCGAGTGCACCCTGAACCTCGCGCAGGCCGCGATCCACCTCGCGACGGCGCCGAAGTCGAACGCCGTCACGACGGCGATCGGCGCGGCGATGGCGGACGTCCGGCAGGGCGCGACCGGCGCGGTGCCCGCGCACCTGCGCGACGGCCACTACGCGGGCGCGGCGAAGCTCGGCAACGCGCAGGGCTACCGCTACCCGCACGACGTGCCGGAGGGCGTGCTCACCCAGCAGTACCCGCCGGACGACCTGGTCGGCCGCGACTACTACCAGCCGACGCCGCGCGGCGCGGAGCGCGTGCTGGCCGAACGCCTGCCGAAGCTGCGCCGGGCCGTGCGGGGCGAGGAGTAAATCGCGTGCCCGCCGCCGGGAAAGGTGCCACCGTGGCCCCGTGACACCTGCTCCCGCGAACGGCCACACGTATCTCGACTTCAACGCCCCGATGTCGGACGCCCGCGCGTACGACCTGATCGGCACGCTGCGGCTGGCCGACC
>JBDSAJ010000183.1:0-6875 GCA_039922235.1 Umezawaea sp.
ACGGCGGCCTCAGCCAGGTCGACCGCGCCCGTCGCGCCGATGCCCACATGGCAGTGGGCATCTACCAGGCCGGGCAGGAGGTAACCGCCGTCGACGATGGTGCGGGCGCCCGGAACCGCGCGGGTCCTGATGCGCCCGTTGACCACCCACAGGTCGCGCTGGTCGCCGTCCGGCAGGACGACGCCGCGCAGGTGCAGACCGCTCATGACTCCGCGTTCACTTGCCGAACTTGAGCTTCGACGGGTCGAAGCCGGGGGGCAGGTCGTTCATGCCGAGGCCCGGCGGGAGTTCCGGGGCGCCTGCCGCGCCGGGGGGCATGCCGGGCATGCCTCCGGGGAACATGCCGGGGAAGCCGCCCTTGATCTTCGGCTGGGTCGGGCCGCGGCCCTTGCCCTTCTTGCCCTTCTTGCCCTTGCGGTTGTTCTTGCCGCCGCCAGCACCCGGCATGCCGAAGCGGCCCGCCATCTGCGACATCATCTTGCGGGCGTCGAAGAACCTGTTGACGAGGTCGTTGACGTCGCTGACCTTGACGCCCGAGCCGTTCGCGATGCGCAGCCTGCGGGACGCGTTGATGATCTTCGGGTCGTCGCGCTCGGCCGGGGTCATGCCGCGGATGATGGCCTGGACGCGGTCGAGGTGCTTCTCATCCAGCATCGCGAGCTGGTCCTTCATCTGGCCCGCGCCGGGGAGCATGCCGAGCAGGTTCGCGATGGGGCCCATCTTGCGGATGGCGAGCATCTGCTCGAGGAAGTCCTCCAGCGTGAGCTGGCCGGAACCCATCTTCTGCGCGGCGACCTCGGCCTTCTCCTGGTCGAAGGCCTGTTCGGCCTGTTCGATCAGGGTCAGCATGTCGCCCATCCCGAGGATGCGGCCGGCCATCCGGTCGGGGTGGAAGACGTCGAAGTCCTCCAGCTTCTCGCCGTTGGACGCGAAGAGGATCGGCTGGCCGGTGACCTCGCGGACGCTCAGCGCGGCACCACCGCGGGCGTCGCCGTCGAGCTTGGTCAGCACCACGCCGGTGAAGCCGACGCCGTCCGCGAAGGCCTGCGCGGTGTTGACCGCGTCCTGGCCGATCATCGCATCGACGACGAACAGGACTTCCTCGGGCTGCACGGCCTCGCGGATGTCCTTGGCCTGCTGCATCATCTCGGCGTCGACGCCGAGACGGCCCGCGGTGTCGACGAGCACGACGTCGTGCTGCGCGCGCCGGGCCTCCTCGATGCCTCGACGGGCGACGTCGACCGGGTCGCCGACGCCGTTGCCGGGCTCGGGGGCGAACACCGGGACGCCCGCGCGCGCACCGACGACCTGGAGCTGGTTGACGGCGTTGGGGCGCTGGAGGTCGCACGCCACGAGCAGCGGCGTGTGGCCCTGGCCGTGCAGCCACTTCGCGAGCTTGCCCGCGAGCGTCGTCTTGCCCGCGCCCTGGAGGCCGGCGAGCATGATCACGGTCGGCGGGTTCTTCGCCAGGTTCAGCCTGCGGGTCTCACCGCCCAGGATCTCGACCAGCTCTTCGTTGACGATCTTGATGACCTGCTGGGCGGGGTTCAGCGCGCCGGAGACCTCCGCGCCCTTGGCGCGCTCCTTGATCTTCGCGATGAACGTCCGCACCACGGGCAGCGCGACGTCCGCCTCCAGCAGCGCCACCCTGATCTCGCGACAGGTGGCGTCGATGTCGGCGTCGGACAGCCGCCCCTTGCCCCGCAGGTTCTGCAGGACCGCGGTGAGCCGGTCGGAAAGGGTGTTGAACACGGTGCCGCCAGACCTCGCACGTCGTCGGATAGAGCAAAGACCAGCGTAGCCGCACCGGCTCAGCCAGGTGTCACGGACAGCCGCACGTGGTCCTGGCGGGTCAGCAAGGTCAGCGCGTGCCAGCCGCGCGGCACCCAGCCCTCAGCGAACCGCTCGCGCAGCCAGGCCGCACGTCGGACGTGCCGGGCGAACGACCCGCCGCGCACCAGGCGACCGCGTTCGACCTGGCCCGCCATGGCCTCCTCAGGAGTCGCGTCGAGCCAGAGGAACTGCCGGTGGCGGCCTGCGAGCACGCCGATCAGCACCAGCCAGGCCCTGGTCGTCGGCCTGGTCGACGGTTCGTGCACGACCAGCAGGCCGGTACGGCCCAGTGCGGCGAACAGGACCCTCGTCCGGTGCACGAGGTGCACCAGGGGGCGGTAGTAGCGGTAGGGCAGGCTCGTGGGAAGAGCGGTGCGCAGCCTGGCGCGCACCTGGTCGGAGTCGAGCACTACGACCGGCGCGTCCTCCGATTCGAGGCGCGCCAACAAGGTGCTCTTGCCCGCCCCCGGCAAACCGGCCAGGACAACGAGAGAACGTGGCCGAACCGCGACGGCTGTCATCAACTCCATAGTAGGAGGACGTTCGTCCTACTAGTCCGGTTCATCCGAAGTTGAGGGCGGCCCGACCCCTCGACGGGCCGCCCTCTCCACCGAAGCGGTCCGCACCCCCCTCGGGCCGCAGGTCACAGCCTGCCGTGCCGCGAGAGGGGGCGGGAGCGCAAGCACCCCGATCGGTTGTGCGCAGAACTACGCAACTTCACCGGGACGCCGCGAGGACCAGCCTTTCGATCTTCTTGCGCAACGCCGCGTCCAGGCCGCCGCCGTCGGCCGTGAGGCTGAACGAGTCCACGACCGTGCCGCCGAGCGTGGCGACGCGGGCCCACAGGATGTCGACGCCGCACTGCTCCAGCGCGTCGGCGACGTGGTGCAGCAGCCCGATCCGGTCGGCGGCGCGCAGTTCGAGCACGACCGCGCCGGTGGCCTCGTCCTCGAACCACAGCACCTTGGCGGGCGGCGGGTCCTGGGGCGGGCCGCCGTAGTCGCGTTCCTTGGCGGCGAGCTTGTCCGCCAGTGCGAGCGACCCGTCCACCGCCCTGGAGAACTGCTCGCGCAGCAGGGACACGTCCGGCAGCGACCCGAACCTCGGCGAGACGGTGAAGACGTCGACGGCGGCTTCCCCAACTCCGGGAACGCTGTGTGCCCGCAGCGTCGCCGCGTGCACTTCGAGCGAGTTCAGCGCCAGCACACCCGCGGCCCGCGACAGCAGACCCGGCCGGTCCGGCGCGATCATCGTGACGAGGGCACCGCCGTCGCCCGGTGTGATCAGCACGTCGGGCTTGCCCGACGACGCGGCCTTGACCGCCAGTTCCAACTGCTCTGCGTCCAGTGGTTCCGGTGCGGGCAGCGGGTCGCCCGCCATCGCGGTCCGGCAGCGCCGCACCAGGTCCGCGATCAGGGATGACTTCCAGTCCGTCCACACGCCGGGGCCGGTGGCCAGTGAATCGGCCTCCGCCAGCGCGTGCAGCAGTTCCAGCAGCACCGGGTCGCCGCCGAGGGTGTCTACCACGCGGTGCACGGTCGCGTCGTCCTCGACGTCGCGGCGGGTCGCGGTGTGCGGCAGCAGGAGGTGGTGGCGGACCATCGCGGCCAGCGTCTCCACGTCGTGCGGCCACAGGCCGAGCCGTTCGCCGATCTGGGTCGCGAGCGCGGCCCCGACCTCGGAGTGGTCGGACTGCCGCCCCTTGCCGATGTCGTGCACGAGCGCGCCGAGCAGCAGCAGGTCCGGCCGCGACACCGTGGTCGCCAGCCGCGCGGCGTGCGCGGTGGCCTGCACGAGGTGCCGGTCGACCGTCCACATGTGCGCGGCGTCGCGCGGCGGCAGGTCCCGCACCGCGCCCCACTCGGGGAAGAGCCTCCCCCACAGGCCGGTGCGGTCCAGAGCTTCCACCACGTCGATGAGCCCGGAACCGCTGCCCAGCAGTGCGAGCAGCTCCTCGCGGGCTTCGCGCGGCCACGGCTGGCGCAGTTCCGGTGCGGAGTCCGCGAGCCGCGACAGGGTGCCCGAGGCGATCGGGTGCTTGCTGCGCGCGGCGGCCGTCGCGACCCGCAGCAGCAGCGCGGGATCGCGGTTGGGCATGGCGTCGCGCGCCAGTGCGACCTCGGTGCCGTGCAGCACCACGCCCTCGTCCAGCGGGCGGCGCGCGGGTGAGCGCCGCAGCGGCGACCTGGCGAACGCGCCGAGGCCGCGCTTCGGTGCGGCGGCGCGGGCCGTGCGCATGGCGACGTCCACCGCGTAGACGACCGTCCGGGCGGCCGAGGACAGGGCTCTGGCCAGCGCGAACCGGTCCGCGAGCCCGAGCGCCGAAGCGACCTCGTCGCCGTCCTGGGCGCGCAGCACGTCCCTGGGCTTGCGGGCCACGCGGCGCAGTTCGGTGCGCACGTCCAGCAGCAGCCTGCGGGCGTCGTTGACCTCGACGGACGCGCGGTCGGTGAGCTGGGCGACCGACAGTGCGTCGAGCAGCGTGATGTCGCGCAGACCACCGCGGCCGTGCTTGAGGTCTGGTTCGACGCGGTGCGCGATCTCGCCGCTGCGCGCCCACCGGCGCTGCGCGGACTCGGCCATCTCGTCGAGCCGGGTGCGGACGTTGGAGCGCCACGCCTGGCGCGCGCTGTCCGCGAGTCGTTGGGACACCTCGGGATCACCTGAGAGGTGGCGGACGTCGAGCAGGCCGAGCGCGGTCCGCAGGTCGCCCGCGGCGACGCGCAAGCCTTCACCGACCGTGCGCACGGAGTGGTCCAGGCCCACCCCGGAGTTCCACAGCGGGTACCAGAGCTTGTCGGCGATCGCGTCGATCCCCTTGTGCCCGTTGTGGACGAGGACCAGGTCGAGATCGGAGTAGGGCACGAGCTCTCTTCGGCCGAGGCCGCCGACGGCGACCAGTGCCATGCCGGGACCGGTGACCCCGGCGCCGGCGGCGTGCGCGGTCAGCCAGAACTCGTGCAGGTCGACCAGAGCTTCGCGGAGCAGTTCCCCGGTGAGACGTTTGCGACCAGGGGCCAGCAGTCTGTCGCGGGCCTTCACCAAGTCGTCAGCGGTCACGATCTCCGAACCAGGGTTCGCCTCGGCCGAGACGCCGTCCATCAGGCCTCTTTCCCCGTAATAGGCCGGACGGGGCACGCGGATGACGCTCCCGCATGCCCCGTCTCAGACTTCATTGCCTTACAGAGCGTCCGACCCGCGCTCCCCAGTGCGAACTCGGATCACCGTTTCGACCGGCGTGACCCAGACCTTGCCGTCACCGATCTTGCCGGTGCGGGCGGCCTCGACGACCGCGTCCAGGACCTTCTCCACGGCGGCGTCGTCGATCAGCACCTCGATGCGCAGCTTCGGCACGAAGTCGACGGCGTACTCGGCGCCGCGGTAGACCTCGGTGTGGCCCTTCTGCCTGCCGTAACCCTGCACTTCGCTGACCGTCATGCCCAGCACACCGAGCTGCTCCAGCGACGCCTTGACGTCGTCGAGCGTGAACGGCTTGATGATTGCGGTGACGAGCTTCACGACTTGCTCCCCTCGAGAACCACGGACGCGCCAGCGGCCGCACTGACCTTGCCTGCACCGCGGGAGCCGGTGAAGCCGCCGAACTCGTACGCCGTCTCCGCGTGCTCGGCCTCGTCGACACCGCTCACCTCGGCCTCCTCGTCAGCCCGGAAGCCGACCGTGAACTTGACCAGGTAGCCGAGGGCCAGGCTCAGGATGAAGGAGTACAGCATCACCGCGAACGCACCGACGGCCTGCCGCCAGAGCTGGTCGAGACCGCCACCGTAGAACAGGCCGTTGACCGCCGCCGGGGCGGCGTCGCTGGCGAAGAAGCCGATCAGGATCGTGCCGGACAGACCACCGACGAGGTGCACGCCGACGACGTCGAGCGAGTCGTCGAAGCCGAAGCGGTACTTCAGGCTGACCGCCAGTGCGCAGAGCGCACCGGTGATGCCGCCGATCGCGATGGCACCCACCGGGGTGACCGACGAACACGAAGGGGTGATCGCGACCAGGCCGGCGACCACACCGGACGCCGCGCCCAACGTGGTGGCGTGACCGTCGCGGACCCGCTCGACGAGGAGCCAGGCGAGCATCGCCGTGCACGTCGCGACGGTGGTGTTGATGAAGGTGACACCGGCGGTCGTGTTGGCGGCCAGCGCGGAACCCGCGTTGAAGCCGAACCAGCCGAACCACAGGAGACCCGCGCCGAGCACGACCAGCGGGAGGCTGTGCGGCTTCATCCGGTCCTTGGGCCAGCCCACGCGCTTGCCCAGCACGATGGCCAGCGCGAGACCGGCGGCACCGGCGTTGATGTGGACGGCCGTACCACCGGCGAAGTCGATCGCGAGGAGCTTGTTGGCGATCCAGCCGCCCGCGCTCGTCACGTTGCCGTCGGCGTCCTTGACGTCGAAGTCGAACACCCAGTGCGCGACCGGGAAGTACACGATCGTGGCCCACAGGCCCGCGAAGAGCAGCCACGGGCCGAAGCGGGCGCGGTCGGCGATGGCGCCGGAGATCAGCGCCACCGTGATGATCGCGAACATCGCCTGGAAGGCGACGAACACGGTCGACGGGATCGTGCCGAACAAGGACTCCTTGCCCAGCAGGCCGTCAAGGCCGAAGAACTCGAACGGCTTGCCGACCAGGCCACCGCCGATATCGGAGCCGAATGCCGTGGAGTACCCGAACAGCACCCAGAGGACACCCACAACGCCAATGGCGCCCAGGCTCATCATCATCATGTTGAGCACACTCTTCGAACGGACCATGCCCCCGTAGAAGAAGGCAAGTCCCGGTGTCATCAACAGCACCAGTGCGGCACTGGTCAGCACCCAGGCGGTGTCCCCTGTATCCACGTCGACCTCCACTGCATGTCGGTTGCAGAGAGAATCGAAGTGTCCTGTTTCAGCTGGTTGCGCGTCAGGTTTCGCGGAGGTGAACTGTGATGGGGCTGGTGTTACGGATATGTTTCGTGCGGTTTATCGGACAAGTTACGGTCACAGGGGTGGCTTTTTGGCCGTGACTGTGCGGTGGGGGCGTTG
>JBDSAJ010000184.1:0-7705 GCA_039922235.1 Umezawaea sp.
TCGGTCGCCTGATCGCGGAGAGTCCCGCGCTGCTCTCCCGTGCCAGGGAACAACGCGAGCACCTGGAATCGGCCGTAGC
Organism: Umezawaea sp.; assembly: GCA_039922235.1. Classification (GTDB taxonomy): domain Bacteria; phylum Actinomycetota; class Actinomycetes; order Mycobacteriales; family Pseudonocardiaceae; genus Umezawaea. The sequence continues at coordinate 80 of JBDSAJ010000184.1, forward strand.
CCGCAGGCTGACCGAGGAAACCGGCGACCCGGTCCGCGCCGACCTGGTCGCCCGCCTGCTCCTGGCCGCGGCGACCACCGTCGTGGTCACCCCGACCCGGCGGCTCATCGCCGGTGAACCGGCCACGACTGTCGCCACGGATCAGAAACAAGTGATAGACGAGGCATTCGACCTGCTGGCCGCAGGGATCCGCACCTTCGGCAGCAACACCTGACCACGACATGTGCCCAGCGCACCCGGCCGCGTTCGGTGCTGTCGGTGCCTCGCCCCCGAGACGTCCGCGAAGGTGGTGTTCTCCGGAAGCTTCCCGGCGATCGAAAGGGTGAGCTCGTAGGTGATCCGTTCGTACTCCTCCGGCGCGACGCCCACCGACGAGCCCCCGAGGCAGTGGAGCAAACGCCGTACCCGACCATGCCGGTCGCGCCGAACAGGATCACGCGCACGAGCCCACCTCAGTCGCCGGTCACCGGCAGCAGCTCGCGCTCGCCGAAGACCTTCTTGGCCGTGAAGGTCGCGTTCAGCGCCTTCGGGAATCCACAGTAGACGGCCGAGTGCAGCAGCGCTTCGACGATCTCTGCCGGGGTGAGACCGACGTTGAGCGAAGTGTTGACGTGCACCTCCAGCTGCGGCTCGCACCCGCCGAGGGCGGTGAGCATGCCGAGGGTGACGAGCTGGCGCTCGCGCGGGGCGAGCCCTGGGCGCGAGTAGATCTCGCCGCACCCCCACGAGACGACGGCCTCGGCCATCGCGGGGGAGACGTCGGCGAGGGCGTCGAGCACCCGCTGTCCGGCGCCTTCGCCGTCGATCTCGGTCAGGGTCTTCAGGCCACGTTCGAAGCGCTCGTCGGTCATGTCGGATTCCTTCCCCAGTACGTCGTTGCCGTGATCGACGCTAGGGGCTGGAGCACACTCCAGGTCAACCGTGACGGCCACCACGGCCGCGGTGGGCCGTACCGGGGTCGACGTCGACGCCGGTGCTCAGCTCGTCCGAGGCCTGACCGGCCATGTTGACGCTCCGCATGGACAGGGAGATCTGGTTCCGCCCCTGGTCGAGCGGCTTCCTCGGTGCCACGAACACCCGCGCGCTTGGCGCCCGTCGGTGATCATGGCCGACCCGGCTCCACACAATCAGGTGGGTTGGGCTCGCGGCACAGATTCAGTGTCGGCATCCAGCACCGCGATGATCGCGGTGCACGCCGTGGCCCGCGATCTCGGGAACCCTTACGCCGGTTGACGGTTTCGCGTCCCCGCCCGGCGTGGCCACACTGGAGCGGGGCAAGGTAAAACGGAGGGGAAACGATGATGATTCCTGCTCGTCCTGCTTTAATCGTGGCCGCCACGCTGGCGCTGTCCGGCGTCGCCGCGGGTACCGCGACCGCCGCGGGTGTCGACGTGGTCAGCTCCTACACCTGCGTCACCTCGACCGGGCGGAGCGTGTCGGTCGGCGTCCACTTCGGCGGGGGCCTGCCCGACGACGTCGGCACCAACGGCGTGTCCTACTCGCAGTACTCCTATGTCGACCTGGACCTGGACATCGCCAGCCTGGTGAGCGGGCGGGTCGACGGCGACAGCACCGCGGTCGTCCAGGCCACGGCTGTCGGCCCGGCCACGAAGCAGGTCCAGGGCCACCTGAAGTTCGCGGCCACGCAGGACACGCCGTGGCTGCACGCGGCAGGCGGGCTCGCACCGCTCTACCTCAACACCACCGGCACCTACCAGATCCGCCTCGGCGCCGTGTCGATGTCGTTGCGCCCCAAGGCCTCCGACGGCTCGCCGCTGCCACAGGTCGACGCCCGGTGCACCCCGAACACGGGTGACTCGGTCTTGATGGGGTCCATCCAGTCCTTCGGCCTGAACGCCGACCGGCCGCTGCGACCCACCGACCTGACGGTCACCGCGGCCACGGCGACCACGGCGACGCTGACGTGGCAGGCCAACCGCTGGTGGTTCCCGACCGCCTACTACCAGATCTACCTCAACGACACCGTGGTGGCCACACCGGTGGACAAGCAGGTGACCCTGACCGGGCTGGTCCCCGACGGCCAGTACCGGGTGAAGGTCGTGACGCGCGACACGACCGGCAGCGCCTCGCTCAAGAGCGAGGGCCTGGTCTTCAACACCGCCCCGGCCTAGTCGACCGTCACGGCGGCGAGGTAACCGATCGGGGGCAGCGCCTTGTCGGCGACGCGCTGTTTCTCGTCGTGCCGCAGGGCTTCCAGGGCGTCGGCGACGCGTTGGACCGGTCCGGTCCAACGCGCCGCGCCTGCTGGAGATTGAACGCAACACCCGTGAGCAGTTCGACGAAGCCAACCGCATGCAAATGGCTCGGTGAAGTCTCGGCCCTGCAAGAAAGTCTTCGCCACATCGCGAGCAAGAAGCAACAAGCCGAGTGCCCCCGACAGCGGGCCGAACACCACGAGACCGGCGTCTGGGCACTCGGTTGAGCACCTTGCGAACCGATCCGAGGATCACGCAGGACAGCGAACAAGTATGCACGTCCCTGCCGTGCTCATCCGCACCGGCGTGATCACGACTGCATCCGCGCATGGGTCTCTGTGGACCTTCTGTCACCTGTCGGGCCACGCGGGCAGGCGATGCCACATACGCACCAGTCGCCGACGTGCGGTGTCGTCGAACGCGTTGGCCACGCCATGGGGGTCGAGCAGTTCTTCCAGGGGCAGGCGGGCACCAGGCAAGGGCGTCTCCTCGGGTCGTCACGACAAGATCATCATGAGGTCCTGTCGCAACAACCGCTGGAGACCAAGCCTCATTCCTGAGCCGATACTGAAGGATCAGCAACAGGCACAGGGAAGCCAGTACTCGGTGGGGTCACCCCCAGTGACCCCACCGAGCCCTCCCCTGGGGGAGGCGTGACGTCATCGTGTCGGACGCCGTGTACCAACCGCGTACCAATCGCGTACTCGTTGGCCTCAGGCGTTCTTCATCCAGTCCGTCACCACATCGGCCAGCACGGCGAGCGGCAGGGCTCCCTCCCGCAGCACCGTGTCGTGGAAGGTTCGGATGTCGAAGCGGTCTCCCATCGAGTGTTGCGCGGCTGCCCTGATCCGGTTGATCTCCAGGCGGCCGACCATGTACGCCAGGGCCTGGCCTGGATAGCCGATGAACCGGTTGACCTCGGCTTCGACCTCGAGGTCCGGAAGTACCGTGTTGGTCCGCACGTACTCCACGGCCTCAGCCCGGCTCCAGCCTTTGGCGTGCAGTCCCGTGTCGACGACGAGACGGACCGCGCGCAACACGTCGGACACGAGCATGCCCATCCGGGACAGCTCGTCGGAATAAAGGCCCATCTCGTCGGCCAACCGCTCGGTGTACAGCGCCCAGCCTTCGACGTACGCCGTGCTCAGCGGCAGCCTCCGCAGCATCGGGAGGTGGCTGAGCCCTTGCGCCCGTGTCACCTGGAAGTGGTGGCCAGGCACGGCTTCGTGGAAAGCCAACACCTCGGCGAAGTAGCGGTACCGCTCAGTGGGCCTGGTGATGTTCGTGAAGTACGTGCCGGGCCGTTTGCCGTCGGGCGAGGACGTCAGGTACATCCCCGACGGGATCGCCGCGTCCTGCTCCGGTGGAACGGCTTCGACCGCGCACCGCCGGTCGGGGATGACCGTGAACCAGTTCGGCGCCAGGCTCTCGGCCTTGGTTACCGCGATCCGGCCGACGTCGAGGATCTCGTTCCCGTCGCGCCAGCGCAGTTTCTTGTCGAACCGCAGCCGGTGGAAGATCGCCACGATGTCGGACGTCCCGAACACCTTCTGGCCACTCCGCGCGATCTCCGCGTGGATCTTCGTTACCAGGTCCTTGCCGATCTGGTGGAGTTCCTCCGGGGGCCTGTCGGCGTCGGTGTGCACACGGATCAGGCCGGCGTAGATCGACTCTCCGCCGGTGATCCAGCACAGGCCGGGCCGCGAGTCGGGCCGAGCCTGTGGCGCGATCTTGCCAAGTACTTCGCGGTACGCCGCCAATCCCGGCCGGATCTCCGATTCGAGCAGCTGACGGCCCTGTTCGGCGTACTTCTCCATGCCGTCCTGCCGCAGCGGTTTCAGCAGCGGGTCGTCCGCTCCGGCAGCCAGCACACGGTCGACCTGCGCCACGGCTGAGTCCACCAGCCTCGCGACCGGCGGCCTGCCCGCGCCGGTGCCGTCCACGTGACGCCGCGCCGCGGTGGTCAGGTAGTGGCGAAACTGCGCCAGCCGGGCCACGTAGGCCTCAGCCTGGGCCTCATCGTTGACCGTGACCCGCGGCACGAAGTACAGCGCCCTGGCGACCGGGGCGACGAAGAAGTCCGTGACCGTGTACTCCACCGCACGGGAGTCGATCCGATGGCACACGGTCAGGGCCAGTTCCTCGACCGTGCCCTTGGTGATCCGGTCGACGGCAGGCAGCGTGGCATCGTCCAGCGCCTGCGCCCTGGTCATGATGTCGAACGCACGCGCGCGCACGGCATTCTCGGCGTCCTCGGACAGGTCTCGCATGGAGTGGTCGGCTTCCCGGATGCCGTACATCGACGCGAGCAGCGGATCCTCGTCGGTGAAGACGTCGATGAGTTCATCGGCCAGCATGTCGGCGGTCGTCATCAAGTCCCCTCAGCACCGGGCCCGACCTGCGCGGGCCACATCTGAAGTCCACATCACGCTGCGTACTTCACGCGTACTCTCCGCGAGCGGGACTAGAATCCGGTATACGTCGCATGACCCGACCCGACAGGGGCGTAGATGGTGGGAGACACTGACTTCCGCCTCTTGGGGACCCTGGACGTGACGGTGGCGGGCCGGAGGGTCGTTGTACCGTCTGGTACACAGCAGGTGGTCCTGGTGGGTCTGCTGCTGCGGGCGAACCAGGTCGTCCGGGTCAGCGAACTGATCGACTGGCTCTGGGACGAGGAGACGCCGGACAACGCGGTGTCCACGGCTCAGGCCTACGTCCGCCGGTTGCGGCAGACGCTGCAGGCCAAGGACCTCATCACGACCATGTCCCACGGGTACCGCATCAATCTGGAGGGCGACGGGCTGGATCTGTTCCGGTTCCGCAGCCTGGTCAAGCAGGCCGACGAGACCGCTGACCCGGCCGCGCGGACCGACCTGATCACCCAGGCCCTCGCTCAGTGGCGTGCCCCGGCGTTGGCCGACATCCCGGCCTGTTCGTTCCGGGAACGCGAAGTGACCCGGCTGACCGAGGAGTACCTGCGGGCGATCGAGATCCGCGTCGACTGCGACCTCGCGCTCGGGCGGCACGGGGAACTCCAGCCCGAACTGCAGAACTTGACCACCCAACACCCGTTCCGGGAGCGACTGCACGGCCAGTTGATGCTCGCGCTGTACCGCTCGGGCCGTCAGGTCGAGGCGCTGGCCACGTTCCAGCACGTGCGTACCAGGCTGGCAGACGAAGTCGGTGTGGATCCGAGCGAGCATCTGCGGCTGCTGCACCAGCGGATCCTCACCAAGGATCCGGCGCTGGCGCTGCCCTCGAAGCCGAGCCCCGCCCCAGTCCCTCCCGAGACCAAGACCGCGCAGGCAGAGCCCCAGGTGCCCAGGCAACTGCCGGCGGGCCTGCAGGACTTCGTCGGCAGGGATGAGACGTACGAACAGATCGTCAGCCTGTTCTCCCGCGACGGAGGCACGGGTGTTCCGGTGGTGGCGATCTCCGGGCAACCAGGGGTCGGCAAGTCCGCGCTGGCCGTGCAGGTCGCGCACCACTTGCGGGCGCGGTTCCCGGATGGCCAGCTCTTCGTCGACCTGCTCGGCAACGCGCTGGAGCGGGAGTTGACCGCGGAGCAGGTGCTTGCCCGGTTCCTGCAGGCCCTCGGCCTGCCGCCGGACCAGCTTCCCGATGACCTCCACGGCCTCGTAGGTGCCTACCGGACTGCGCTCGCCGACCGAAAAGTCCTGGTGGTCCTCGACAACGCGGCCAGCGCCGAGCAAGTGCGCAGCCTGCTGCCCAGTACGCCGGGATCGGCCGCGCTGATCACCAGCCGCAAATCGCTGCGAGGCCTGGCCGTGCTGGGCGGAGCGCGACTGGTCAACCTGGACGTGCTCAGCCCTGGGCAATCGGTCGCGCTGCTGAACACCATCGTCGGGCACGACCACCCGCACGATCCCGTTGTGCTGGGCGAGATCGCTGAGCTGTGCGGCCATCTGCCACTCGCGTTGCGCATCGCGGGAGCGAACCTGCTGCTGCGTGACGACGACTCGGCGCAGGCGTACGTCACCGACTTGCGGTACGGCAACCGGCTCACCGCGCTGGAGATCAAGGACGATCCGGGTGCCACCGTGCGTGCCGTGTTCGACCTTTCCTACCTCGGACTGAAACCGGAGGTCGCGCGTCTGTTCCGGCAGTTGAGCTTGGTGCCAGGGCCGGACTTCACCCGACAGGCGGTGGCGATCCTCGCCGAACTGTCCGAGCAGCTCGCGGGCAAGCTGCTGACCGACCTGGTCGTCGCAGGCCTGCTCCAGCAGATCGCGTCCGACCGGTTCCGCTTTCACGACTTGTTGCGTCTCTACAGCGAGGAACGCTGCCAGATCGAGGAGAGCCCGGACGAGGCGGACGCGGTGCGGGCCCGGTTGTTCGCCTACTACGTGCGCTGGCTCGACGCCGCCGCTGACGTGCTCTGGGAAACCTGGCTCCGGCTGCCACGCACCGAAGTGGAGCTGGCGGTGCCGAGTCCCACGTTCGACGGCACGGCGCCTGCGTCCGCGTGGATGGACCAAGAGGGGCCGAACGTCATCGCGGCGATCCTCGACGCGGCGGAACGCGGACCGGTGCGCGCCGCGTGGCACCTCGTCGAATCGTTGCGCGCTTACCTGGTGACCCGTGGCCGTTACCGGGCCGAAGGAGTCGTCGCCGCGAAGGCTGCCTTGGCCGCGGCGCGGGCGGCGGGGGATGCCCGTGCGGAAGCGGCCATGCACTACGTCCACGCCTCCATCTCCTTCCGCTTCCAGGACCGCGTCGCGGCGAAGGAGCACACCTTGGCGGAACTGGCCGCCTACGACCGGTGCGAATCCGACGAGGGCCGGGCACGGGCACTGATCGCGCTGGGCATCCTGCATTTCGTCGACGGCAGGCTCAGGCCCGCCGTGGACGAGATCGAACGGGGCGTGCGCCTGGCCGAGGAACGCGAGTTCGACAAGGTCCAGCTGTTCGGACTGATCAACTTGTGCGTGGTCGAGGAGCGGCGGGGGAACCTCGACCGGGCGGAGTGGGCCGCGCGGGAAGCCCTGCGACTGGCGCCGTCGAGCGGCACTTCGGTGACCGTGGCCTCGTCCCGCGCGGTCCTGGGCGAGGTGCTGGTCCGCCGGGGCCGCTTCAGCGAGGCCATCGGACAGTTCTCGGCGGCCCTGGCCAGCTACCGGGGAACCGGGACGCGGAACAACGTGACCAAGACGCTGCGTGGACTGTCCGACGCCAACCGCTTGGCCGGCGACCACAAGGCCGCGGTGGCCCACGCGCTCGAAGCGCTGGCGGTCGCCGACGAGTCCGGCATCGAACAGGACCAGGTCGACTCGCTGATCACCCTCGCCGCGGCACACCAAGGAATCGGACACGCCGACGAGGCGGCCACGTGCGCCCGCAACGCGCTGGAGATCGCACGTGGCCTCGCCTCCTACCACCGCGGCGA
>JBDSAJ010000185.1:0-7420 GCA_039922235.1 Umezawaea sp.
CACTCCGGCCTGTGCGGCACCTCCACGACGCTGGACCAGTTGCGCGGCGGTGACCTCAAGGCGTCGGTGGTCGACCGGTGCACCACCCCCTTCGGACCGGTGCTCGACGGCCGGGCGGAGTGGCTGGAGGACAACGGTTTCATCGAACCCGGACAGCGGGTGGAGGAACTGGTGGTGATCCGTGCCGACCGAACCGCACGCCCGGCCTGAACGGCCCCGCAGGGTCGTCGTGGTGCCCGGCGGTCCAATCCTGGTGGACGGCCCGGTGGAGCTGGTGCTCGACGACGGCACGACGGCGGTGTCCGACCGGTTCGTGGTCGCGGTGTGCGCCTGTCGCCGCAGCAAGCGCTACCCGTTCTGCGACACCAGCCACCGCAAGCGCGTGCGGCTGGATCAGAGTGGCCCGGACGAGTCCGGCAACGGCTGACGCAGCGAGCTCCGACCCGCGTCCCACGAGCCGAGCAGGTGGTCGCCGAGCCGCTGTTCCAGCTGTTCGGTGGCCTGGATGCCGAAGACCACGTCGGCCGTCAGCTCGGGCTCCCGGTCCAGCAGGTCGCCGATGACGTCGCGGCGCATGATCTGCTCGTGCACGGCGTCGGCCTCGATGTGCTCGGTGAAGAACCGGGTGCACGCCTCCCCCGCGCCCATCCGCTCCAGCGCCTTCGCCATCCGCTGGGCACTGGGCGCGGTGGTGATCTCGGCGGCGGCGAAGTGCCCGACCAGCGCGCCGCGCAACCGCCGGTGCAGGCCGAACAGCGACATCATGTTCACCGCCGCGATGATGTGCACGGGCACGTCGTCGAGGTAGTGCAGGTAGTGCGGTGACAGGTCCGCAGCCTCCAGGAGGTCCGCGAACAGCCGGGAGTGCATGTCCTCGCCACGACCGCCGCCGAACTCGTCGAACTCCACGGCCACGAGCGCCGCCTTCGCCCGGCCCTGCAGGCGCGGGATCACCCAGGCGTGCGGATCGGCCTCCTTGAGGTGGTAGATCGACCGGTGGACCAGGTACTCGCGCAGCTGCCACCACTCGCCCCGGTCGCGCAGGTGGTGGCTCACGCCCGCGCCGTCCACCGGCTCGACCAGCAGTGCGTCGAGCACTCCCGCCAGGTCGTCGCCACCGTCCACGGCGGACCGCAGCTCCCGTTCGAACCCCTGCTCCAGCACGGATCGCAGCCGCAGCAGCTCGGGATTCCACTCCCACTCCGCCGCCACCCCGTCGAACCCGCGGTAGTGCAGCTCGTAGCAGACGTGCAGAGCGAGCTGGGCGTCCTCGCCGAGCGGGTCGCACCCGTGCGCCAGCGGCCACGGAGCGTCGGACGGCTTGGCGCGGAGCCCGGTCACCACCGCTTCGGACAGCGGCCCGCGCGGTGCGGGCAGCACGGCCTGGTCGGTGGTGGTCGTGACGGTCTTGCCCACAGCGCCTCCCGATGCGTACGAGACCGCCGGGTACCCGTTCCGCTCAGGCCCACGCCCCCGACTTCGCGCACTCGGCCACGAGGTCCACCACGGCGGCCCTGCCGCGGGCGTCCGCACGGCGCTGCCGCTCGGCCCCGGTGCCGTCGGCGAGCAGTTCCTTCAGCAGCCGCCGCACCGCAGCGTCGTCACCCGTGTCCTCCAGCGCCGCCGCCACGTGCGCCAGCAGCCCGGACAGCAGGTCCTCCACGGGGACCTCGCGCCCCAGCAGCGGGTCGACGCCGGGTCCCTGGAGCCCGTGGCGCGCCGCCGACCACACGGCCGCCGCCACCACCTGCGGGTCGACCTCCGGGCCCTCCACGCCCCGGTCCAGGTCGGCGAGCGCGGTGCGGACGAGCGCGCGGGTCAGCGCGGCCTGGAAGACCGCACCATCCACCGTCAGCGCGGTGTCGGCCGCACGGACCTCGACGGTGGGGAACGCGGGCGACGGCCGGGCGAGCCAGAAGCTCATCCGCTGGTCGACCACGGCGCCGCAGTCGACCAGCCGGGACACCTCGCGGTCGTACTCGGCCGCAGACCGGAACCACGGCGGCAGCCCGGAGCCGGGGAACGCCGCCTGCCGCACCATGCGCCAGCTGCCGTACCCGGTGTCGCGCTCGCCGTCGAACGGCGAGTTCACCGAGAGCGCCAGCAGCGTGGGCAGCCACGGCCGGAGGTGGTTGACGACGGCGACGGCCGTGTCCCGGTCAGGCACGCCCACGTGCACGTGGCAGCCGCACACCTCGTAGTCCTCCACCACCCCGCGGTACCGGGAGGCCACGGCCTCGAACCGCGCGCCTGGCGTGACCCGCACGTCCGGTCCCGGCAGGGGCGGCGTGCCCGCCGCGAGCAGCAGGGCGTCCTCCCCGCGGGCGGCCTCCACGAGCCGGTCGCGGCCGGACACCAGGTGCTCGCGCAGCTCGGCCAAGTCGCCGCACACGCCGGTGGAGGCCTCCACCTGGGACGCCAGCAGCTCGGCGTGCACCGCGCCCGGTCCGCCAGGCCGGACCCGGCCGAGCACCGCCGACGCCCTGGGCACGGTCCGCCGGGTGGTCCGGTCGGCCAGCAGGAACTCCTCCTCGACGCCGAGCGTGACGCCGCCCCTCATCCGACCACCAGTAAGGGCGCGCCGACCGCCTGCCCGGAGCAGGGTGTCCGATTCTGGTCCATGGTCGGGGATATCCCGGTGGAGCCGAGTGGAACCCGGCGGGCGGCTGTTTGTCCCGTGCGGACCGGGGTAATCGCCTGTCATGAGCACTGTCGGCTTCGCCGACGACCCCGACCGCGGCTGAGCGCCGCCCGAGCCGATTCGCACGAGGAGACCACCGCAATGGCAGAACAGCAGATCCGGCACCCCGGCAGGACCGACGAGATGCGGTCGACACCGGACCACGGCGAATCGAGCTACCGGGGCACCGATCGCCTGCGGGGCAAGAAGGCTGTGATCACCGGAGGTGACTCGGGGATCGGGCGCGCGGTCGCGCTCGCGTTCGCGCGGGAGGGCGCCGACGTCCTGATCTCCTACCTGGAGGCCGAGGAGAAGGACGCCAGGGACACCGCCCGGCTGGTCGAGGAAGCGGGCCGCACGGCGGTGACGGTGGCGGGCGATCTCACCGAGGAGGCCCAGTGCACCGAGGTGATCTCGCGCGCCGTCGCCGAGTTCGGCGGCATCGACGTGCTGGTGAGCAACGCGGCGCACCAGATGTCCCAGGACAAGGGCATCCTCGACATCACCACCGACCAGTTCGACCGGGTGCTCAAGACCAACGTCTACGCCATGTTCTGGCTGTGCAAGGCGGCGATCCCGCACCTGAGGCCTGGGGCGAGCATCATCACGACCTCGTCCATCCAGGCCTTCCAGCCCTCGCCGAACCTGCTGGACTACGCGACGTCGAAAGCGGCGATCGTCAACTTCACCAAGGGTTTGGCGGCCACCGTGGTCGACCGCGGCATCCGGGTGAACTCCGTCGCACCGGGCCCGGTGTGGACACCCCTCATCCCCGCCACCATGCCCGAGGACGAGGTCGAGTCGTTCGGCGAGCAGTCGCCCATGGGCCGCCCGGCTCAGCCCGCCGAACTGGCCCCGCTCTACGTGTTCCTGGCCTCCGAGGAGTCCGGCTACATCACCGGCGAGGTCGTCGGCGTCACCGGCGGCTCACCGATCACCTGACGCGGTCAGCAGTTCCAGCATTTCCGGCAGGTCGAAGAACCGCGCGACGTCCAGCGCCGACCGGGTGCCGAGCGCCGGGTCGGCACCCGCGGCGAGCAGCGCCGTCACGCTCTCGACCGAACGGCGGAACACGGCGGCGCCGAGCGCCGTCTGGCCGCGGTCGTTCACCCGCGCGGTGTCCGCGCCGCGGTCGAGCAGCGCCCGGACGGTGTCCGGGTGGTCGTGGTAGGCCGCGAGGATCAGCAGCGAGTCCCCCGCGCCGCTGGTGAGGTTGACCGGCACCCCGGCGTCGACGGTCTCGGCCAGCGCGGCCGTGTCGCCGCCGCGGGCCAGGTCGAGCACGGAGCGCAGGAAGTCCAGTTCGGCATCGGTAAGTGCTTCTGCCACAACGGAAAGCCTAGCCGAGGTCGCGCGGCGGTGCTCCCCGACTTGCACGGTTCCAGGTTCTGCGTTCCCATGGAGGTATGCCGGATCAGTCGCCGGATTCGAGGTTGCACGCGGCCGGGCTGCGCGCCACCAGGCCGCGTGCGGCCATCATCGAGGTGCTCGACAGCGCCGGTGCCTCGCAGGAGCACCTGACGGCCGCGCAGGTCGCGGAGCGGACCAGAACGCTGCTGGGCAGGGGTTTGTCCGTGCAGGCCGTCCACGACGGCTTGGACGCGCTCGCCGGGAAGGGCGTGATCCGCCGGATCGAACCAGCGGGCCACCCGATGCTCCCTGCTTGACCCCGGCGCACGACCTCGGGTTCGTCGTCGACGAGGCCGAGGTCACGTTCTGGGGCCGCTGCCCCGACTGCGCGGCAGGCGGCTGACCGGACCCGTCCCCCCGCACTCACCACGAGAGGCGAACGATGACCACCGCTTCCTCGCAACAACCGCAGTCCGGCGCCGAGCGACCGGTGCTGACCAACCGCCAGGGACACGCGGTCTTCGACAACCAGAACCAGCGCACGATCGGGGCCCGCGGTCCCGCGACGCTGGAGAACTACCAGTTCCTGGAGAAGATCAGCCACTTCGACCGGGAGCGCATCCCCGAGCGCGTCGTGCACGCGCGCGGCGCGACCGCGTTCGGCTTCTTCGAAGCCTACGGAACGGTCGGTGACGAGCCGATCTCCACGTACACCAGGGCAAAGCTGTTCCAGGAGAAGGGCAAGCGCACCGACGTGGCGGTCCGGTTCTCGACCGTCGCGGGCGGGAGGGACTCCTCCGAGGTCGCACGGGACCCGCGCGGCTTCGCGGTGAAGTTCTACACCGAGGAGGGAAACTGGGACCTCGTCGGCAACAACCTGGGCGTGTTCTTCATCCGCGACGCCATCAAGTTCCCGGACTTCATCCACTCGCAGAAGCCGGACCCGGTGACGTTCGAGCGCCAGGACCCCAACCGCGCGTTCGACTTCCTCAGCCAGACACCGGAAGCGCTGCACATGGTCACCCTCGTGTTCGGCCCGAGGGGGATCCCGGCGAGCTACCGCACCCAGCAGGGCTTCGGCGTGAACACCTACAAGTGGGTCAACGCGCAGGGCGACACGAAGCTGGTCAAGTACCACTGGATGCCGAAGCTCGGCGTGCGCTCCTACACCGCCGAGGACGCCGCGAACGTCCAGGCGACCGACCTCGGCTCGCACACCCGCGACCTCTACGAGGCCATCGAGCGCGGCGAGTACCCGGAGTGGGAGCTGAGCGTCCAGCTGATGGACGACGACGAGCACCCCGAACTGGACTTCGACCCGTTGGACGACACCAAGGTGTGGCCCGAGGAGCAGTTCCCGCTGCGCAAGGTCGGCCGCATGGTGCTCGACCGGGCGCCGGAGAACTTCTTCCTGGAGAACGAGCAGATCGCGTTCGGCACGGGTGTCCTGGTCGACGGCCTGGACTTCTCCGACGACAAGATGCTGGTCGGCCGCACGTTCAGCTACAGCGACACCCAGCGCTACCGCGTCGGGCCGAACTACCTGCAACTGCCGGTCAACGCGCCGAAGGCCAAGGTCGCGACGAACCAGCGCGACGGCCAGATGGCCTACGGCGTCGACTTGGCCGACGGCCAGAACCCGCACGTCAACTACGAGCCGTCGATCCTCGGCGGCCTGCGGGAGGCCGAGCACCCGGCGCACGACGAGCAGGGGCCGGTGATCACCGGCAGGCTGACCCGCAAGCGCATCCCGCGCACCAACGACTACCAGCAGGCCGGCGAGCGGTACCAGCTCTCCGAGCAGTGGGAGCGCGACGACCTGGTCGCCAACCTCGTCGACGCGCTCGGCCAGTGCGACCGGCCCATCCAGGAGCGCATGGTGTGGCACTTCCTGATGGCCGAGGACGAACTGGGCCTCCGGGTCGGTGAGGGGCTGGGCATCAACCCCGACGACGTCGGGCACCTGGAGCCGTTGCCGACGCAGGTGCTGTCGGACGAGGAGCGCGCCCGCATGGGCAACCTCGGCAAGAACGGTCCGCGGGACGTGGCGGGCCGGGAGATGACGCACTGCGTGCCGAACGAGCGGGTCGTGGTGGAGCGGTAGGGACGGCGGCACCGCGGGGGATCGTCCCCCGCGGTGCCGCGCGGTCAGGCGTCCCGCTGCTCGTCGATCACGACCGACCGCAGCACTTCCTCGAACGAGCCGCAGACGCCGTCCGGCATCGACCGGAGCGCGTGCAGCACCGGCGGTGGTGGCTCACCAGGTGACGGGCAGCTCGTAGACGCCGTAGACGAACCCGTCGTGCTTGAACGGGATGTCCTCGAAGTCGATGGCGAGCCGCAGGTCGGGGATGCGGCGGTAGAGCGTGCGGTAGACGATCTCCAGTTCGAGCCGGGCCAGCGGCTGGCCGAGGCACTGGTGCACGCCGAACCCGAACGCGAGGTGGTTGCGGGCTTCGCGGGTGACGTCGATCCGGTCCGGGTCGGGGAACACCTCGCTGTCGCGGTTGGCGATGTCGTTGGGCAGGATCAGGCCTTCGCCCGCCCGGACGACCTGGCCCGCGACCTCGATGTCCTCCAGCGCGACCCGGCGGCGACCGCCGTGGGTGATGTTGAGGTAGCGCAACATCTCGTCCACCGCGGTCGTGGCGATCTTCGGGTCGTCGGTGTCGCGCAGCAGGGCCAACTGGTCCGGGGTGCGCAGCAGTGCGGCGGTGCTGAGCGCGATCATGTTGGCGGTGGTCTCGTGGCCCGCGATGAGCAGCAGCACGGCCATCTCGGTGGCCTCGCGGTGCGTCAGCTCGCCGGCGGCGACCCGTGCGCCGATGCCCGAGAGCAGGTCGTCGCCGGGCTGCTGGATCTTCGCGGCCACCAGCTTGCCGAGGTACTCCGCCAGCGCGCCCGACGCGGCCATCCGCTGCTCGGGCGTGGAGTTGCGGTTGATCATGGTCTTGCTGTTGTCCTGGAAGAAGCCGTGGTCCGCGTAGGGCACGTCGAGCAGGTCGCAGATCACCAGCGACGGCACGGGCAGCGCGAACGCCTCGACCAGGTCGACCGGGGTCGGCCCGGCGAGCAGGCCGTCGACCGCGTCGTCCACGATCCGCTGGACGGCGGGCCGCATGGCCTCGACGCGCTTGACCATGAACGCCGAGCCGATCATCCGCCGCAGCCGCGAGTGCTCGGGGTCGTCCATGCCGATGAAGCTCAGGGTCGCGTTGCCGGGAGCCTGGCGCGGGTAGGTCGGGTGGGTCATGTCGGCGCTGACCCGGCGGTCGGCGAGCACCGCGCGCTGGTCGGCGTGCCGGGTCACCAGCCACGGCGTGCTGCCGTCCCACAGCCGGACGCGCGTGATCGGCCCCTGCTCCTGGAGGGTCCGCAGCTCCGGCGGCG
>JBDSAJ010000186.1:0-7836 GCA_039922235.1 Umezawaea sp.
GCGGCTCCCGATCTGCCGATCGGGCTGCTGGACCTCGTGAGCGAGACCGAACGCCAAGCTCTGGCCACGTGGAACGACACCGCGCACCCGGTGCCCTCCGGCACGGTGACCTCGCTCATCGAGGCGCAGGTGGCCCGCACGCCGAACGCTCCGGCTGTCGCGTGTGGACGGACGACGCTCACCTACGCGGAGTTGGACGCGGCGGCGAACCGGCTGGCCCGGCACCTGATCACGTGTGGTGCCGGACCGGAGAAGTTCGTCGCGGTGCTGCTGCCCACCGACGTGGACGTGCTGGTCACCCTGCTCGCGGTCCTGAAGACCGGCGCGGGCTACCTGCCGCTCGATCCCGGTCACCCGGCCGAGCGGATCGAGTTCATGATCCGCGACATCGCGCCGGTCGCCGTGGTGACGCCCGAGTTCCTGGCGCGGGTCGAGGGTTCGGCGGACCCCGTCCCGGTGGAGGTGCGGCCGGAGAACGCGGCCTTCGTGATCTTCACGTCCGGGTCGACCGGCACGCCCAAGGCGGTCGTGGTCGAACACCGGTCGCTGGTCGCGTACCTGGCTTGGGCGACGAGCGAGTACACGGCCATGGGCGGCCGGGTGCTCGTGCACTCCCCCATCGCGTTCGACCTCACCGCGACCGGCGTCTACGGGCCGCTGATCAGCGGCGGGTGCGTGGAACTGGTGCCGTGGAGCGGAACCGGGCCCGCTCAGGGTGTTTCGGTCACCAAACCGGACTTCGTGAAGGCCGTGCCGAGCCACCTCCAGCTGCTCGACGTGGTGGGCGACGAGTGCTCCCCCGCCGCACAGCTCGTGCTCGGCGGCGAGTCGCTGCTCGGGGACGCGCTGGACGTGTGGCGCTCGAAGAACCCCGCCGCGACCGTGCTCAACGAGTACGGGCCGACGGAGACCACGGTCGGCTGCACGGTCTTCCGGATCGAGCCGGGCGACGAGGTGTCGGCGGGTGTGATCACCATCGGCACGCCGGTGTGGAACACCAGGGTCCTGGTGCTGGACGCGTGGCTGCGGCAGGCGCCGATCGGCGTGGTCGGTGAGCTCTACGTGGCCGGTGACCTGGTGACCCGCGGCTACCACGGTCGGGCCGGGCTGACCGCGACGAAGTTCGTGGCCGATCCGAACGGCGGCGGTGAGCGGATCTACCGCACCGGCGACCTCGCGCGGTGGACCGAGGCCGGGCGGCTGGAGTTCGCGGGCCGGGTCGACGACCAGGTCAAGATTCGCGGGTTCCGGATCGAACTCGGCGAGGTCGAGGCCGCTCTCACCGCCGTGCCAGGGGTTTCGCAGGCCGCCGTGGTGGTGCGCGAGGACCAGCCGGGGGACAAGCGGCTGGTGGCCTACCTCGTCGGCGACGCCGAGGCGGCCGACGTGCGGGACCTGCTGGCGCGGTCGCTGCCGGAGTACCTGGTGCCGTCGGCGTTCGTGGTGCTGGACGTGTTGCCGCGCACGGCGAACGGCAAGGTCGACCGCAAGGAGCTGCCCGCGCCCGAAGCCGCGAAGGCCGTGTCCCGAACGCCGGAGGCCGGTGCGGAGAGCCGGGTCGCGGCGCTGTTCGCGGACGTCCTCGGTGTCGACGAGATCGGCGCGGACGACGACTTCTTCGCGCTGGGCGGGCATTCGCTGCTGGTCGCACGGCTGGTGAACCGGCTGCGCGACGAGTTCGGCACCGACGTGTCGATCCGGGACGTGTTCGCGGCACCGACCGTGGCCCGGCTCGCGGCCGCACTCGGCACTGAAGTCGCGCCGGTCGTCGTGGAACGGCCGCGGCAGGTACCGCTGTCCGCCGCGCAGCAGCGGATGTGGTTCCTGCACCAGCTCGAAGGCCCGTCGTCGACCTACACGATCCCGATCTCGCTGCGGTTGCGCGGTTCCGTCGACGTGGAGGCGTTGCGGGCGGCGTTCGGTGACGTGCTGCTGCGGCACGAGGTGCTGCGGACGATCATCGACCCAGCCGGGCCGCACCAGGTGGTGCTGACCGAGTACGAAGTGCCGTTCGCACTCGGTGAGGCGGTCGTGCGGCCGTTCGAGCTGGACCGCGAACTGCCGATCCGGGCCGTGCTGTCGCCGGAGAACGTGTTGCTGGTGACCTTGCACCACATCGCCGGTGACGGCGGTTCGATGCGCCCACTCGCCCGCGACCTGGCCTTCGCCTACGAGGCACGGCTGCGCGGCAGGGCTCCACGGTGGACGCCGCTGTCCGCGCAGTACGCCGACTTCGCGCTGCGCCAGCAGGAACACCACGACGAGGCGCTGGCCCACTGGACCACCGCGCTGCGCGGTGCGCCCGAGCGGATCGAGCTGCCGTTCGACCGGCCCCGACCCGCGGTGCAGTCGTACCAGGGTGATGAGGTCCTGTTCACCGTGCCCGCGTCGACCAGGGTGGCGCTGGCCGGGCCGCTCCGCGACGGCGTCAGCGAGTTCATGGTGCTCCAGGCCGCGTTCGCGGTGCTGCTCGGACGGCTCGGCGCCGGCGACGACGTCGTGCTCGGCGCTCCGGTGGACGGTCGGCGGGACACTGCGTTCGAGGACCTCGTCGGGCTCTTCGTGAACACGCTGCCGCTGCGCACCGACCTCTCCGGGGATCCGGCCTTCAGCGAACTCCTGCTGCGCGTTCGGGACGCCAACATCGCCGCCTACACCTACGCCGACGTGCCGTTCGACCGGCTCGTCTCGGCGGTCAACCCGGTGCGGTCGGCAGCCCGCCACCCGTTGTTCCAGGTCATGCTGTCGGTGGACGGCGAAGCCGCCGCGCCGTCGCTGCCGGGACTCGACGTCGAACTGGCAGCGGTCGAGGGCGGGCAGGCGAAGTTCGACCTGCTGATCGCGTTCACCGAGCACCGGGGTGGCTGGCGCGGGTCGCTGCAGTTCGCCACGGACCTGTTCGACCGCGCCACGGCCGAGTCGATCGTCACGCGCTTCCTGCGGCTGCTCGGTGCGATCGCGGTGAACCCGGCGCAGCGCATAGGCTCACTGCCGCTGCTCACCGCCATCGAACGCCACGACCTCGTGGTCGCGCGCAACGCCACGGTTCGCGAACTGCCTTCCGCGGTGTTGCCCACGCTGATCGAGGCGCAGGTGGATCGCACGCCGGACGCGGTGGCGCTGCTCGACGCTGAAACGTCGTTGACCTACGCCGAACTGGACGCGCGGGCGAACCGGCTGGCGCGGCGAATCGGCACCGGCCCCGGCGATCTCGTCGGAGTGGTGCTGCCGAGGTCGGTGGACCTGCTCGTGGCGCTGGTCGCGGTGCTCAAGTCCGGTGCCGCCTACGTCCCGGTGGACGCCGACTACCCCGCGGCGCGGATCGCGCTGATGACCGAGGGCACCCAGGCGGTGATCACGCCGGAGTCGTTCAAGGGCTTGGAGGAGTTCTCCGCCGCACGACTGGACGTCGTGGTGCACCCGAGGTCGGCGGCGTACGTGATCCACACCTCCGGCTCGACCGGAACGCCCAAGGGCGTGGTGGTCGAGCACGCGTCGCTGGCCGCGTACCTCGCCGAGGCGGTGCGGCTCTACCCGGCGACGTCCGGTGAGGCGCTGGTCCACTCGTCGGTGGCGTTCGACATGCCCGTCACCACGCTGTTCGCGCCGCTGGTCAACGGCGGCCGGGTGCGGTTCGGCGCGTTGGAAGGCGCCACCGACCTGCTGAAGGTCACGCCGAGCCACCTGCGGCTGGTGGACCTGCCGTCCGCGCGGAACCTGGTCATCGGTGGCGAGGCGCTCGACGCCGAGGTGGTGCGGCGGTGGCGTTCCGACAACCCGGACTCGCTCGTGGTCAACGAGTACGGACCGACCGAGGCGACCGTGGGCTGTGTCGTCTGGGAGGTCGGTGAGTCCGAGGGTTCGGTCCCGATCGGCACGCCCATCGGCAACGCGCGGGTGTACGTGCTCGACGCCGGACTGCGGCTGGTGCCCGACGGTGTCTGGGGTGAGCTGTACCTTGCCGGCGCCGGGATCGCCCGGGGCTACCGGGACGAGCCCGGTCTGACGGCGGAACGGTTCGTCGCCGACCCGAACGGCCGTGGCGAGCGGATGTACCGCACCGGCGACCGGGTCCGGTGGGTGCGAGGACGGCTGGAGTACGCGGGCAGGCTGGACGACCAGGTGAAGATCCTCGGGTTCCGCGTGGAGCCCGTCGAAGTCGAGGCCGCTCTGTCCACTCTGGACGGAGTGCGGGGGGCTGCGGTGATCGCGCGTGGCTCCCGGCTCGTCGCCTACGTCGTGCCGTCCCGGCCGCTGAGTCCGGGCGAGCTGCGCGGTGCGCTCGCGGCCCACCTGCCCGCGCACCTGGTGCCGTCGGTGTTCGTCGAGGTGGCCGAGATCCCGTTGAACCCCAATGGGAAGCTCGACCGCTCGCGGCTGCCCGAACCCGTCACGACGACGCGGGAGCCGTCGACCGAGGCCGAACGCGAGGTGTGCGCGATCTTCGCCGAGGTGCTCGGAGTCGGGCACGTGGGCGTGGACGACGACTTCTTCGCGCTGGGCGGGCATTCGCTGCTGGCGGCGCAGGTGGTGAACCGGGTCAAGGCGCGGTTCGGGGGTGAGCTCGGGCTGGTGGCGCTGTTCAGCGCGCCGACGCCCGCACTGCTCGCGGCCCTGACCGGTGACGTGCGCGAACCGGTGCCGGACCTGGGGTCGATCCCCCGGCCGGAACGTGTGCCGCTCGCCCCGGCGCAACGCGGGCTGTGGCTGCTCAACCACCTCGACCCGACGTCGGCGCGGTACTCGATGCCGGTCGTGCTGCGGCTGTCGCCCGAGGTCGACGCGGGTGCGCTGAAGTGGGCGCTGAACGACGTCGTCGCGCGGCACGAGATCCTGCGCACCCTGTTCCCGGAGTCGGACGGCGGGCCGTACCAGCTGGTGCGGCCCGCGATGCTGGACGTGCACACCGCCGAGGTCGCGGACGTCGCCGAACGGGTTCGCGCCGAGGTGGCCCGCGGGTTCGACCTCACCCGTGAGGCACCGCTGCGGGCGATCCTGCTGCGCGACGGCGAGGAACGGGTGCTCCTGCTGGTGTTGCACCACATCGCGGGTGACGACTGGTCGTTCGGCCCGCTCGCCCGCGACCTGGCCACGGCCTACCGGGCGCGCACCGACGTCACCGCACCGGCCTTGACGCCCTTGCCCGTGCAGTACGCGGACTTCGCGCTGTGGCAACGGGAACAGCCCGCCGAGCTGGAGTTCTTCCGGCAGGCGCTGGCCGACCTGCCGGAACAGCACCTGCCGGTCGACCGGCAGCTCGCCTCCGGTGAGGCGGCACGGGTGCCGCTGGAGCTGCCGTCGGTCGCGGTGTTCGCCCGTGAGCACGGGTGCACCGAGTTCACCGTGCTGCACGCGGCGCTCGCGGTGCTGCTCGGCAGGCACGGCGGTGGCCAGGACATCGTGGTCGGCACACCCGTGTCCGGTCGCGCCGACCAGCGGCTCGAAGACCTCGTCGGGTACTTCGTCAACACCGTGGCGCTGCGCACGGACCTCAGCGGCGACCCGGGGTTCACCGAGGTGCTGCGACGGGTGCGGGAAGCCGATCTGGCCGCCTTCGCGCACGCCGCGGTGCCGTTCGACGCCGTCGTGGCCGACCTGGCGCCGGGTGGCTCGCTGTTCCGGGTGCTGCTCGCGGTGCTGCCGCCCGCGGCCGGACTGCCCGATCTGGGTGTCACGGTCGAGGCGGTGGGCACCGGCGCGGCGAAGTTCGACCTCACCGTGAACCTGGTGCCCGGACCGGACGGCGTGACCGGCGATCTGGAGTACGACACCGGGCTGTTCGACGCGGCGACGGCGCAGTGCCTCGCCACGGCGTTCGGCGTGCTGGTCCGGTCGCTGGTGGCCGCACCGGAGGAATCCGTGTGGGCCATGGGATCACCGGTCGCGCCAGTGGTACCGGAGATCGCCGAGACGCTGGTCGACCTCCTGGCAGCGCAGGTCGCGCGGACGCCGGACCGGGTCGCGCTCGTGGCGGACGGGACGCTGACGTTCGCGGAACTCGACGCCGCGAGCACGCGGGTCGCGCGGGTGCTGGCGGGTCGCGGCATCGGACGGGAGGACGTCGTCGCCGTGCGGCTGTCCCGCTCGGTGGCGGCGATCGTGGCGATGTTCGGCGTGCTCAAGGCCGGCGCAGCCTACCTGCCCGTCGACGTGGACGCGCCGGAGGAACGGGTGCGGCTGGTGACCAGGGACGCGACCTTCGTCCTGGACGGGACGATCGACGGGCCTGAGGCGGAACCCGTGGCGCCCCAGCCGGTGGACCTCGCGTACGTGCTGCACACCTCGGGGTCGACCGGCACGCCGAAGGGCGTCGCGGTCGAGCACAGGTCGATCGTGAACCTGTTCCACCAGCACCGCGCGGACCTGTTCCCCGCAGAGCCGCAACGGGTCGCGCTCACCGCACCGCTCACGTTCGACGCGTCGTGGGACCCGGTGCTGTGGCTGCTCGCGGGCCACGAGCTGCACCTCGTCGCGGACGACGTGCGGCGTGACCCGGAGGCGCTGCTTGCCTACTTCGCCGAGCACGGCGTCGGTGTCGTGGAGACCACGCCGTCGCACGCCCGCCTGCTGCTAGCGACCGGCACGTTCACGCCGCAGTTGCTCGCGCTGGGCGGCGAAGCGGTCGACCGGGACCTGTGGCGGACGCTGAACGACAACGGTGTCCGGGCGGTCAACCTGTACGGACCTACCGAGTCCACTGTGGACGCCGTCACCGCGTGGCTGGTCGAGCACCCGGCGCCGGTGATCGGGCGACCGATCGGCAACGTCGCCGCGTACGTGCTGGACCGGCACCTGCGGCCGTTGCCGGAGGGCGTGACCGGTGAGCTGTACCTGGCGGGAGCCGGAACCGCGCGCGGGTACTACGGGCGCACCGCTGACACGGCCGCGCGGTTCGTCGCGGACCCGTTCGGCACCGGTACCCGCATGTACCGCACCGGAGACCTAGCTCGGTGGCGGGGCGTCGTGCTGGAGTACGCCGGGCGCGCCGACGACCAGGTCAAGGTGCGCGGCATGCGCGTCGAACCCGGCGAGATCGAGTCGGCGTTGAGGACCTGCGACGGCGTTTCGGCCGCCGCAGTGGTGCTGCGGGATGAGCAACTCGTCGGCTACGTGGTGGCCGCGGACACCGCCGGGCTGTGGGACCGGCTGGCCGAGGTGCTGCCGGAACACCTGGTGCCCCAACGGATCGTGCGCCTGGACGCACTGCCGCTGACGTCCAACGGCAAGGTGGACAAGGCCGCGCTGCCCGCTGTTCCTCGGGCGCGTGCCGTGGCACCGCGCAGCGGTCCGGAGGCCGTGCTGTGCGGGTTGTTCGCCGAGGTGCTCGGCCTGGACGAGGTCGGCGCGGACGACGACTTCTTCGCACTCGGCGGGCACTCGATGCTGGTGCCCAAGCTGGTCAGCCGCCTCCGGGCCCGGCTCGGCGCGGAGGCGACGGTGCGGCAGGTGTTCGACGCCCGCACCCCCGCCCGGCTGGCACCCGTGCTGACCGGCACCACCCGACCAGCGCTCGTCGCCGCGCGACGGCCGGAGCGGCTGCCGCTGTCCTACGCGCAGGAGCGGTTCTGGTTCCTGCACCGGCTCGAAGGCCCGTCCGCGAACTACAACATCCCCCCTGGCGGTGCGGCTGCCCGACCTCGACGTCGAAGCGCTGCGGGCCGCGCTGACGGACGTGGCGGACCGGCACGAGGTGCTGCGGACCGTGTTCCGCGACGACGAGCAGGTCGTGCTGCCGCCGGGCACCGCGCCGCGCCTCGACGTCGAGCCGTGGCAGGACAGGGCGCTCGCTTCGGCGGCGGCGCACCCGTTCGACCTCGCGGCCGAACCGCCGATCCG
>JBDSAJ010000187.1:0-17655 GCA_039922235.1 Umezawaea sp.
CCAACGGCGCGGGCAAGTCCACCACCGTCGACATGCTCCTCGGCCTCACCGTGCCCGACGAGGGTGAGATCGCCGTGTTCGGCCAGACGCCGCGCGCGGCCGTCGTCAGCGGCACGATCGGCGCGATGCTGCAGAACGGCTCGCTGCTCGACGACGCTACCGTCGCCGAGGCCGTCGGGCTCGTCGCCGCACTGCACCGCGCGCCGCTGCCGGTCGCCGAGGCGCTGGCCCGTGCGGACATCGCCGACCTGGCGAACCGCAAGTGCACCAAGCTGTCCGGCGGCCAGAAGCAGCGGGTGCGGTTCGCGCTCGCGCTGGTCTGCGACCCCGACGTGCTCGTGCTCGACGAGCCGACGGTCGCGATGGACGTGGAGACCCGGAGGCAGTTCTGGCGCGGGATGCGCGAGTACACCGACTCCGGCCGCACGGTCCTGTTTGCGACGCACTACCTGGAGGAGGCGCAGGAGTACGCCGACCGGGTCGTGCTGATGCGCTCGGGCCGGGTCGTCGCGGACGGCTCCGTGGCCGAGGTCCGGGCGACCGTGTCCGGCCGCACGCTCCGCGCCGTCGTGCCCGGCGCCACCCGCGCCGCGGTCGTGGCACTGCCCGGCGTGCGGGCCGCCGAGGTCCGCGGCGACACCGTCGACCTGGACTGCACCGACTCCGACGCCACCCTGCGGGCACTGCTCGCGCGCTGGCCCGCCGCCCACGACATCGAGATCACCGCCGTCGGCCTCGAGGACGCGTTCCTCGCGCTGACCAGCGCTTCCGAGGAGACGAAGTGAACACCCGATTCCTGGCGCTGGAAGTCCGCCGCGCCGTCCGCAACACTCGGTACCTGCTGTTCACCGTGGTGATGCCGTCGGTGATGTTCCTGCTGTTCGTCAACCTCTACAACGCCAAGGGGCAGGTGTTCCCCAACGGCCTGCCGGTCACCACCTCGCTGATGATCAACATGGCCGTGTTCGGCCTGATGTCCGCGCCGCTGGCCGCGGGCGCCCGGATCGCCGTCGAGCGGAGCACCGGCTGGCAGCGGCAGCTGCGGCTGACCCCGTTGAGCAGCGCCGGGTACGTGATCACCAAGGGCGCGCTGGGCATGGTGATCGCGCTGCCCGGCATCCTGCTGGTGCTGCTGCTCGGCGCGTTCGTCGAGGACGTGCGGATGTCGGCCCTGCAGTGGGTCGGGGTCGCGGGAGGGCTGTGGCTGGCCACGCTGCCGTTCGTGCTGATCGGCATCGTCATCGGCCTGCTCTCCACCGCCGACGGCATGCAGGCGATCACCGGCGTGCTGTCCATGGCGTTCGGCCTGCTGGGCGGCATCTGGATCCCCGCCGAGGTCGCGCCGGGCTGGCTCAGCGCCGTCATGCACGTCATGCCGACGTACTGGGTCAAGCTGGTCGGCCAGGCGCCGCTCGTGGGGGGCGCTGACCTGGGCACGGCGGTGCTGGTGCTCGCGGGGTGGGTGCTCGGGCTCGGGTTCGTGGCCGCCCGGCGGTTCCAGTCGGACACGGCACGGGTCTGAGGCCTACGGTGGGCGGCGTGATCGATCGGCTGCGGAGCGGAGCCTTCCGCTGGCTCCTCGTCGGACTGGTGTTCCTCGGGCTCTACGTCCCGGTGGTGGCCTACCACGTCGCGATCGGCGACCGCCCGCTGTGGGAGCGGGTCCTGCTGCTCGCGGGCCTGCTCGCCTACTCGGTCGGCTGGCTGCTGATGCCGTTCCTGGTCTGGGTCGACAAGGACGTCCGCACCCGGATCGCCGGCTGCGTCGCCATGACCGTGCTCGGGCTGGCCGTGGTCTTCGGGCTCGGGCTGGAGCAGGCCGGTCTCATGGTCTACGTCATGTCCGCGACCGCCATGATCCTGCCCGCCATCCCGGCAGTGGTGATCGACAGCTCGGTGCTGGTCCTGCTGGTCGTCACCTCGTACCTGCTGGGGGCGTTCGAAGGCGACTTCGACCAGTTCGGCACCCTGCTCTCGGTCTCGTTCGGGATGATGTTCATGGGTCGGATGCTCCGGGCGAACGACGAGCTGAAGAAGGCCCGCGACGAGATCGCCGTCCTCGCCGTCGCCGAGGAGCGCAGTCGGCTGGGGCGCGACCTGCACGACATCCTCGGCCACAGCCTCACGTCGATCACGGTGAAGGCCGGTCTCGCCCGGCGCCTGCTGGAGAGCTCCGGGGACGTCGTTCGGGCGCAGGAGGAGATCCGCGAGGTCGAGGAGCTGTCCCGCCAGGCGCTGGGCGACGTCCGCGCCACGGTCTCGGGCTACCGCCAGGTGTCACTGTCCGCAGAGGTCGTGGGGGCACGGGCCGCGCTGCGGGCGGCGGGCGTCGAGCCGGACCTGCCGCACGCGGTCGACAACGTGCGACCGGAGCTGCAGGAGGTGTTCGGGTACGTGGTCCGGGAAGGGGTGACCAACGTGCTGCGGCACTCCCGCGCCTCGAAGTGCGAGGTCCGGCTCGGCGACACGTGGCTGGAGATGCGCGACGACGGTCGGGGCGCTGGGGACACCCCGACCGGCGGTGGCCTGAGCGGTCTGGCCGAACGGCTGGGCAAGGTCGGTGGGAAGCTGGCCGCCGGTCCGCTGCCCGACGGCGGCTACCTGCTCAGGGCGGAGGTCTCGTGATCCGGGTGCTGCTGGCCGACGACCAGGCGCTGGTCCGCGGCGCGCTGGCCGCGATGCTGGGCCTGGAGCCGGACATCGAGGTCGTGGCCCAGGTCGGTTCGGGCGACGAGGTCGTGCCCGCCGCGAAGCTGCACCGGGCCGACGTGGCGCTGCTGGACGTGCAGATGCCCGGCAAGGACGGGCTCACCGCCGCCGCGGACCTGAAGGCGGCGCTGCCCGGCTGCCGGGTCATCGTGTGCACCACGTTCGGCCGTCCCGGCTACCTGGCCAGGGCGATGTCCGCGGGGGCACTGGGGTTCGTGGTGAAGGACGCCCCACCGGAGCAGCTGGTGGACGCGGTCCGCCGCGTGCACTCCGGCCTGCGGGTCGTGGACCCGGTGCTGGCGGCCGAATCGCTGGCCAGCGGGGCCAGCCCGTTGACCGACCGCGAACGCGACGTGCTGCTGCGGGCCCGCGACGGCGGCACGGTGTCGGACCTCGCGAAGGCGCTGCACCTGTCCGACGGCACGGTGCGCAACCACCTGTCGTCGGCCATCGGGAAGACGGGCGCGCGCACCAGGGCGGAGGCCGTGCGGCTGGCCGAAGAACACGGGTGGCTCTGATTCTGGAACTATGAACGGGTGCCCCTCACTCCTCTGGCCAGAATCATGCGATTCGTGCTGCGCACGGTCCTCGGTGGACTCGTGATCGGAGCGCTGGTGGTCGGCGGCACCGCCTTCCGGGTGTGGCAGGTGGCCAGGGACGACGACCGCACGCACGCGGACATGGCCGTCGTGCTCGGCGCCGCGCAGTACAACGGCGTCCCGTCCGAAGTGCTGGAAGCCCGCCTCGAACACGCCCGCAA
This sequence comes from Umezawaea sp., assembly GCA_039922235.1. GTDB lineage: Bacteria > Actinomycetota > Actinomycetes > Mycobacteriales > Pseudonocardiaceae > Umezawaea. The sequence goes on from JBDSAJ010000187.1 coordinate 3,470, forward strand.
GCTCTACGAGCAGGGCGTCGTCAAGTACATCTTCACCACCGGCGGCCGTCAGGCGGGCGACAACTTCACCGAGGGCGAGGCGGGCAAGATCTGGCTGGTCGAGCACCAGGTGCCCGAGGACCGGGTCGTCGAGGTCGGCGAGGGCAACGACACCCTCGGCAGCATCCGCGCGCTGGGCGTCGCCGCCCGCGAGCGCAACCTCACCAGCGCCGTCATCGTCAGCGACCCGTGGCACTCCCTGCGGTCCCGCACGATGGCCGAGGACGAGGGCCTGGACGCCTGGCCGTCGCCCACGCGCAGCGGCCCCAACGTGCAGACCAGGGAAACCCAGCTGTTCTACATCCGCCGCGAGACCGCCGCGCTGCTGTACTACCACCTGATGAAGGCCCCCGCGGGCGCCTTCGACGGCATCACGATCTGAGTCCCCTGGTTACGCTGGTCGGATGAGCCAGCGCTACACCGAACACGACGCCGCCCGGCTGCTGGAGGAGGAGCCGAAGAGCGCGTCGCTGACGGGTGGCTTCGGCGAGCACCGCACCCCGTACGCCAGGGACCGCGCCCGCGTCCTGCACTCGGCCGCGCTGCGCCGCCTCGCGGGCAAGACGCAGGTCGTGGGGCCGGGGGAGGGCTCCGGCGTGCCCCGCACCCGGCTGACCCACTCGCTGGAGGTCGCCCAGATCGGCCGCGGCATCGGCGAGGCGCTGGGCTGCGACCCCGACATCGTCGACACCGCGGGCCTCGCCCACGACATCGGCCACCCGCCGTTCGGCCACAACGGCGAACGCGCCCTGCACGCCCTCGCGGGCCCGTGCGGCGGCTTCGAGGGCAACGCCCAGACGCTGCGCATCCTCACCCGGCTGGAACCCAAGACGGCCAGCGGCCTCAACCTGACCCGCGCCTGCCTGGACGCCTCCACCAAGTACCCGTGGCCGCACACGCCCGGCGTGCACAAGTTCGGCGTGTACCCGGACGACGTCGCCGTGTTCGAGTGGATCCGCGAGGGCGCCCCCGACCGGCGGCAGCCGATGGAGACGCAGGTCATGGACTGGGCCGACGACGTCGCCTACTCCGTGCACGACGTCGAGGACGGCGTGCTCGCCCACCGCATCAGCCTGCGGGCGCTGGCCGACCCGTCCGAGCGGGCCGCCGTCGCCGGACTGGCCGCGAAGCACTTCTCCACCGAGCCGGTGTCGCAGCTCGAAGAGGCCGCCCGTGAGCTCCTGCGGCTGCCGGTGATCGCCGACCTCGCCCGCGCCGAGTACGACGGGTCGCTGGGCGCGCAGGTGGCGCTGAAGCGGCTGACCAGCGAACTCGTCGGCCGGTTCGCCTCGGCGGCCGTCACGGCGACCCGCGCGGAGCACGGCGACGGCCCGCTCACCCGCTACCGCGCCGACCTGGCCGTGCCCCGGCTGGTCGCCGCGGAGGTCGCGCTGCTCAAGGCGGTCGCCGTCCGGTACGTGATGTCCGACCCCGTGCGGCTGGCCATGCAGGAACGGCAGCGCGTGCTGATCACCGAACTGGTCACCGCACTGTCCGACCGGGCGCCGGACGCGCTGGACCTCGCCTTCGTGCCCGCGTGGGAGGCCGCGCCCGACGACGCCGCCCGGCTGCGCGTGGTGATCGACCAGGTGGCCCTGCTGACGGACGCGGAGGCCGGGTCGTGGCACGAGAGGCTGGTGCCGGGGCGCTGACGGCCCGCGGCCTCCGGTGGCAGACTCGACCAGGTCCCCTGCCTTGAGGAGTCCCGTGACCGAGCACGCCGAGTTCGCCCTGTCCCTGCACGACGTCCTCGCGGCCGACCGAACGGCGAACGCCTGCTGGTCGCCGTACTCCGTGACCAGCGCGCTCGGCCTGGCGACCCTCGCCGCCAAGGGCGAGACCCGCGACCAGCTCGTCGCACTGCTCGGCGAGGGCAACGCGGAGCTGCTGGCGAAGTCCGTGCCCGGCGACGAGGCGGTGTTCGCCGTGGCGAACACCCTCTGGGCGGCCGAGGACGTGGAGGTCGAGGCGGCCTTCACCAAGGGACTGGCGGCGTGGCCGGGCGGCAAGGCCCGCCAGGTGCCCTTCGCCACCGACCCCGACGGCTCCCGCAAGCTGATCAACGCGGACGTGGCCGACACGACCAACGACCTCATCCCCGAGCTGATCAAGTCCGGCCAGGTCGGGACCGACACCGTCGCCACGCTGGTCAACGCCCTGTACTTGAAGACCGCGTGGCTGGGGACGTTCTCCGACACCCAGCCGCTCCCGTTCCACGCGCCCGGCGGTGCCGTCGACGTCCCCACCATGCGCCGTGAGGCGAAGATGCGGCACGCCGCCGTCGACGGCTGGCAGGTCGTGTCGCTGCCCGCGCACGGCGAGGTCGAGGCGCTCGTGCTGCTCCCGGACGGCGACCTCGGCGCACTCGCCCCCGAGCGGCTGGCGGCCCTCACCGGGGCGCTGGAGTTCAAGCAGGTCGAGCTGTTCCTGCCGAAGCTCGACGTCAGCGCGTCCACGACCCTCAAGTCCGTGCTCACCCGACTGGGCGTGGTGAAGCTGTTCGAGGCGGACGGCGACCTGACCGGCCTCACCCCCGACCCGCGCGTGCTGGTGGACGAGGTCATCCACGAGGCCGTGCTCAAGATCGACGAGGAAGGTCTGGAAGGCGCCGCCGCGACCGCCGTCATGTTCCGCACCGTCTCGTTCGAGGGGTACGTCGAACCGACGACCGTGCGCGTGGAACGCCCGTACCTGCTCCTCGTGCGGCACGCGTCCACCGGGGCCGTCTACTTCCTCGCGCAGGTCGTAGATCCATCCTGACTGGTGATCAAGTCGTCCTTCGATCGAGGGGTTTCCGGCCGCAAAGGGCGAAATAGCTGATCAGACGACCTAGCGTCGCAGCATGACGAGCACGGACTCCACGGCGTCCAGTCGGGAACTGGGCGACGAGCTGCGGCGCCTGCGGGCGCTGACGGGCTTGGACGGCGCTCTGCTGGCCGATCGGCTCGGTTGGCACGCGACCACGCTCACCCAGGTGGAACTCGGGCGGGCGCGCATCGGCGAGCTGGACCTGCTGCGCCTGCTCGTCCACTGCGGTCTGGAGCGGACCGCGATCGACGGGTTCGTGGTCCGGCACCAGTCGGCCGTCGAGCCGTACCTGACGCGGCCGGGCTGCGACCGGCTGCCGGAGAACCTGCGCGCCCTCACGCTCGCCGAGGCCGCCGCGGAGGCGATCACCAGCTTCGACCTGGCGACCATCCCCGGCCTGCTCCAGACCGAGGACTACGCGCGGGCGCTGCTCGACCAGCTCGGGCTCACCGCGCCGGACGAGATCGGGCCCGCCGTGCGCGCCCGGATCGGCCGCCAGGCGATGCTCAGGCCGTACGCGGGCCCGATCTGCACGTTCTACATCCACGAGAACGCGCTGCGGATGAAGGTCGGCGGCGACCGGGTGATGGAGGACCAGCTGCTGCGGCTGATCTTCCAGGCGACCAGTTCCCGCTGCGTCATCCGGATCGTGCCCGCCTCGGTCGGTGGCGCGGGCGCGCTCAGCGCCGGGTGCAAGCTCATCGAGTACCCGGATGCCATGCCGCTGGTCTACACCGAGACCGAGATGACCAGGTCGTTCTCCACGGAACCGCAGGCCATCGCCCGCAGCCAGCTCATCTTCGAACGCCTGGCCGTGTTCTCCATCCCGCGGCAGGAGTCGCGAACGCTGATGATGGAGTACATGGCCGAGTACGACCGGCCGCGGGAGGACGACGATGACCCGGAGCTGGCGTAAGAGCAGCCGCAGCGGCGGCATCGCGGACAGCGACTGCGTCGAGGTGTCGTTCGCCGACGACGTCGCGGTCCGCGACTCGAAGAACGCGCCAGGACCGGAGCTCGTGTTCCCGCCCGCGCGGTGGCGCTCGTTCCTGCGCCGCGTCAGTCGCTAGGCGCGTCCGGCATCCTCAGGTGCAGCCGCATACCCTGGCCGCGTTCGCCGGGCAGTGCGCAGAGCAGGAGCGTGCCGGACTTCCCGTGGCGCACCTGCACCGCGCACGAGTCACCGGCCAACAGGGTGCCCGCCAGGAGCCCGGCCGCTTCGGAGTCGAGCTCGAGGGTGAAACCCTTCGACATGGTCATGGCTGGACCGTAAGGCTTTCCCCACGGTCACATCAGTCACCCGGTGGTGTCACGTTTGGCGTGGCGTCCTCGTCCGAGTTGGTGAACGACTGCGGAACGAGCGAGGAGCACACCATGCCGAGGATTCCCGGCGTCCAGGCCAAGGACGCGAACTGGCTGATCAGGAGCGTCTACCGGTACTCGCGCAAGCGGTACGGGGCCGTGCTGGAGCCCGCCACGGTCATGGCGCACCACCCCGGCGTGATGGTCGCGAGCAGCGGGCACGAACTCGGCGTGCGGCGCGTGTCGAAGGCGCTGCCGCCCGCGCTGGGCGAACTCGTCGTCTACCGGACGGCCGTCCAGCTCGGCTGCTCGTGGTGCGTCGACTTCGGCACGATGCTGCAGAAGCACGAGGGCCTCGACATCGACCGGCTCACCGAGATCCACGACTACGCCACGTCGTCGAAGTACACCGAGCTGGAGAAGCTGGCGCTCGCCTACGCCGACGCGATGACGGCGACCCCGGTCGCGGTCACCGACGAGCAGGTCGCCGAACTGGCCGAGCGGTTGGGGCACAAGGGGCTCGTCGAGCTGACCTACCAGATCGCGCTGGAGAACCAGCGGGGCCGGTTCAACGCCGCGTTCGGCATCACCGACCAGGGCTTCACCTCGGGCGACGCCTGCCGGGTCCCGGAACGTCAGCCCGCGAACGGCACGTGACCGATCTTGTCCGGGTTCGCCACGTCGTAGATCGCCACGATCCGGCCGTCGCGGACCACCAGCGCGTCGACCCGGCGGGGGATGCTCTGGCCGGTCCCGTCGCCGGTCGGCTCGGGGATGGCCAGCCCCAGGTCGCCGTTCACCAGCGCCACCACCCCGACCTCGGTGGGGTCGACCCGGTACTTGGCGATCAGGCCGAACAGGAAGCGCGCCACCTTGTCCCGGCCCACGATCCGGTTGACCGCCGTGCGGACCTTGCCGCCGCCGTCGCCGACCACCACGACGTCCGGGTGCAGCACGTCGATCACGGCCTGCACGTCGCCCGCCGCCAGCGCCGCGAGGAACCGCTCCAGCACCACCCGCTGCTCGGCCAGCGCGACCCGCGGCGGCGGGTCCGCGTCGGCCAGCGCCTTGCGGCCCCGTGACGCGTGCTGCCGCGCCGAGGCCGTCGAGCAGCCGAGTGCGTCGGCGATCTCGTCGAACGGCACCGAGAACGCGTCGTGCAGCACGAACGCGACCCGCTGTTCGGGGGTGAGCCGGTCCAGCACCACCAGCGCCGCCAACCGCACGCCGTCGTCGCGCACCACGTGGTCCAGCGGGTCCTCACCGGTCGAGGTGAGGGATGTCACGAGGGGTTCCGGCAGCCACGAGCCGACGTAGGACTCGCGCCGCACGGCCGCCGACCGCAGCCGGTCCAGGCAGATCCGGCCGACCACCGTCGTCAGCCAGCCGCGCAGGTCGCGGATGCCGCCGCGGGCCTCGTCGGACAGCCCGGCCAGGCGGAACCAGGACTCCTGCACCGCGTCCTCGGCGTCCGCCACGCTGCTGGTCAACCGGTAGGCCACGCCGACCAGGTGCGCGCGGTGCTCGCTGAACGTCCTGGCCATCAACTGGTCGGCAGCGGTCACGAGCACCAGTGTGCCAGCACTAGACTCGGCGGTGTGGCAGGACGCATCCGTGAAAGCGACATCGCGCTGGTGCGTGACCGCAGTCGAATCGACGAGGTCGTCGGCGACCACGTCTCGCTGCGCAACGCGGGCGGCGGCTCGCTGAAGGGCCTGTGCCCGTTCCACGACGAGAAGTCGCCGTCGTTCAACGTCCGGCCGTCGCACGGCACCTACCACTGCTTCGGCTGTGGCGAGGGCGGCGACGTGATCAAGTTCGTCATGAAGACCGACCACCTCGGCTTCGTCGAGGCGGTCGAGCGGCTGGCGGACCGCGCGGGCATCACGCTGGTCTACGAGGGCGGCGGCTCCGCCGTCCAGCGCGACCGCGGCACCCGGACCCGGATGATCGAAGCGCACCGCGCCGCTGCCGACTACTACACCGAGCAGCTGCGCACGCCGGACGCCTTGAAGGCGCGGGAGTTCCTGGCCGAGCGCGGGTTCGACGAGGCCGCCGCGGGGATGTTCGGCTGCGGGTTCGCGCCCAGCGGCTGGGACAAGCTGACCAAGCACCTGCTGGGCCGCGGCTTCGAACTGGACGAGCTGCTCAAGGCGCAGTTGACCAAGGAAGGCCGCCAGGGCCCGATCGACCGGTTCCACCGCAGGCTGCTCTGGCCGATCCGCGACATCAGCGGCGACGTCGTCGGCTTCGGCGCGCGGCGGATCTTCGAGGACGACCCGATCCAGGCGAAGTACCTCAACACCAGCGAAAGCCCGATCTACAAGAAGTCCCACGTGCTGTTCGGGCTGGACCTGGCGAAGAAGGAGATCGCGCGGCGGCACCAGGTCGTGGTGGTCGAGGGCTACACCGACGTGATGGCCATGCACCTCGCGGGCGTACCGACGGCGGTCGCGTCGTGCGGCACCGCGTTCGGCACGGACCACATGAACCTGTTGCGGCGCCTGCTGATCGACGACGACATGAACGGCGAGGTGATCTTCACCTTCGACGGCGACGCGGCGGGCCAGAAGGCCGCCATGAAGGCGTTCGAGGGCGAGCAGAGCTTCTCCGCGCAGACCTACATCGCGATCGCGCCGGACGGCATGGACCCGTGCGAACTGAGGCAGGACAAGGGAGACGTCGCCGTCCGCGACCTCGTCGCCCGGCGTACCCCGCTGATCGAGTTCGCCGTCCGCACGCAGCTCAAGGAGTTCGACCTCGACTCGGTCGACGGACGGGTCGAGGCGCTGCGCAAGACCGTGCCGCTGGTGGCGCAGATCAAGGACCGCTCCAAGCGCGACGGCTACGCCACGAAACTGGCCTGGTGGGTGGGCTGGAACGACGAGGCAGCGGTCGTCCGGCGTGTGCGCGAGTCCGCCGGTGGCGGCGTCGCACCCGCCAAGCAGCAGCGCCGCTCCGCACCCGTCGTCGACCCGTACCAGGGTGCGCTCGCCGTGGCCGAGGAGGGCACGCGCCGACCGGACAAGCGCGACCCCAGGCTGTGGCACCAGCGCGAGGCGCTGAAGGCCGCGCTGCAGGTCCCGGAACTCGCGGGCCCGTACTACGACGGCCTGCCGGAAGAGGTGTTCACCCACCCCGCGTACCTGGCGCTGCACAACGCGATCCGCGACGCGGGCGGCGCCTCCTGCGGCCTGTCCGGTCCCGCGTTCGTCGAAGCCGTGAGCCAGGCGTGCGCGGAGGAATCAGGCCGATCGGTGCTGACCGAGCTGGCCGTGGAACCGTTGACCTGCAAGGCAGGCGACGAGTTCCGCCACGTGTCGGCGGTGCTGGCGAGGCTGCAGCAGATCCTCGTGGCGGGCCAGATCTCCGAGATCAAGTCCAGGCTGCACCGCATCTCGCCACTGCAGGACCCGGACGAGTACCGCGCGCTGTTCGGCGACCTGGTGGCGCTGGAGGAGTACCACAAGGCGCTCGGCCAGCAGGCTCTTGGAGGCCTCTAGACATGAACGCCCTGTGGCGCAAGCTGTTCAAGCAAGGCCTGCCCGCCGGTTTCACCGGTTCGTTGGACAACGACGAGGCCGTCCTGGCCGTGGCCGACGTGCGCGGCGGCGGCCACCTGGTGGCGACGTCGCTGGGCCTCTGGCTGCCCGGCCCGCGCCGCCTCGGCTGGCACCTGATCAGCAAGGCCACCTGGGCAGGCAGCACGCTCGTGGTCGTCGAGGCGGCGGAGGAAGGGCAGGCGGGCGACGCGGTCCTGCTGAGCGACCTGCCACCGCAGCGCCACGTGCTGGAGGCGCCGGGCAAGGTGCCCGAGGTCGTGCACACCAGGGTCACCGCCTCGTTCAAGAGCAAGCACCACATCGGCGACGCCTGGTACCTCCAGCGCAAGGTCCCCGGCCGCGGCGGCGTCGTGCTCCAGGTCCGCCCCGACGAGGGCGCCGACCTGGCCGCCGTCCGCGACATCGCCGCGGACGTGGCCGCCAAGATCAAGGACCTGAAGCCCACCCAGTAGTACGCGCGTACTGTTACAGTACGCTTGTACTGCTAGGAGGCGCGCACATGTGGGACCCCACGAAGTACCTGGCCTTCGCCGACCACCGCTCCAGGCCCTTCCACGAGCTGGTGGCCAGGATCGACGCCACGAACCCCCGCAGGGTCGTCGACCTGGGCTGCGGCCCCGGCAACCTCACCAAAACCCTCACCACCCGCTGGCCGAACGCGGTACTGGAAGCCTTCGACTCATCACCGGAAATGGTCGACGCGGCCCGGACCCGCGGCCTGGACGCCCAGGTAGCGGACGCCGCAACCTGGAGCCCGGCCCCCGACACGGACGTGGTCGTCACCAACGCCGTCCTGCAATGGCTACCCACGCATCCGGACCTACTCCTCCGCTGGGCGACCCAACTGACACCCGGCGCCTGGCTGGCGATGCAGGTCCCAGGCAACTTCCACAGCCCTTCCCACGCCCTGGTCCGCGACCAGATCAAGACCACCTGGCCCGACCTGACCGACGTGTTGCGCGACCAAACCCCGGTACTCGACCCAGCGGGCTACGCCGGCCTCCTCGAGGGCTGCGACGTAGACGCCTGGGAAACCACCTACCTACAGCGCTTGGAAGGCCCTGACGCCGTCCTGGAGTGGATCACCGGCACTGCCCTGCGCCCCATCCGCGCCAGACTGGACGACAAGGCGTGGACCGCGTTCCGCGCCGAACTGGCCCCCAAACTCCGCAAGGCCTACCCCCAACGCCCAAACGGCACGACCTGGTTCCCGTTCCGCCGCATCTTCGCCGTAGCCCACGTGCTCTAGCCATCACCCTCACAGGCGACCCACTCGCCCCGCCGCAGGCGACCTTTGACCCTCATCACTTTCGCCTTCGCCACCGCACTTCCCCGCCGGAGGCGACCTTTGATCGCCTCCGGCGGGCCAGACGGCGTTCCTACGCCCGCGGGATCACCGGCTCACGCCGAGGCGCCTGCCCGTTCGTGTGCGCCCGCTGCCCGAACCCCGTCTTCTCCCCAACCTTGGCCCGAACGATCCCAGCCGCCCCCTGCACAGCCGGGTGGTCGGCAAGCCGCCGATAGGTACGGACAATCTGGTCATACCGCCCACGTCCGGCCCGCGCACCCAGCACGTAGCCGACAGCGGCGCCCAGCAGGATGCCCTTCATCGAGGTCTCCTCTCGTGTCGTGCCTGGTAGCACCCATCTTGTCGCATCGGAGGGGGGTGTGTGCGAACCCCGATCCGGATGCGCTAGAGTTCTCACCTGTCAGGCCATAGAGGCCAGGCAGAACAACAGAACATTCCCCCTTAGCTCAATGGCAGAGCATTCGACTGTTAATCGAAGGGTTACTGGTTCGAATCCAGTAGGGGGAGCAGTCAGACGGCCCCAGGTCCCCGGACCTGGGGTTTTCTCGTTCATGGAGACCGGGTACCCACCCGCCTGGCCTTTGTCACACGATCGGGCGTATTACCAACCTCCAGGTGTCCCCAACCACATTGGTGACCAAAGACCCCGAGGTTCTCGAGACGTCCGCAGCAACGATCGGTACTCTCCACACCGCAGCAGCGCAACCCGACTTCCAGGTGGGCTGCGACACGTGCGAGGGGCAGTAGCTCAGCTGGTCAGAGCAGCGGACTCATAATCCGTCAGGTCGTGGGTTCGAACCCCACCTGCCCCACCACTCTACCAGCAGGAACGGCCCGTTCAAGATCCACTGAAGATCATTTGTCCATGGCTTTGTCCATTGACACGCGGGTGACCATGGATTCATGGGCACGCCGCAGAGCAGCGAAGACGTCCGAGCGCGGGGCAGTATCCGCGTCCGGGGCAACTCACTCCAGGTCCGCGTATTCGCGGGCAACGACCCCGTCACGGGCAAGCCCGTCTATCTCGCCGAGACGGTCAAGGGAACCGACAAAGCCGCCCAGAAGGCCGCCGCGAAGGTCATGACGCGCTTGCAGTCGGAAGTAGATGAGCAGCGCTCCGTGAGCACCACCGTCACGTTCTCGTACGCCGTTGACGAGTGGCTGCGCACCTCCGAACTGGAGGACAACACGCGGGACACCTACGTCGGGTACATCGAACGCACGATCCGACCGGCGCTCGGCAAAGTAGGCCTGAAGAAGGTCACCGCCCGGACACTGGAGAACCTGTACGCGGACCTCCGGCGCTGCCGCATCCGGTGCGACCGGAAACCGTTCATCGTGCACAAGGCCGTCGGAGACCACGACTGCAAGAAGGCGGCGTGCAAGCCGCACGCGTGCAAGGGCATGGCAGCGTCCACCGTGCGCCAGATCCACTCCATCATCAGCGGCACGCTCAACGCCGCCGTCCGCTGGGACTGGATTCCGAGCAACCCTGCGAAGGTGGCGCAGAAACCTCGTCAGACTCCTCCTCAGCCCGATCCACCGTCACCCGCCGAAGCGGCACGCCTCGTGGAAGCCGCATTCGAGATGGATGACGACTGGGGCACCCTCGTGTGGCTGGTCATGACGACCGGCGTTCGCCGTGGCGAGATTTGCGCGCTCAAGTGGTCCCGCGTGAACCTTGACGAGGGGATGATCGAAATCCGGCGCAGCTACACGCTCCGCCGTGGCGTCGGCAAGGAGAAGGACACCAAGACGCACCAGATGCGCCGAATCGCGCTCGACACGGAAACCGTCGTGCTGCTCACCGAGCATCGGCAGCGGTGCCACGAGCGGTACGCGGAACTGGGCATCGAACTCACGGATGACATGTACGTCTTCACGGGCGTGTTCAAGGCCGATCCCACGGTCCCGTATTCACCGCACGCCGTGTCGAGCCGTTACAAGGACATGGCGGAACGTCTGAAGATCAAGACCCACATCCACGCATTGCGGCACTACTCGGCCACGGAGTTGCTGACGGCCGGAATCGACCTCAGGACGGTTGCTGGTCGACTCGGCCACGGCGGGGGAGGAGCAACCACGCTGCGGGTTTACGCGGCTTGGGTGGCGGCTTCGGACCGCAAGGCAGCCGAAATCCTGGGCTCCAGGATGCCCAAGCGCAAGGAGAAGTGAGATCACGCGAGCAGCGCATCAAGCCGCCTGCGCTGCCGCGTTGAGCCAATCTGCGCCGCCAGCAACCGAGCGTGTTGCGCGTGCGCGGCTGCCGACTCCTTTTCGCCCGTGGCGGTGAACACCTGCACGAGGTCCACCCGTAGCGCCGTTGCCGCTCGGGTGAATGACGGGTCAAGCCGGTCCAGCACGTCGGACAGAACCCCGATCGCTTCTGGCTCCCCAAGTCGCGCGAGCGCGTTTCCGCGCCAACGCTCCAGGTGCGTCGGATCGAAGACGAGAAACGGCGATTCGGGGTACTCGGCCCGAGAAGGCATCAACCGCGACGCTTCGTCGAACGCTGCCAGACACGTCCGGTTGTCCCCGTTCGCCGCGCAGGCTTCCCCGTAGCCAGCGGTCAGCCAGGAATAGAGCAGCTTGGGTGCGCGCCCCTTGGCGATCGTGCGCGCATAGTCGGTGAGTTCCACCGCCGCATCCGTCTCGCCTATGTCGAGCAGGACAACGGCCTGCCCCGCACACGCGTAGGCCTCAAGTTCGTGCGAGTTCGCTTCACGGGCCGCGACCCGAGCGCGGTTGTAGTGATCCCAAGCGTTGCCGACCAATCCTTGGTCAAGCGACTGCCACCCGGCGAGCGTCGAAGCGTCCACGAGGACTTCGCTCAAGCTCGACCGCAGTGCTCGGCTGAGCACGTTGCTCAACGCCCGTTCCATCTGCTCGATTTGGCCGCGAAGTTCACCCAGAAGTGCTGATGCACCGAGTCGTCGGTCAATGACCCTGGTGATGTCGAGCTTCTGCCTCAGAAGCGTGACCGTGTGGCTGTCGAGGTTCCGTCCGGAGGCGACTCGCGCTCTGAGTTGCAGAGCGTCATCCGATCGGTCAAGAGCGTCCACAGCGGCTGTCGGTGCCGGTTGGAGCAGTTGGTCAACGGGCACGCTCAACATCTCTTCGAGCAGTCGCCGGGTAACTGGTCGAACGGGTCCCAAAGGGCGGCCGTCGGCACGCCGGCCTGAAGCCAGGCGCTGCACATGGCGGGGGCTGAGCGTCGCGGACAGGCCGTGTTCCCGAGCGAACGTCTCGGCCTGCTCGCTGAACTCCTCCGCAGTCTGGCGACGCTGACGCAGCAACTCGCCGAACAGCGTCCTCGGATGCCCGCGTTCCGGTCCAGAATCCATCGGCTGACCTCCGTCTCGCCAATGTCAGCGCTGATGAGTGTAGGTCCTCATGGGTCGCAATAGGTCGCAGGCAGGTCGTTTACGTCTCCTGGTGCTCCCTGAAAGCTGACATCTGCGCATCTGATGTCAACGGAGGCGGTGGGGAAATGCTGTGGACCGAACTCGCGAACGACGTGACGGGGATTCTCCTGTTCCTGCTCTGGCTGCTGCTGCCACCGGCGTACGTGGTCGTGTTGGGCAGGCAGTACGCCCGGCAATGTGCCGAGAGCGCTCAGGAAGCCGTGTGGGCTCACGAGGCGCTTCGGCAGGCGCTGGACGACCTGGAGACGGCCGGACCGTCTGACGAGCAGGCAGAGCCGCCAGCGGTGCCGAGCGCGCGGGATCACCGCTCCGACGACACCCGCCGATTCACCGCTGTGAGTACCCCGACGGTCGGAAGACATCGGCTGCGCGCCGATCGGTCACCTCTGCTCGCTCGCGCGAGCGCCTGAACACCTCGGAGTGAACTCATGATCACCAACCCTTCGGCGCTGGGTGTCCTCTCGTGATCCGTGACCTGCGGCTGCGCCTGGCTTCCCTGACGGCCGTGAACACCGAAATCGCCTTGTATGTCTTCGGCGAGATGGACGTCAGCAACGGGTTGTCCCCGTCGGCGTTCACTCCGGAACGGGAAAAGGCGCTCGGCACACAGATGGTGGAACTCGGCGAGACCTTGCGGGAACGTGCCGACGACCGCGCGCGAACCGTTGAGGGGCAACAGGAATCGACCGAACCGCCAGCTTCTCCCGAGTCCTGAGCGGCCACTGTGGACAGCGAGACGGGTGGAGAAGACATGGCAGCACCCGACGGTGACGGCAAGCCGCCACGGACGACCACGGCACAGAGCCGTGAACTCGGAATGGAACTGAGGACGGCACGGAAACGTGCGGGAATGCGCGGTTCGACGGTCGCGGAGGAGTTGGGCTGGTCGACGGCAAAGCTCAGCAAGCTGGAGAAGGGTTGGCGCGGCACTTCCCCTTGGGAGATCGGCACCCTGCTGGGGAAGTGCGGGACCGACAAGGCCACGCGGGACCGCATCATGCGGTTGGCACACGAGCCGAACATCGGGTGCTTCGTCCGCCCACATGACGGCGGCTTGGCTGACGACCTGCTGAGCTTGTCCCTCCACGAACGCACAGCCCTGACCATCACCTGTTACGAGCCGATGGTGATCCCCGGTCTGCTCCAGGTTGAGAAGTACACGCGGGCGCTCTTGGCGGACACCAGCGGCTCTGCCGACGCGCTCGACACGTTTGTTCGGACTCGGGCTGTGCGACAGGCCGCGTTGCGGGGCGACCGCGCTCCAACCTCAACCTTCTACATTCACGAAACCGCGTTGCACGTTACGGTCGGCAACCCGGCGACGATGCATGACCAGTTGGCGCGGTTGACGTTCCTGAGCGACTCGGAGCGGCTGACTCTGCGGGTGATCCCGATGTCCGCTGGCGGCAGCGCCGACCTACTGCGCCCGTCGACTCTGCTGACGTTCGGCAGGGGTATGAGGTCGTTGGTCGTCAGCGAAACCGATGCGGCCACGGTCTTCGCTGACGAAGAACAGGCCGTCAAGGCGCACCAGAGGAAACATGCCGCTTTGTCGACACTCGCCCTCAACGTCGAGCGGTCCCGCGCTCTCCTCACCGACTGGGCAGACACCTACGCCCGTACCAACGGTGGCATCCCGGTCCGCCCCTGAAGCTGGCCAGCCTCGCACCTCCACTCCGTCTCCGTGGGGCTGGCCTACCAGGAGTCGGGTACGACGCGCTGACGTTCCGCGCGTCGTAC
>JBDSAJ010000188.1:0-3762 GCA_039922235.1 Umezawaea sp.
AACGCGGCGAGCAGCGGCAACTGGGTGTCCACCACCTCGTCGAGCAGACGGGCCGACCGCAGTGCGCGTCGAGCACGCCACCGCCGCATCCCCACCCGAGTCACGATCTGGCGCATCGTGGCTACCCACCTTGCCGTCGAAGCCTCACCGGAAACTCCGGGCGCAAAAATGCGCCCTCTCCTGCCAACGTCGGAATTCGACGGGCGAACGTTACCGGTTCGTGGCCCAGCGGGCGGGTGATCAACGGTAGGGGGACCACCTGGCGGTGGTGTCGCCACTGCGCAGCGAATCGAGGCGTCGTCGCAGCTCAGCCCGCACGCCGGGGTGGCTGCGCAAGATCGGCAACGCGCTCGTCGTGAGTTTCAGCTCACGCAAGTCGCGCAGCACGGCGAAGCCGTCCCACTTCGTGACGTCGAAGCGGTAGCCACGGACGAGTTGCCGCTGCCACCGGGGCGAGTGGCCGAACCTCGCCACGCCGATCGGCAGCGAACTCAGGTCCCACTCGCGCGGCCCCACCGACGTCGAGTCGAAGTCGCACAGCACCGGACCGGACCGGCTCGCGATCAGGTTGCCGAGGTGCGCGTCCCCGTGCAGGACGCCCTGCGGGAGGACCGGTCGCAGGGCGGCGAGCCGCTCAGCGAGCGACGCGCACTGCTCTTCGAGGAACACGCGGTCCGAATCGGACAGTTCTTCCGCATCTGCGAGTCGACGCCGGACATCGTCGAGCGGCGCCCACTCCGGCAGGTGGAACGGTGGTGCGGGCAGTTCGTGCAGCCTGCGCAGGACCCGCGCGAGGTCACGGCCGTCGAGCGCGCGAGCAGGCTGGTCGACATCGGGAACGTGGTGCCAGAGCGTCGCCAGGTGGTCCCCCACGGCCACCGGCCGCGCGAATCCGGTCAGGAGCCGGACCGCGGGAACGTCGTGCTCGGCCAGCCAGGTCGCCACCCGGACCACCTTGGCGGCGCGGTGCCGCAGGGCCATCGAGCCGACGATCCGGACCACCGCGCGCTCGGCGGGGAGTTCGAAAACGGCGTTGCTGGTGAACTTCAGGAGCCTCGCACCGCGGTGGTCGAGCCCGTGCTCGGTGCACAGCGCCCGCAGTGCGTCAGCCAACTTCTCCCTGGTGAACCGACCGTCGAGTACGACCGTCGCGGACATCAGGTGGCCGATCTCAAGCCGCGGTGTCGCTGCCGGTGAACTTGGCAAGGCGGTCTGCCAGCTCACGGGCATCGGGGTTGTTGCGGCGCTTGTCGGCCTCCTGCAGCAAGGGCTTCATCCGGTGCTTGGTGCGCACGGACTTCAGGCCCTCGGACAGGTCGATGGCCTGGCGGCCGACCTTCGTGCCGTGGTCGACGTCGCCCTCGATGAGGTGGTTGATCGCCAGCGAGGTGAAGTTGAACGACCGGCTCCGGGTCATGTCCTCGCTGAAGCTGTTGATGGCCTTGGAGAGCGCGGGAATCGCGGTCCGCGTGTACTTCGGGTCCACCGTCTGGGCCAGCTCCGTGTGCACCGTGCCGATCATCGACGACAGGTCGATCTCGGTGAAGAACTTGGCCCACGCGGGCGCTTCGCCGACGTTCGCCCTGGCGAACTCGTCCCGCGCCCGGCCCAGCAGCTTGATGGCCTGGTCGTCCGACCCCATCTTCGCGTAGGCCCACGCCTCGTTCGCGCAGAGGATGCCGACCGCCAGCTCGGAACCGGAGTTCTGCGCGGCCAACTGGCCGAGCTGGAACACCTTGAGCGCGTCGTCCGGTGCGTCCTGGTGCAAGTACACCCGGCCCATCCGGTACAGGATGTTCGCCACCAGCGCCTCGTTGCGGCCCTGCTTCGCGAGGTCGAGCGCCTGCCCGAAGTGGTTGCGGGCGGAGTCCATCAGGCCGGTGTCGAACGACGTCCACCCGGCCAGGTTGTGCAGGTCCGCGAGTGCGACGAAGAGCCGCTCCCGCACCAGGTCCGTCGCGTTGGCGCCCAGCATCTGCTGTCCCCACGACAGCTGGGCCACCACTGCGTCGCGACAGGAGCCGCCGCCGTACTGGTAGTCCAGCGCTCGCAGAGCGCGTGTCGCAGCTTCCACCTGTCGAACATCGGTCATGCCGATACGGCCGGGGGCCGGAGTCTGTGTGGGGTTCGAGACCCACGACCCGGAGTCCGTACCGAGCACGGCCGCACCGACTGTCACGGCGGCGGCGTGCGCGAGGAACTTCCGACGCTTCACCGACTCGTCCTCCTCAGAATTGGGTGAGTCCGCGGTCGCGGCCACCCGTACTGCTGTTGCCTCGTCGTAAGCGAGGCCCATGTATCCCCTTGGGACGCCCAGGCCCTGGGCGATCCGCGTCAGGACGTCGTAGGCCATGACCTGACGACCCTTGAGGATCTCCGAGACCTCGGACTGCGACTGGCCGGTCAGCGCCGCGATCTGGCGCTGCGACACGCCATGTCGACGAAGCAGCCGGTACACCGAGCTGATGTCCCGTCGCGCCAGCGCATCCCGCATCTCCTGCTGGTCCCATACCTCGGGCGTCACAGGAGAACCTTGCGAACCGATGGTGTTCAATTTCGCCGCCTCACAGTCCATTGGGCGTCAACGGCAGAGTAGGGGCACTCCCCCAACTGCGAGAAGTACCGATCGGCAGAGCTGATCGGCTCTACCGAACTCCACTGACCGCTCATCGTGGCACTTCCACCGGCCAGCGTTTTACCGTCCCGATCCGGGTTGAATCATCGCAATCTGAGTTCCGGTAAGCGAGTGAGTACGGAGAGGAACACCAAGTGGACCTGATCGAGCGGGCGGTGACCACCCAGCGCGGTGGTTCGGCAGAGCCTGCCGTCGCCACGGTGTCCTCTGCGTCCACCCTGTCCGTCCAGGAGTCGAATGACCTTGGCTCCGGATGGCGCGGTTCGACTGGGCAACGTCGTTGGTGGCGGATTCGCTGCAGCGACGTGGTCGACCGTGAGCGCTGCCTCACCGTTGTGGTGGACGAGGACCGCGTGGTCCTGGTCGGCCCTCCCGGTGAGACCGCGGTGCTCTCGGCCGATCAACTCGTACAGCTCAGGGCTGCGCTACGCGAAGCCGCCGAGCAGGCGGAAAGGTGACGGTGACGTTTCGATGGACGAGATCCTTGGACAAGTCCTCCGCAACGCGGTGTGGGAGCGACTGGACCTGCTCACAGAGCTGGCCAGTCAGGCCGACGCCCCGTCCCTCCTCTCGGTGGCTCGATCCGAGCTCCCTCGGCTGACCGAGGGATGGCGAGCGCTGCTCGCCGCGCACGAACCGGACGAGAAGGGCAACTGCCCTGAGTGCTCCAGTCGTTGGCGGCAGCAGAAGTCTCCTTGCTCGGTGTGGCGCGCCGCGTACGAACACCTGGTCGCGGGCGGTTTGGCCCCGCGCCCGGCTCGCCACCTGCGCGCAGCCCCGGTGACCCCTCCTGTCACCAGGTCTCGCCGCGCGGTGGTCAGAGCCCACTAACGGGCGGTCCCAGCCGTGTCGTTCCCCCGACATGACACGGCTGGGCCACCGCCTACTGGCCGGCGATCCGGGACGTGCGACCCCCCGACCGCGACGAACCGGATCGCCGGCCAGCTTCTCCAACTACACAACGAAACTTCCGCGGACTGGTGTTGTGCTACCCTGGGTGATCACGTGCACCATCGCCATGCCGTGACCGCGACCGAGGCCGTAGGACTCGGCGAGCCACGCCAGGATCGGGCCGGCCTTGGTGAAGGGTCCGAATCCCTGGGCTTGCGCCTCGCTGATGAGTTGGC
>JBDSAJ010000189.1:0-4652 GCA_039922235.1 Umezawaea sp.
TTTGCGGCCGCCGCCGCGGCGCTCGACCGGGCGCCGCAGGCGCCCACGGTCTCCGCCGGACCCCGGCCCACCCTGCCCATGCCACCACCCGTGGTGACCCCACCGCAGGGGCAGTTGCCGCTCCAACAGCAGTTCCAGCCGCCGGTGGGCACGCCGCCGCAGGGTTCACCTCAGGGATTGCCGCCGCAGGGATCGCCACCGCAGGGATCGCCGGTGCCGTCCGCACCGCTGGGACCGCCTGCCAAGCCCGGCTTGCCGAGTCGCGACCGAGCCGGGGTCATCGCCGCCGTCGGCGTGGTCTTGGTGATCGCCGCGGTCGTGGTCTCAGTGCTGGTGTTCAAGAACAAGGATGACGGTCAGACAGCGGGCCGGTCCTCGTCCGAGTCGACGCCGACGTCCACTCCGACGTCCACTCCGACGTCCACGACCGAGGTGCAGACCAGTTCGTCGCAACCCACGCCGCCCAACCCGTCCGTCGTCGCGCTCCGAGCCGTGCTGCCCGAGCCCTACAACGGCAACACCGCGTGCGCGGAGAAGCCGAACGGCGGGGGCACGGAGCTGGCCACCATCGCGTGCACCTCGGAGAACCTCTGGAGCCCCCGGTTCTCGCCGCCAGACCTGGCCGTGTTCCGCCTGTTCCCGGACCGGGCGGCGCAGGACGCGTACTTCACGAAACTGGTGCAGGAGAACAACATCCCGCGCCTCGACGAGCAGGGCGGATGCCGTCCGACCTCCCAGCCCACCCACTACGCCGCGCTGCTGCGGAGCGAGGCCGGACCGCTGCCCGGTGAGTTCACCACGTGCTTCGTGAAGGACGGCGTGGGCCAGATCTGGTGGGTGGACTCGAAAACCCTGGTCATCGGTCAGGTCATCGCGGCGCAGGCGACCACGCCGGACGCGCTGGAGAACCTCGACTCCTGGTGGAACATCACGATCCTCTCGACGATGTGAGACGGCGGAAGGGCCCACCCCGCTGCCTGGGATGGGCCCTTCCGCCGTGACGCCGTTCGGGCTACTCCTTGCAGACCTTGCCCTTGTTCACGCAGTTGACGAGCCGGTTCATGATGCTCTGCGACATGACGTTCGCGAAGTCGTCGTGGTCGCTGACCGGGTTGTGGCTCTCGGTCGGGAACGAGTCGACCTTGTACTGGCCCTTCTTCTGGATGTCCCTGGGGATGTTGTAGGTCAGGGTGATGCGCAGCTGCGGAACGGCCTTGAAGCCCTTGCCGCACTTGCCGGTGTTGGCGTCCGGGAACACGATGTGCGTGCGGTGGTTCGCGGAGTCGGTGTTCTTGCCGTCCCAGCAACTCGGGAAGTCGTGGATGCGCTTGACCTTCGCGCCCTTCGGGCAGATCGGGTACTTGTTGATCAGCACGCGGTCCTCGAAGCCGGAGCAGGTCCACGAGTCACGGGCATTCTTGGTGCCGTTGATGGAGATCTTCGCGTCGCCGTAGAGCACGCGGAGGAACTTCGGCATCGCGGTGACCTTGCCGACCGGGCTGCCGCGGAAGGTGAGTTCGGCCTTCTCCGGGCGCTGGATCACGCCGTCGTTGCCGGGCAGCTCGTTGTTCGCGTTCTCGTCCTTGCCCGGCGGGGTCTGGGCCGGGGGCTTCTCGCTGTTCTCCGAGCCGTCCGGGATCGGGGCGGGGTTGTTGCCGTCCTTGATGCCGCACTTGTCGAGGTTCTGCAGGTCGGCGATCTGCTTCTGCAGGTCGGCCACCTGGTCGGTGAGCTTCTTCAGCTCCGCGATGATCTTGTCGAGGGCTGCCTTGCGCTGGTCCTCCAGCGGGTCGAGGACCTTGGCGGCTTCGGCGTTGTTCACGACCGCCGCGTCACCGGTCTCGGCGGCGAGCTTCTTGTCCGCGTCGTCGGTGACCTTGTCGACCTCGGCGAGCTGCTTGGACACCTCCTGCACGGCGGCGTCGGGGACGTCGTCGAGCTTGCTGACGACGTCGGGGCACACGACGCGCGGCGCTTCCTTGTCCTTCTTGTCGACGGCGGCCTGCTGCTTGCGCTCCTCCACCTTGGCCGGGGGGTTCGCGGTCTGGGTCGCGCTCTCCGGCAGGGGAGCCGCGGTCTCGTTCGCCGCCACGTCCTTGTCGATCGCGGCCTTGTCGTCGACCTTGGGGGCCTGCTGGTCGACCTTCTCCTCGGCCTCCTCGTCCGCGGTGTCGATGCGGATCACGGGCCAGAAGTACGCCGACTTGTCACCGTTCTTGCAGGTGGTCCCGGCCTTCAGCAGGCTCTTGTTGTTCGAGTTCGCGTTCGTCGACAGGTTGCCGACGTAGTCGTGCAGGTGCTGCGCGCCGTTCTCGACGCCGGGAGCGGCGATGAAGTTGTCCCCGTTGAAGTGGCCGTTCTTGTTGGTGCCGCAGTTGACGGTGAACGTGCCCTTCGACGCGTTCCCCTGCTTCTGCACCGCCTTCACGTTCGGCTTCACCTTGGTGATGTCGACGAACAGGGACTTGTCCACGCCGTCCGCGTAGGCCTCGTCCTCGCTGGTGGTGGTCACCACGACCACCGCCCCGGCAGCGATCGCCACGGCGGCGCCGAACGTGGCGATCTTCGTTCTGCGGGAGATCTTGTGCCGCCCACCGGTCCGGGTCATGTGCTTGCTCACCTCTGTCGTCGGGTGCGTTCGCAGGACCGCGTTTCGAGGCGGGCCCAACCGGGCATACGCACAGTCGACGAGGCGTACCTCAACCGTGTTCTCGGTGTTACCAATCCGTTATGTTCAGTCCGTGCGCGTAGGGTGATTGGTCCACAGCGAAGCGTTACAAAGGTGTTACCTGCGGCGTGCGATCTCAGCCGCCGAGGCGCTCGACCGTGAACGCGGTGAGGAAGCCGACGGCAGTGATCAGTCCGGTGTAGACACCGCTGCGCTCGAACGCCTCGGGGATCATGGTGTCGGCGATCATGGTCAGGATCGCGCCCGCCGCGACGGCCGTGATGACGGCGGTGGTGGCCGGGGAAGCGCCGCGCAGCAACAGGTTGCCCAGCAGCGCGGCGAGTCCGCTGGCGAGGGCGATCCCTCCCCAGACGCCGAACACGTAGCGGGCACTCCGGCCCGCGCGCTTCATGCCCGCGGCGCTGGACAGCCCTTCCGGGACGTTCGAGATGAACACCGCGACCAGCACGGCCACCCCGACCCCTCCGCCGCCGAGCAGGGACACGCCCAGCACCACGGATTCGGGCACACCGTCGAGCAGCGCGCCCACCGCGATGGCCAGGCCACTGCCCTGCGCGTCCGCTTCTTTCGGCTGCTGGTCACCGGACCGCTTGCGGTGCCTCGCGCCGCGTCGGGAGAGGACGACGTTCGCCAGCACGTAGGCACCCGCCCCGCCGAGGAACCCGACCGCCGTCGGCAGCAGCCCGCCCCCGCGCTCGGCCTCGTCGACCAGGTCGAACGCCAGCGCCGAGATGAGCACACCCGCGCCGAACGCCATGATCCCGGCGACGACGTCGCGCGAGACGGGCACCCGCCACGCGACCGCGGCGCCGAGCACGAGCGCACCACCGCCGAGCAGACCCCAGAGCCCGGCCTCCAGCCACTGCGGCACCACCGCACCTCCTCACCGGGACGGCGACGCCGTCATGATCACCGGGTACCCCGCGCCGCTTCGGCCGAACCGCTGCTCGTGCTCGGCCTACCTCAGGGCCGCTGTGCACATAAGTGTCGTCGTGGCCGTGCCGGTGATACTCGACCGTGCTCCCGGCCAACCCGTTCGGGCGTTTCACCCGTCCCTGGTCAGGCAATTCCACGGCCGTGGACGACAACCGAGCGCCGGTGGTCGAAGCACTGCAAGCATTCCGCGAGCACGGCTGCACACCGTTCAACCCGCCAGGGCAGGGGCGTCGATCCCCGTGTGCTCGACATCGTCGGCAGGCAGGTGTTCGAGGCCGACGTGATCTCGTTGAACGGTCTCGACGACCGGCTGATGACCAACGGGGTGATCGAGCGGGCGCAGGCAGATGGGGACGCGGCGGCGTCGATGGACCGCTGAAGGTCGTCGTTGACGTCTCCGGGCTCGGGATCAGCGGCTACCCGCCGTGAAGACGGGCAAACCGGCCGGATCGCCGAGGGATGACTGCGGCCGTTCTCCACCACGCAAAGAGGAAGAGGGTGGTGGGAGTCGCCGCTCCCACCACCCTCTTCCGGATCGTGCACCGCACCGGCAGACGCCTCTCGGCGAGTGGCCACTCGAGGTGGCGAAGGGTGAGGCCCGGGGGTCCTGCACCGGTGCGGCACTGGGTACAACGCTTGGGGCCGCGAGATGTTCCCGAGGTCCGACCCAGGTCGGGATGAGCCACGTCACGGCCTGGGCGGACGTGTTTTGAGCCCGGCCCCGCCGGATACACCCCGTTCATGACGAGCGACTTCGAAACACCGGATCCGCCGCACGACACCGGGGCCCCGGACTCCGTCGAGACGGACCCGGCGGCGCTGAACAGCGCCGAGGACCTGGACGAAGACCGCCTCAAGCTCGACCCGCTCGAGGCGGGCATGGACCCGCCCGAGCACTGGACCGCCGCCGACAAGTACGGGACGACGCCGTACGAGCAGACCCACCCCCCGCCCGCTGACCGACCGACTGGAGGAGGAGCAGCCCGAGGAGCAGCCGCCGCCCGCCACGGAGGACGACACGGCGGGC
>JBDSAJ010000190.1:0-25765 GCA_039922235.1 Umezawaea sp.
CGTCTCCATCGACGACGCCGTCCCGGTGACGGGCCGGGATCCGCGCCCGCCACTGTCGTTGGCCGAAGGTTCGCTGCGGGACTGGCTGGACCCGGAAGGCCGGGCAGGAGGCCTGTCCGACGACGCCGTGGTCCGCCCGTTCGACGCCCCGAAGCTGAACGACGCGATCCGCGAGTTCGCGGGCGGCGGCAACGGCAGGCCGATGATGTCGCCGCGCGCGATCCACGAGTTGCAGACCGCCACCACGTCGCCGATGCTGCGCGCTCACCTGAACGAGCTGCTGTCGCCCAGCGGCCACGAGGTGAAGTTCTCCAGCGGTGGCGTCAAGAGCGTGAAGATCTCGCTGGACGTCATCAAGCGCGAGCTGGTCGAGGTGCTCGACAAGCCTGCCAACCTGGTCGTGACCGAGAAACAGACGGCCGCGGTCAAGCAGTCGGCCAAGACCGAGCTCAAGGGCACCTCGTCGTCGAGCACCAACGAGCCACAGCTGAAGGGCTCCGCCCAGCGGCCCAGCGAGATGCTCCACGACGTCGGGCTCAAGCGGGAGTGGGAGACCTCCAACACGGGCGAGTCCGCCACGACGAAGGAGACGAAACCCGCCGAGCCGAAGAAGAACGGTGACGATCCGGCCGATCAGTCCACTCCGGATGATCTGGCGAGCCGCCGGTACCTGGTGCGCCTGACGCCCGCCTGGGAGATCACCCCCAGCCACCGCAGCTCGCGCGCGCCGCAGGCGTGGAGTGCGCCGGTGCGAACCGATTCGGACCGGCCGGTACTGGTCGAGACGAACCGGGAAGGCTTGCGGCGCCTCGGTCTTGACGACCCGGATGCTCCGCCGTCGACCGTCGAGCGGACCGCGGACACAGTGGACACCGCGGACACAGTGGACACCGTGGACACGGTGGACTCGTCGCGGCCGACCTCCGCCGACCCAGCGGTCACCACCGAGGCGTCGCGCGGTGAAGACTCCGCCGCGACGCACGGCGGCAACGAGCCCCAGCCGCTGGAAACCATCCTGGAAGAGGACGTGCTCCACACCGGCGACAACACCGCCGATTCTGTTCAGGGACACGCCATCACCAGGGTGGACGATGGCACGACCTCGGTGTCGGGGGACACCACCGCGGGTTCGGTTCAGGAACACGCCATTACCGACGGCACGACTCCGGTGTCCGGCGACAGCACGGCGGGTTCTGGCCAAGAACACGTCATTACCGACGACACGACCCCGGTGTCCGGCGACAACGTGACGGAGTCGGCGCGGCAGGCGCCTGCCGGACTGCGAACCGTGTCGGACGGCGACGCTCACCGGTCGTCGACCCGTGAGACCGAATCCAGCCACGACAGTCATCGCGATGACCACTCGTCGACCGGTGGCGACGCCCCGCCTTCCCCGAGCCGGAACCGTCTGCCGGAGGGCGAGAGTCCACTTGGCCGCGAGTCGCAGTCGCCCGTCGGCGATGGACGTGGTGTCGATGAGGAGTTGGTTCGTGCGGACTCGGTGCGGTCGCGGGAACCCGAGATCACGACCGTGCCGGAGCCCGACCAGACCGGCCAACAGCCCCAGCGCAAGCCCAGCACCCTCGCGGACTTCCTGAGCCAGAAGCAGGAAACCACTCAGAGCCCGGCGATGCACAGCCGCCCGGTGCGGGCCGAGCGGGCCACGAACTGGGTCAAGGAACGGCTCCGCCTGCGGACCGCGACGCGCGAGAACGTCGAACTGCACGGCGAGGGGATCGCGGGTGGCCCGCGCAGGACGTTCCACGCGTCCGACGTGAAGGTCACGCGGGTGGCCAAGGACGGCCGCGATGTCGGCCTCGTCTTCTACACCGGCCGGGACAAAGCCGATGTGCGCTCCTGGTTGCAGCGGCACGACCCGTCCGAGACGACCCAGCTGTTCCCCGAGGGCGTGCGGGACGGGGAGGGCATCAGCCAGGCCCGCGCGGCGGGCGAGTTCGCGAGCGTGCCCGCGCCGTGGCCGAAGAACTCGCTGCACGTGTTCGCGCACGGTGGCGAGAACCGCGCCCGTGTCGCGCTGCGCGACGGCACGGAGGTCAACGTCGACGGCCGGACGTTCGGCCGGTTGGTGAACGACCTGAAGACGTTCCACAAGGCACTTGACCGTTCGCAGGCGGAAGCGCTCGTCCTGGTCGTCTGCGACCCCGCCACCCTCGATGGTCCATCCGACACCGGGCGCGACTTCCACCAGGCGCTCTCCGAGTCGTTCCAGCCGCCGCGCGTGTTCGCCCCGACCCGCGACGTCTACTCCCGACTCGCCGACAGCGCCGGCCGAGTGGAGTACTCGGTCGCGGACGGCGGCCGTTGGCAGGAGTTCCCCGAACGTCAGTCCACTGAGGACCAAGCGGTTCGCGCGCCGGAACCCGCAGGATCGCGGCACACGCCATCCGCCGTGGATCCGTCGGCCGCTCCGGTTCCGCCTCCGGCTCCGTCTGCCGTGGACGCGCTCCTTTCCGCCATACCGGAAGTCACGTCGTCGTCGCGGACTGTGCCCACGCCGCGCGGGTCCGCACCCGAGCGGTCGTTCGACTTCGCGCCGGGCAGCACGGT
The DNA here is from genome assembly GCA_039922235.1 of Umezawaea sp. Lineage (GTDB taxonomy): Bacteria > Actinomycetota > Actinomycetes > Mycobacteriales > Pseudonocardiaceae > Umezawaea. The sequence goes on from JBDSAJ010000190.1 coordinate 2,569, forward strand.
GATGGACGGTCAGCGGTCGGCCGAGCTCGACGCGTTGGCCGCTGACCTCACCGAGGCCGTGACCAAGCGTGCGGACCGTGGCTATCTTCCGCCGAAGGTCCTGGTGTCGGGTGTGCACGCCCCGGTGGTCAAGGCGGCGCTCGAGGCGAAGCTGGGCGGACTGGTCGATGTCGGGATCGTCGAGGGCGGCAGGCGGGATGGTGCCGATGTCAGCGTCGACTGGGGTCTCCAGCGGCCGGAGAGCTTCGTGCCGCCGGAGGCGCCGACGTCGGCGAAGACCACCGACACGGTGATCACCGCCGACGGTCCGCGGGCTCCGCACCCGATCCTGTCGGATGAGTCGTGGCGGCACAGCGCCGCGCGGACCGCGGAGTGGTCGCGGCCGGACAACCCGTTGTCCTCGCGGGACATCCGCTCGGCTCGTGGCACCGCGCCGGTCAGCACTGTGCGCTCGGAGGACGGGGGAGCGCTGACCACCAGCACGATCGGCCCCGGCAAGGTCGATCTGAAGGCGTGGCGTAGTCCGATCGCCTATGACAAGCGGACCTTCGAGGTCGGCGGGAAGGGTGTGCAGGACTACACCGTGAAGGTGTTCCTGGATCCGTCGAGCAATGCGACGCCCGGCCAGGTCGAGGCTGTCAAGGCGCGCACCGTCGACGGTGTCGAGGCCATGTTCAACCAGGGTCACCGGTTGCCCGGCGGTGACCAGTTGCACGTGACGGTGGAGTTCACCACCGACCCGGCCGACGCGCACGGCCACATCGCGATCACCGATCCGGATGGTCGGGCGAATCAGCTCAGTTGGCCCGTGGACAGCGATTCCCGCCGGTTGGCGCACGAGGTCGGGCACTTCCTGGGGTTGCAGGACGAGTACGTCGAGCCCGGTGCGGCGAAGCCGGTGTTCCAGCAGCAGGACGGCAAGGGCCGGGTGGTTGGTGACGACGGTCCGATGACCGCGCGGATCGACTCGCCGACGATGGAGATCAAGCCGCGCAACCTGTGGCTGATCGAGACCCGGTCGACCGCGTTGGTATCGCCCAATGCCGCGCCGCCGTCGCTGTTCGACTCGCCGTTGGCGCCGCCCCATGCGCCGCCGCCCGCCTCCCAGCCTCCGGTCACCGAGAAGCAGCAGGACATGCTGGACGTGCAAGGGATGTACGCCGACGCGGTCCCCGGCGCCGATCCGCACGCCAACCTGGTCAATGCGATCGCCGCCACGCTGGAGCCGGAGTCCTCGACGGCCCGGCAGACGCTGCTGGACCGGGTCACCGCCGCCACGAGTGCGGCGTCCCCTCTGGCCGAGGTGGCCGCCGCCGCCGGGGTGCGGGTGCACGTGCTGGGACTGGACGGGACATTCGCCTCGCACGGGCCCGTGACCGGGCTCCCGGTGCACTTGGTCCAGGACAGCGGCGCGGGTCCTGTGCGGTATCACGCGACGAGGGAGAACGTGCACATCGGTCGGGCGGGGGTGTCCTACCCCGGTCCGACCAAGATCGAGGTGGAGGGCAAGGAGCAGACCGTGCACCGGGGCGAGTTCGAGATCGAGACGATCGCGGGCCGCCACCACGTTCGGATCTACACCGCGGTGGTCAACCCCGCGACCTTCGACCTGACCGATCCAAACAACCCGACCTCGGCGTTCAAGGACATCCAGCAGGACCCCGGCTCCGGCAAGCTGGCCATCTCCACCGGCAGCAACGCCCAGTTGTGGGCGGGGGCGGGTCGTCCGCAACGGGCGTTGCAGTGGTTGGCCAAGTACGAGCACACCGACGGCGGCAAGCCGGTGGACCCGAAGGACCAGGCGGTGCTCAAGCGTCCGGTGCTGCGGTCGTTCCTGGTCCCGCTGGACACTTTCAACAAGATCACCAGCAAGGCGACGGTCGAGGGGGCGCCGGGGGCGACCTCGAAGACCGACACCTACAACGTGGATCAGCGGGGGGAGCCCAACCAGTTCGGCATCGGTGGTGAGCACCTGGACGAGCTGATCGAGAACGCGGCGCCGGGTTCGTTGGTGAGCTACCCGTCGAACCCGGTGGAGGCGTTCGCCCATCCCGATCTGGCGGGTCGGATCATCCCGGCCTCCGAACTCTACCGGCGGTTGGGGCTGGACTCAGAATTCCGGACCGATGCCGTGGGCAAGGCCTATGACCCGTGGTTCTCCTGGGTGAAGCAGGACGACGGCACGTGGAAGTTCGACGGTTTCAGCAACGACGCTCACCGGTTGCACGAGATCGCCACCCGGTTGCGCGAGCACGATGTCACCTGGCGGCAGAGTAAGCAGGATCCGGCGCACCGCAACGCGGACGCGCGGATCGAGCCGGACCACGAGTCGATCCCCAACTCCCGACCCACCCCGCCGCGGGACAGCGGCTACGACGCGCGCGTGCGGCGGCTCAACCGGTTCCTCAACGAGGTGGGACCGGCCTCGGTCAACGTCGAGAAGATCACCGCCGAGGTGCTGTCGACCGCGCCGGGCGCGCTGCGCGAGCACCTGGTCGTCAACGGCATCCCTGCCCTGGACCAGGCCGCCTACCAGCAGGCGCTCAACCAGACCGTCTCCGACACCGTCAGGGACGCCGTGAGCACGGTCGATGCCGGCATCAAGCAGGTCAGGGGGCAGGTCCAGACCGAGCAGGAGTTGCGGAACCTGGTCCGCGACGGGTTCAGGCCGAGGAACGGACCCCAGCGGAACTTCACCGCGGAGGTCGCCGACAAGGTCGCGACCGACTTCGCCACGAAGGTCAAGGCGCACCCCAGCCTGGCACTGCTCGACGACACCAGCCGCCAGCAGATCGCCGACCAGTTGCGCGTCGACATGGATGCCGCGGTCCGCCAGGAACTCGCCAACCTCGACGGACTGGACGCCTTCGCGAAGGGCGGCAGGAAGGCCGGCTGGCTCAGCGGTCCCCGGTCCGCCGAGTTCGGCAGTCGGGTGGCCGCGAACATGGCCGCGCGTCCCGCGCCGACCACGCCGGTGGCCATCGACCCGAATCTGCTGGCCGACGTGGCGGAGAACGAGGTCCTCGCCCACGTCGTCACCGGCGCGCTCGACGCCTTCACCGGCCAGGACCTCGTCAACAGCAGCTCCGACGACCTCAAGTCGGTCGTGTCCACCGAGGTGCTGCCCACGCTGTCCACCGACATCAGGACCGCGCTGCGCGAGAACCCGGCGTTGGCGCTGGCCGACCAGTCCTTCCGCGACACGATGGCCGACGCCGTGGCGAACAACGCACAGGCTCGTGCCGAGACGGCCCTGGCCGGGTTCACCTTCGACAAGGTCAACCCGGCCGAGGTCGACGCACTCATGGCCTGGGTGCCCGAGATCGCCACCCAGGCGGAGATCGGCGCGCTGGTAGCGGCCGACGCGGACCGGATCGCGCTGGACTTCAACACCCGGTCCGGGACCGAGGACCCGTTCCTCAACTCCTACTTCGCGTGGAACGCCGAGCGGGACAGCGTCCTGGCAGCGCAACGCGTGGTGGGCGATCTGCTCAAGGACAGCATCAACGATCCCGGCCGTGATGCCCACGCCGTGGTCGACCTGCTCCTTGAGAAGTACAAAGAGCTGAACCTGAAGTTCGACGAGGTTGCCACTGTCCGGCAGCTCAATGCCTACCGCGGCAAGGCCGGCGGACACACCTTCTACGAGCACGCGCAGATGGTGCTGGGCCAGTACTTCACGCTCACCGCGGGGGAGACGGAGGCCGCCGCTGCCCGGCTCATCCCGGTCGACGCGCTGGCCAAGGCGATCCTGTTCCACGACATCGAGAAGAACAACGCCAAGAACCAGTTCGGCGACGGGAAGGGCAGGCACGACCGCGAACCCGAGCACAAGCTCGCCGCGCAGATGATGGACCGCTACCGGGGTCTGTGGTCGACCCCCGGGGAGTTCGCCGCGGCCAGGGCGATCGTGGACTCGGACCCGTTCGGTTTCTACGTGCGCAAAGATCTCACCGCGGACGAGGCGTTCAGTTTCCTGCACGACCTCGCGGACAAGATCGACAGCACGGATCCGGACACTCCGCGCAAGCTGTTCCAGGAGTTCCACCAGTACTACCAGGCTGACTTCTCCTCGTACACGATCCACAGCAGGTTCACCGACCGGGACGGGAACGTCAAGGCGGGCCCCAATCCCTTCACCAAATTCTTCCGGACCGGTCCGGACGGCATCCTGTTGACCACCGACCGCAGGCACTTCCAGTACGCCGAGAACAGCGACGCCGCTCGCAGGGTGAGCGAGCTGGCCGACATGTTCCGCGACCCGGCCACCATCGCCGGACACCACGCGCGCATCACCGGCCAGGACCTGACACCCGCGTCCGCGCCGAACGCGCCTCGCGAGACTGACGCACCGCACTCGGCCGAGGTGCCGGACTCGACGGATGCACCGCACACGGCCGGCTCGCCGCACTCGGCTGATGTGCCGCAACAGGACGGCGCACATCGCTCGCCGGTAGGCGAGCTGTCGACGGTTGCCGCAGGGCACCAACAGCACCTGCAGATCGTCCCGGCCGCCGCGACGCACGTGCGCCTGCCTGCCGACGGCAGCACGTTCTCGGTGTTGGGGCACAACGGTCAGACCGTCGAGGTCACCGTCTTCACCAGGGACGGCGGACCGGTCGCGGGTGTGGCGCAGCTCGAAGGCTTCGTGCAGCTGCGGTGGGCCACCGACGTGCGCTCGGCGTCGGAGGTGTTCCCGCGCGACGGGCTGCCTCGGCACGCGACGTGGAACACGCTCGTCGTCGGGCCGCTGCCGGTCGCCGTCCTGGACCACGCCCATGGCCCCAGGGCGTCCGTGCTCATCGACGGCGTGACCGCGGCCCGGATCGTGGCCGCGGTGGAGCCGTTCCGGCGCCTGCTGGGAAACCACGGGCCTGCCGCGCTCACCATGCCCGTCGAACACGTCCGTCACCTCGAGGACGCCTCCGGCCCGCCGCGGACCGGGCCGGGCCGCACGAACGAGATCGAGAGCGAGTCCGGTTCCGAGAGCGGCTCGCCGGAATACCCCGGCGACGGGTTCACCGACCCGGCCGAGCGGGCGCGCAGGGCCAAGGCCGACGGCGTCAAGCCGGCAGGTGACGTCGACGGCGGTCCGCTGCGGGACAAGATCGTCGGGCTGCTCGGGAAGAAGGCGGGCAAGCCGGACAGCGAGCTGCGCCGGATGGTCGGGACGGCGTTCTCCGACGACAACCTCAAGGAGCACTTCGACCAGATCCTCGACGGCGGGCTGACCGTCGACTTCGGCGGACGTCACAAGGGACCCCAGATCACGCTCGAGGTGATCTCGGTCGACTCGCCGGTCGAGCCCAGGCACAGCACGTCGACCGTGGCGCACGAGCAGGTGCGCCGGTCCACGCGGACGGATCTCACGACCGCGCGCAGCCAGGTCTCGTTCGACCCGCGGTCGGTCCGGGTGCCGGTGCCCTGGGTGATCATCGCGGCGAAGGTCGGTGACCTGGTCAACACGCGGGACGCGTCGCTGACCACCGCGACCGAGCACAGTCGCACGTCCGACCTGGAGGAGACCGGCCGCCCGGTCGAGACCGCCCAGCACGACGTCGGCTACCGGATCACGGTGCGGAAGCCGGGCCGCTTCCCGTGGAGCGGGTCGGTCACCAAGACCGAGACGCACGACGTGCGGACGGAACTCACCTGGCCGCAGCACTCCGAGGCGGCGGACGCGCAGGCGCGGCTGCGGCCGGACACCTTCGAGCACGTCGAGTTCAGCGGGCTCGGCACGGTCTACCGCAAGGTCGCCGACGAACTCGGCCTGCGCGTCAACGACCCGGCCGCGCGCGACTTCCGCGGCTGGCTGCAGGCGCTGCCCTCTCGGGCGGACGACCTCTTCGGCGGTGGGGTGGTCCACGAGAGCTTCGCCTTCAACGGCAAGAAGCCGGTCGACGTCGTGGTCGGCATCGCTCCCAAGGGCCCGATCAGCAGGGCCTCGGTCGAGGGGAAGCTCACCCGCACTGAGTCGACCTCGGCGGAAACCACCGACGGGCAGTCGAACAAGCGCCGCCGTGGAATGGGCGCGGACCTCGGTGTCGGCGACATCATCCACCCGGACGGCGGTTTCGGCGGTTTCAGCGTGGGTCGGTTCGTCAACACCACGACCGGGACCAGCACCACCCACCGGCACGCGGCCGAGCTGAGCACCGTCTACTCCGGACAGTTGGACCGGCAGCGGACCGAGCTCACCTACGTGGTCCGCGTCGGCGACGGCGTGCGCAAGACCGACGCGCCGGGTGAGGGCGGCATCGCGGGTGACCACCAGGGCGCCAAGCCCGTCGACCCGGCGAGGGTGCGGCACTACGAACCCGAAGTCGTCGTCCGGGTCGAGGGTTCGGCGACCGTGTGGGCCGGACCGCAGGAGCCGGTGCGCACGGACGCGGACTCGCGGGGGGCCGAGCGGTTCGACGTGCCCGACCGCGTCGACGCGCGGTACCGCCTCGACGACGCGGCCCTGGACGACGTCGCGGGCACGGTGCTGCACAAGCTGTGGGGCCGCGGCGAGATCAGCGGCGAGCAGCTGCCCCGGCTGGCCGACCGGTTCCGCGACTTCCTCCGGGAGCACAGCAGGGAGGTCACCAACGGCGGTGACGGCGTGCGGTTCCCGCTCAGCGCGTGGCTCAAGGGCGCGCCGGACGTCTTCGTGCGCGGCTCGCTGGTGCGCGAAGACGGACAGCACGCCGGTGTGGTGCCGTCGCGGACCTCCGAGGGCAAGGTCGAACTCGGCCACACCCAGACGACGACGGTCACCAAGGGCAGCGAGACGACCGCCGGGCTGACCGGGAACGCCTACCAGACGCCGTACAAGCCGCCTTCGGACCTCAAGCCGGGCCAGACCGACCCGAACGCGCCGGCGCACCCGGTCTTCCCGTCCGAGAACGTGGCGCTGACGAGGGACACGAGCTCGACCGACACCCAGACGATCGAGCAGCAGGTGCGGACCGAGCGGTCGCTGGAGAGCGCCGAGCCGGTGCACCGCTACACCTATCCCGCGAAGTTCGAGGTGCACCTCGGCGGCCGCTGGTCCGAGCCGGGTGAGCAGCTCGAATGGTCCGAGGGCCCGCGGCCCACGCTGCTGGTGAAGCACATCGAGGGTGTCGTCGACATCGACGCGCCTGGACGCCCCGGCACGCTGCTGGTGCCCGACGGAGAGCGGACGGAGTCGTTCCCCGTCGAGGAACCGGTGTGGCACGACGGTGACCCCGGCGCCGACCACCGCGCGCTCGGCGAGCTGCCCGCCGGCTTCGAGCTGGAGTCGATCAAGCCGGTGCCCGGTTTGACGCAGACCATGTCCACGATGGTCGGCAGGCCCGAGGGGCCGGGTGTGCTGGACTGGCTCGCCAGTCCGCTCGTCGGCTCGGCACCGCCCCGGTTCGACGGGCACGCGGGCCGTCGCGCCTTCGACACCAGGCCGGGTGAACTCGACGAGCGCAACGCCGCGCTGGGCGCACTGGAGCAGTTCGCCGGCCCGGTCGCCCGTGCGGCCCGGTTCGACCGCGCCGCGCTGTTCCAGGACACGCTGCACCTGCGCAGCCACAACACGGCTGGGCTGGTCGGCAGTCGCGAGCACGACGCGAGGGTGGACCTCGCCACCACGCTCGGCACTCCGCGCGTCGTGGCCGTCAACAGCGGGCACGTCTTCCGGTCCGGCCGCGTGCTGGGCACGAGCGGGGGGACCAAGTCCGAGGTCCAACACGAGTACCAGGCGAGGATCGGCGGATCCGTCGCGACCCCGGTCGCCGGTGACATCGCCTTCAGCGGTTCCGCGCAGGTGGGCGGCGGTGTCCGGCACACCGAGGGCGCGGCGCGGACGCGCAGCACACCGGTCGAGTCCAGGGAGCAGCACACCGAGCGCGGCTACCTGATCAGCTACGACACCACCCACCAGGTGCGGACGTCGGTGCGGCACAACTGGGGCGACCTCACCGGCATGTGGCACCGGGGTTCGGCCCACGAGCAGTCGAAGTGGATCCACGTGCCCGACGGTGCCCGGATCTGGGTGCCCGCGGGCGAGATCCACCGCGTTGGCGCGCTGTCCGATGCCGACCTGGCCAAGCTCGACCCGGCCGACGCCGAGCACTACCGGACCCACCGACCGGAGGAAGCGCCGTCCGACGAACCGTCGTCGCACGCCGACGACCAGAACGAAACGTCCTCGCGCGTCGAGGAGTTCGAGTCGCGACCGCTGCGCGCGCCGAGCGACGTCGGTGTCGGCACGGGCAAGGTCGAGCTGTACCGGCCCGCCGCCGGTGCCGAGCTGGTGCGGCAGGTCGAGGACCGGTTGCGCCACTGGATGGGGCAGAACGGCGGCATGCGCGCCACCCGCGTCGTGGAAGGTGCCGCGGCCGCGCTCGGTGGCCCCTTCGGCCAGACGACGCGCCACCCGTTCGAGTCGATCAACCAGCGCCTGGTGCAGGACGTGCTGGGTCCGACGCTGGCCGGTGCGCTCGCGAACTCCGTGCTGGACGACATGCTCACCGGTGGCCGGGCCATCTTCATCGAGGGCGACCTGGCGTTCGGGCGGGCCGAGCAGCTGACCGTGCTGCGAGCCACGCTGGGGGAGGGCCGGTACCAGCGCGTGGTCACCGAGTCGACCACGACCGACCGGGTGGAGACCACGCAGGGCACCTCCGCCTCGGTGGGGAAGCGCTCGCGGTTCGACGCCGGGGTGCGGGGCTTCTTCGGCTACTCGAAGAAGGGCAAGCCCTCCGTGGGCCTGACCGTCAGCCCGTTTTCCGGCACCTGGCGCCGGGAGGACACGACCGAGCTCACCGCCACCCGCACCGACGCCGTGGAGGCCGAGCGCACCGGCGACGCCGCCCAGTTCGTGCACGACCTGCACATCACGATGGAGGTCCACCCGTACGCCCAGCGGGGCTTCTACAGCAAGCACCTGCCCGCCTGGCTGCCGACGCCGGGACCTCGACCGGTAAGGGAGATCTGGACCACCGAGTTCGCCCTCCCCGGCGCGGCCCGGTCCACGGTGCCGGTCGAGGACGTCGTGCGAGGCGACACCGAACCACCGCGCGCGCTCACCCGTGCGGAGGGTTCGCTGCACGAGCAGCAGCGTGCGGAGCACCGGCCGATCGGCCTGCCCGCCGACGCGGCGGTGCACGTCCGGCAGTTCACCTCGCCACGGCTGCGCGACGCGCTGCACGACCTCGCGACCGGTCTCGGCGGTCGCCCGGTGCTGCACCCGAGGACGGTGCAGCAGCTGATCACGGAGACCGGCACCGCGCCGCTGCGCGGCAGGCTGGCCGATCTCCTCTCGCCGACGGGCCACGTCGTCCGCCTGGGCGGCGACCCCATCTCGCACGTGCGCGTCGGCGTCGACCTCGTCGACCGCGAGCTCGTCCGCGTGCTGGACAAGCCGCTCAACCGCGAGCACAGCGAAGGCAGCAGCCTGACCGCCACCACCTCGCGCACCGGTGAGGTCGGCCTCGCGCTGAGCGCCTCCGCCAGCTCGCTGCCCATCGAGAACGCCCGTCCGCGCCCGTCGATGCCGGTGGGCGAGATCTCCACGACCGTGCTGCCCTGGAACAAGGCGGACACCAGCACCGTCAGCAGTCGCCACGACGACCCCGCCGCGACCGGCGAGGGCGGGGGGCGGTACCTGGTGCGGGCGAAGCCGGTGTGGCAGGTCAAGCCCACCTACCGCAGCGGAAAGGCACCCGCCGAGTGGTCGGAGACGGTGCGCACCGCGCCCGACGAGCCGATCCTGCTCGAAGTGGACCGCCGCGGCCTCGACGCGCTCGGTCTGCGCGACCCGAACGTGCCCGACCTGACGTCCACCAGGACGCCCGACGTCACCACGGCACTCGAAGCGTTCCCGTCGGGCCGGAGCGAGTCGCACTCCCGGACCGGGTGGACCACCTGGGACCTGCCCGCCACGGTGTCCGGCACGGACCGCCTCGGCCGGACGCACCGCTTCGACCCCGCCGACGTGCGCACACAGCGGGTCATCCGCGATGGCCGCACGGTCGGCATCTCGTTCCGCTCCGAGCCGCGGCGGCTGCCGGAAGGCGCGTCCCCGGACGCCTTCCACGTCGACGCCGGCACCCGGCGCGGCGGTTTCGAGGTCAGGCTGGCCGACGGCTCCCGCCGGGCCGTCGACGGCGCCACGATGGCCCGGCTCGTCGCCGAGTCCGAGCTGTTCCAGCGCGCCGTCGGCTCCCACCCGGTCTCGACGATCGTGCTGCGGGCCCCCGGAGCCGGTGCCGCGCGCCGCGGCAGCAGTCCCGCGGAGGACTTCCACTCCGCGCTCGCGAACGAGTTCGGCCACGACCAGCCCGTGGTCGCGCCGCTGCGCAAGACCGTCCCGAACCGCGTCGACCCGAACGTCGAGGCGCTGCGGCCGGAGACCGGCTGGACGGTGTTCAGCCCCACGACCCGAGAGTCGGGCGACGTGTCGCCGCGGCCGGAGACCCAGCGGCCGGAACCTCAGCCGCCGGTCAGGCGTCGGCCGACCGGGCAGCGCCCGGTCCACCGCATGGAGAGGATCGACGAGGGGGACGAGCACGCCGCGCTGACCGACAGCGACGTGGAGTCGCAGGCACAGCACTCCGACGCTGGTCCAACGCCAACGCCAACGCCAACGCCAACGCCAACGCCAACGCCGTCTCCGTCGAGGTCGGGCGGTTCGGACGGGGACGGGCAGCTCTCTCGTGGCGTGGACGAGGGCAGCGGCCGTTCCGATGAGCACCTCGACGAGACCGGGCAGCGGCCGACCTCGTTCGCGTCGCTGATGGAGGAGGTCGACGGGTGGGCGTTCCTGGAGCCGCGGCCCTCGTTGGCGTCGCTCATGGAGGCGACCGAAGGGCGGGCGTTCCGCGAAGACACCACGGCGGACGGGACCGCCACCCACCCCGAGGACACCGACAGTCCCGGCACCGAGCCGAGCGACCGCCAAGCCGCCGATGCGGTGCAGAGCTCCGAACCGACTTCGGACCCGAGGCCGTCGCAGACCCCGCTGCGGAAGATCACGCAGCAGGTCCGCAGGACGCTCGGGTTCGACCGGAGCAAGGTCGTGCAGGGCGTCACGCTCAGGGGCGTCGACCCGGAGACCGGTAGGCACGTCACCTTCACCAGTTCGGAGGTGAACTTCCGCCAGATCAAGTCGAAGGACGGCAGGACCGTCGGGCTGTCCTTCTCCGAGGACCTCCAGACCGAGGGTGACGCCCACCTCGGCAAGCTGGCCCACCGCGAGACGTCGATCCTCCTGCCCGAGGGTGTGAGGACCCCCGAGCAGAGTTCGCACGCGACGAGGGAGGGCCTGGCCCGCACGGTGCGTTCGCCGTGGCCCGAGAACAGCTTCTACCTCAGCACCCACGGCTACCCGAACGCGTTCGGCGTCGACCTGAAGGACGGCCGGTGGCTGCACGTCTCCGGTGACGACTTCGGCCACCTGCTGAACGACCTCCGCCCGTTCCGCAAGGCGCTCGACCGCAACCAGTCGGAAGCGTTGGCCCTGCTCGTCAGCAACGTCGCCGCCATCGACGCGCCCGGCGGTGCCGCGCACGACCTCCAGCACGCACTCGGTCAGTTCGGCCACAAGCAGCCCGTGGTGGCGGCGACCAAGTCGATGGGCACGACGTCCGATCCGCCCTCCGGCACTTGGGGCACCTACGTCATGGACGGCGGCCAGTGGCGGGTGCTCGGCCAGGACCCGACGGGCAGCCGCCGGGCCTTCGACCCCGCCGGGGTCGACGCGGTCCCGCTGGTCCGCGACGGGCGCACGCTCGGCATGTCGTTCCACTCGGAGATGTTCCAGCGCGCGGTGGCCGACGGGCACGGCGACTCGGTCACCCAGCTGGCCTCCGAGTCCGGTCACGGCCCGACGGCCGAGTCGTTCCAGCGGACGCTGGCCGACGAGTTCGGCTTCGACGGGCCGGTGCACGCGCCGACCGCGGGCCTGGAGCTGCGGACTTCCGGCGACCACGGGGAAAGCGGCACTGTCCAGCACGACGACGGTGACTGGCGCACCCTGCCCGAGCAGGGTGGAACGGCTCTTCGGACCGAAGGCGAGTTCGTCAACACGACGCGCGGAGGCACCCGGCCGGCTCCGCGGCCTGGTGACGACGCAGGTCCGTCCGGCAGCAAGCGGGCACGGGACGACGAGTCGGATTCCGGCAGTGAGTCGTCCGAGTCGGAAGGTGAACAGCCCACCAAGCGGCCGCGGTTCGAGGATGTCGTCCTGCGCGGACCGGAGGTGTCGGTGGCGTCCCTGGACGCGGCGAAAGTCGTGCGCAACAGGGCGTTCGACGAGCTGGCACCGGGGCCGGTGCGGCTGCCGAGCAAGGAGGACTACCTCGACCTGATCGCCGCAGGCGTCAAGGACAGGAAGCCGGTCTCGTTCGTGGTCACGGCGATCCTCGGCTACGGCGAACTTCCCAAGCTGCCCAAGGTGCTGAAGGGCATGCTGCGCGGTGCGGAGGACGTCGAGGGCAAGGTGGCGTTCGTCTTCGGGGTGAACGCGAAGGCGGCCGGTCGAGCCGATCTGGACCGGGCGTTGGTGGAGGCCGCGCTGACCGTGAACTCGCACTCCCAGCCGGTCGCGTTGGTGCCGCTGGTGTGGGACGGCAGGAAGTTCCCGTACGGGGACATGCGCAACCAGACGATCGACAGCCCGGCAGGCCGGTGGGCGATCGGGGCCATGGTCGCCAAGGGGACGCACCCTTATCTGGCGGCTCAGGACTTCGACGCCGGTTCGCGCTTGGTGCCATCGGGTGATCACGTGTTCACGCACGTCGCCGATCTGCTGCGGATGGGTGGTCCGGGGGAGCACGCCGACCCCGGTCGACCGTTGATGATCAGCGGTGGTTACCGGATCGGCGATCCGGGGGAGTTGGTGCTGGAAACCAACAAGCGGATCAACGGCGCGATGGAGAAGACCGACCGGGCGTTGAGCGAGGGCGGCCCGGCCAAGGAGATGGAGGCGCTGCGCAAGGAGCGCGCCGCGCTGCTCAAGGCGCGGGCGAAGGTGGCCAAGCCCGGCTTCGCCGACGAGTTCACGCAGCTGATCGACGAGGACATGCGGGCGCGTGACCGCCAGGTCGGCGCGCACCCGTTGCTGCCCTACACACCGGAACCGAACCTGTTCATCGACGGCCTCGCGGTCGCGGCCGACGACAAGGTCCGGTTCGGCCAGGGCGCCGCCGAGTACACCAACCTCGGCAAGACGATCAACGAGCTGTACGCCGACGAACTCACCCGGATCCACGGCGAGGAGTTCCGGCGGCCCAGCGAGGACCCGGACCACCACGAGACGGTGCGCGAACAGGCGCGGGTGGACGCGCTGAACAACCGGCACCCGTTGCGCGGTGAGGCTTTCACGGCAGATTTCGTCAACGGCGCGATCGAGACCGACCTGTCGCGGCTGGCCGTGGGCTGGGCGAAGGACGGCAAGCTGCCGCAGTCTCACCTCGACCTGACCACGGTGGTGAACCGGTTCTTCGGCGGTGCGACCTCGGTGAAGGACAAGGAGTCCAAGGGAGGCACGAGCCTGTCGGACTACCGCAAGAGGTTCCCGAAGAAGTCGCACGCGGAGCGTGAACCGCAGGGCGCCGGGTGGACCCTGCCCGCGTCGGACGTGCGTCAGCTCGGCGGTCAGGAGCACAACACCTTGAACCGGGCGATCTCCGCGCCGTTCTCGGGTGAGCTGACGGGCCTCACGGCGGGTGTGGCGGCCGAACACAAGATCATTGCCGCGCACCACCTGGCCGCCTCGGACATCACCACCGCCATGTCCAGGGCTCTCGGCTCGATCAAGCACGAGGTCCTGCCGACCGCGCCGCCACCTGTTCCCGGCAGCCTCTACCACGCGGTGGGCTCCGCAGACCCCGACCGACTGCGCGCACGGGTGCTTGACGCGGCGACCGCCACCCAGCCGAAGACCGTGGCCGACATCGGCTCGTTCGTCCAGAGCCACCCGATCGTGGACCACGGCCACCTGGTCAACGCATTGGTCCAGCACCGCACGCGCCTCACGGACGCGGACCCGGTCGAGAACACCAGGGCGGGCAACGCCGACGACCTGGCCGCCCGGCTCATCGCGACCGCGCTCAAGAGCGACCTCGTGATCCACCACCCGGACGGCATGACCACCACCCACGTGCCGTTCACGGGCAAGGCAGGCAGCCAGCCGGTCCACGTCACGCACCACGTCGACGCCGAAGGCCGCCACACCTACGAACCCGGCGGGCCCGCGCGCACGCGGACCGCACCGCTCGACGCCGCGGACACCGGGCCGTCGCGCACGGTGGTCGACGACGAGTCGTGGCGGCACAGCCGGGCCGAGACCGCGGACTGGTTCGCGCCACGGCCCGACGCGGTCACGCCGGACCAGTGGACGTCGCGGCGCGGCGACGCGCACGTCCGCACGGTCGACACCGAGGTCGCCGACGTCACCACCGACAGCACGCCGAGCAACCTGAACTCCTACACCGGCGTGGTGCGCTACGACGTCCGCCGCATCGAGGCCGAGCCCGGCCAGTGGGTCCGCGACTTCACCGTCAAGGTCCACCTGCGGCCCAGTTTCGGTGTCGACCCCGCCGCGCTGTCCGCCGTGCGTGACAACGCGCACGCAGGTGTCGACGCGCTGCTCAACCGCGGTCACCGGTTGCCGGGCGGCGACCAGTTCCACGTGTCGCTGGAGTTCGTCGACAACCCGCGCGAGGCGCACACGACGGTCGAGGTCGGCGACCACCCCAACGACCAGACCCACTGGCGTGCCGACGCCGAGCCCGCGCTGCTCGCCCACGAGACGCTGCACTACCTGGGTGTGCCGGACGAGTACCGCGACGTGTCGAGGATCTTCCTCAGCAAGGACAGCCGCAGCGGGGTCGTGCGGGACTCGCAGGGGGTGATGGGCACGGGCGTGTTGCGCCCCGACCCGCGGATGCGGCCCCGGCACCTGTGGATGGTCGAACGGGTCGCCGACAGCCAGGTCGCCGTACCGGACACCGCGCTCGCGCTCGGCCACCCCGACCCAACCGCGGCCGGGGGCAGGTTCGGTGAAGCCGTCACGCAGGCGGAACCGGTGCGGCAGGCCGGTGGCGGCGACCTGCTCGCGGTGCCCGGCACCAACGACCTCGCCCGCACGCTGCGCACGACGTTCCAGGAGTCCGCAAGGCCGGACGGCGTGGCGTTCGACCGCTCCGGCGTCGGGCCGCAGGGCGATGTGCTGCTCGCCGGCGAGCGCCCGGCCGCTCGGCAGCAGTCCTTCACCCCCGCCGAGGTGCGGTCGACGCCGCTGGAGCACAACGGCAGGACGATCGGTGTGTCGTTCCAGACCGGGGACGACCTCCTCAGGGGTCAGCGCTGGGCGCAAGGCGAGGGCAAGGACATCTCGGACCTGCTCGACACCGGATCGTTCAGCGAGGCCACCGCCGCCAACCGACGACGCCGGGTGAGCATCCCGTGGTCCGGCGACGCGTTCTACGTGCACGCGGACGGCAGCCTGGACCACGTGGAACTGACCCTGCGCGACGGTCGCACGGTCACCGCGAGCGGCACCCGGCTGGCCGCGGTGCTCACCGAGTCCGAGACCTTCCGCCGGGCGATCACCCCCGCTGGGAGCCTCGGCCAGGAGATCGTGCTGCTCACCTCCCACACCGGCGCACGCCGCTCCGAGGGAGTGGGTCACGACTTCCAGCAGGCGATGGCGGACTTCTTCGACTTCGACCGTCCCGTACTGGCCCCGAGCAAGGGCGTGGAACTGACCTACGACCGCGCCAGCGGCTACAGCGGGACGACCGTGCACGACGGTGGGGCGTGGCGCGTCTACCCGGACGTGGGCGTGGTGCTGTCGGGTCACACGCCGACCGGGCAGCGGATCTGGTTCCGCCGGAACGCCGTCACCACGACGGAGCTGACCCGTGGCGAGAGCGTCGTCGGCGTGTCGTTCCGCCACGAAGCCGACCAGGCGGCGCGGCAGTGGGCGGAGCAGGAGCGCGCGGACGCCACCTGGCCGCAGCGGTCGTTCTTCGTCGACGCGCCCGGCGACGCGGGCCACGTCACCGTCCTGGTGGACGGCACGCCGGTGCGGCTCGACGGGCACCAGTTCGCCCCGCTCGTCGCGCGCTCGGAGCAGTGGCGTCGCGCTGCGGCGGACCGCCACGTCGAGTCCGTGGTGCTGCTGGTGTCCGAAAGCGGAAGCGACACCGGGCCCGGTGGACTCGCGCACGACTTCCACCAGATCCTCGCCGCGCAGTTCGCCTTCCGCGGGCGGGTGCACGCACCTGTCGGCGCCACCCTCGGCGAGGGCGACTGGCGCGCGCTGCCCGCCGACGTGGTGGAGGGGACGAGGCAGCAGGGGATCAACGCGCGGACCGGTCGGCCGGTGTCGTTCGGGTCGTGGGAGGTCCGCACGACCGAGATGCGGCACGGCGGAAGGCTGCTGGGCCTCGCGTTCACGGTGGCGGGCGACCGGCAGGTGGACCTCCTGATCGCGGGTCAGACGCACACGGGCCGCACCCACCGGTACCCGGAGGGGGTGTCCACCTGGGCGCAGCGCCAGCGGAACCCGAGGGAAGACGTGCTGGCCTCGCCGTGGCCGGACACGTCGTTCCTGATCAGCACTCACGGCCAGACCACCGAGGTCGAGGTGAACCTCCGCAACGGTTCCCAACTGGCCATCACCGGCGCGACCTTCGCCCGTGTCGCACACGACCTGAGGGCGTTCCGCGACGCCCTTGGCAGCAGGCAGAACGAGGCGATCACCATGCTCGTGTGCTCGGCGGCCGCGATCGCGGACGCGGGCGGCGTCGCCAGGGACTTCCAGCGGGTGCTGGGTGATCTCGGCTACCAGCAGCCCGTGGTCGCGGGCAGCCGAACCGTCTACCTGCGCCCCGACCGCCGGTCGGGCCAGTGGAACACGGCACTGGCCGACGGCGGTCTGTGGCAGTCGTTCTCGTCG
This sequence comes from Umezawaea sp., assembly GCA_039922235.1. Lineage (GTDB taxonomy): Bacteria > Actinomycetota > Actinomycetes > Mycobacteriales > Pseudonocardiaceae > Umezawaea. Next base: position 19,493 of record JBDSAJ010000190.1, read on the forward strand.
GGACCGGCTCACGTTCTGGTGCAGGACGCCCAGACAGGGCAGTGGCGCCTCACCCACCCGGACGACGTACGGATCCACGCGATCCACGTCGAGGGCAGGCCGATCGCCGTGACGTACCGGATGCACGACACGGCGGCGGCGGGTCGCCTGCACCAGACCGTCAAGCACATGCTGCGCGACCCCTCGGCCCCCTACACGTTCCTCGTCGACGCCCAGATCGCCGACGACGACCGGTTCATGGTGCGGACTGGCGACCAACGGCCTGTCATCGTGGACGCGGGCACGCTGGCCAGGATGGTGTCGACGTCCATTTCGTTCAGGCAGGCGATGTCGGGTTCGGACCAGCCGAGCCGCTTCGAGCTGCTCGTGGACCGGCGCAGGTCGACGGGCAGGCAGACGGTCCTGCGTGCCCTGGAGGACTTCGCGCACAACCGCGACGCCCACGAGGCGCCGGAGGTCGAGCCCGACCTCCGGCGCGTCTTGGAGAGGGAAGCGGGGATGCCGGTTCGACGTCCGCGCCCCGCGCCGGCGGTCGATCCCGGTGCGCCGGGCACGAGCAGGTCGATCGAGAACAGCCCCGAGCCCGAGACACGGGTCGCGCTGGACGGCGACCCGCAGGTGGGGCGCAGGCTCGGCACGTGGCTCGACGAGGCCGAGAACCGGTCCGTCGGCGAGTTGACCGGCTGGACCGCCTCCGGCGAGGTGCGGCACTTCACCGCGGACGACGTGCGGGCGCGTCCGCTGACCGAGCGCGGTCGGACCGTCGGCTTGGCGTTCGAGACCGAGCACACCCAGCGCTGGGCGGCGGCGCCGCGCGCTGACCAGGCCGTCGGGGACGACGCGTCGGTGTCGACGCAGGACATCGACGACCGTGACGCGGGCGTGTCGTTCCACTCCGAGGACGCGCCTGCGGTCGACGACGGCCTGCCGGTGCTGAGCAGCACGAACGCACTACTGCTGTCGCTGGTGTTCCAGGCGATCCAGTTGGAGGTGGCGAGCACCTTCGGTCGGGACGGGCACGTGGTGGTCTCCGCGCTGACGGGGCAGGCCGGCCAGGGAGACGTCGCCGAGGAGTTGGAGCGCGCGCTGGCCGAGTGGCTGGGGCCGTACGCCCAGGAACCGGGCTGGCGGCACGTCCCGCCGAGTGGGGTCCCGGACGAGCCGGTCGTACTGGTGGCGCGGGGTGTCATCCGCCACGACTCGGTGAATGATTCCCCTCAGGCTGACGACACGCCGCCGCCTGCGCGTGCGAGAAGCCTGCGGGAGTTCCTTAATGGTGGGTAGGGCCGATGAAGTTGCGCACTTGGCCGAGGAGGCTGTGATGGCGGAGACCGCCACGACGGAGGAAGCCCCGGTTCGTCTCGAAGGCGACCAGTGGGTGTTCCTGATCGATCCTTCCTGGCAGGCCGAGGCCGCCGTGAAGGGCGAGGCCGGCGCGGATCCGGAGAAGCCCCCGCTGGAGGCGGTGCTCGGCGGCTGGTTCGTCGCCGAGAGCGGTGTGACCAGCCGGTTCCACGCGAACCCCGCGTACGAGCCGACGACGCCGGACTCCCCGACGGACCCGGTGGACGCCGTGCTGCGGCTAGTCGTCCGCGGCGAGTCGGAGCCCGACCAGCTGCTCGACGTGGTGGCCGAGTCGGTCTTCGGGCTGGCCGTGAACGCCGACAACACGCCTGTGGTCGTGATGTCACCTGACGACGTGCCCTGCGTGATCGTCGCGACGGCACCGGCGCACAGCAGGCGCATCGCCGAGGTCGAAGGCCTTCAGGACGTCGAGGCGTGGGCGGAGGTCAACCTCGGGCAACTGGTCGGCGTGCTCCCGGAGGAAGGCGTGGACGTGCTGCTCAACCCCGGTGCTTCCTCGTCCATGCGCCTGATCGCCGCGACCCTGCGCGACGTCGCCGCGAAGTCGGAGAGCGAAGACGCGCCCCCGGCCGCTCCGCCGATGACCGAGTCGGCTCCCGGCCCCAAGGCGCGCGGCAAGCAGGCCACTGCCTGATCCGTCAGGACAACGGCGGTGAGTGGGTTACGTCGTCCTGGCCTAGTGGGAACGAGAACCGGTGACCACGAGCGGGCCGCGACGACCGAAAGCCCACACCGCGAGCGCGAAACAGCTCAGGCAGGCGCCGGCGATCGTCACGGCAGACCACCCGCCAACCGACCACAGCAGTGACGCGGCGGCGGAACCGCTCGCGCCGCCGATGAAGTTGCTGGTCACGAACGCGGTGTTGACCCGGCTGCGGGCCTCGGCGGAGATGGCGAACGCACGGGTCTGGTTGAGGATGTTCGCCGCCTGCACGGCGATGTCCAGCAGCACGACCGCCACCAGCAGGAGCAGGACGGAGCGCCCCGCGAACCCGGCGACCACGAAGGACACCACGGTCAACGCCCACGCCGCGCCGGTGGCGGGCAGCGACCACCCCCGGTCGTGCAACCGGCCTGCCCGTTGCGCGGCGACGGCCCCGGCCAACCCGACCAACCCGAACAGGCCGATGACGGTGACCGGGTAGTTGAACGGCGGACCGGCCAGCAGGAAGGTCAACGCCGTCCAGAACATCGTGAACACGCCGAACCCGGTCGAGCCGAGCACCAGGGTCCAGCGCAGGGCCCGTTCCCGCCGGATCACCGTCCACACCGAGCCGATCAACGCCGGATACGCCATCCGCGTCTTCGGCTCGCGCGGCGGGATCGCGCGGTACAGGACGATCGCGAACACCACGGCGGCAGCTGCGGCGACCGCGTAGATCACCCGCCAGCCGGTGAAACCGGCCACCAAGCCGCTGATGGTGCGGGACAACAGGATGCCGGTGAGGATGCCGGACGCGACTGTGCCGACCACGTGGCCACGCTGATCGTCCTCGGCGAGGTCGCCTGCCAGCGGCGCGAGGATCTGCCCGGCGACGGTCGTCACGCCGAGTGCGGTGATCGCCGGCAGCAGCACACCGAACGACGGCGAAACGGCGCACGCCGCCAGCGCGGCGGCGGCGCAGAGCATCATGATCGGGATGAGCCTGCGCCGGTCGCGCACGTCACCGAGCGGGACGATGAGCAGGACCCCCGCCGCGTAGCCGAGTTGGGTGGCGGTGATCAGCCACCCAGCGGTCGTGGTGGAGACGTGCAGGTCGCGGGCGATGAAGTCGAGCAGCGGCTGCGCCCAGTACAGGTTGCCGACCGCGGCGCCACCGGCCACGGCGAACAGCAGCGTCAACCCACGTGACATGGCCCGCTGGGCAGGCACGACTGGTTGGTCTCCGCTCATCGAGCGAACCCGGGGAACAGGCGCCGCGCGTTGGCCGCTGTCAGCGCGCGCCAAGCGACGCCGTCGACCGGAGGTGTGGCGGTGTCGACAGCGGCGATGTGCGCATCGACGACCGGGGGCGGGGTCCAGCAGTAGTCACTGCCGAACAGCAGCCGCTCGTGAGCGGCGAGTTCGAGCAGCGCGGGAGCATGCCGAGGGAAGGCCGGACCGGCGATGTCGTAGTAGAGCCGGCGCAGCTGCTCCACCGCGTCGGCTACGGGCTCCTCCCGCGGTCCGAGGAACATTTTCCTGAACTCGGCAACACGATCGGCCAAGACCGGCAGCGCACCACCGCAGTGCGGCACGATCACCGGCAAGTTCGGGTGACGCTCGAAAACACCCGACATCAACAAGTCCGTCACGGTCCGCGCCGTGTCGACGATGTACTCGACCATCGGTCGCGGCCGCCCGAGCGCCGACTGCTCCCAGCTCACCGGCGAGGTGGGGTGCAGGAAGACGACAGCCCGACGACGCTCCAGCTCGGCGAACACCGGCTCCAAGCTGCCATCCCCCAGGTACGTGCCGTGGGTGTTGGTCATCAACACCACACCATCCGCACCGAGGTCGTCAATGGCATGGGCGATCTCGTCGAGGGCCCCGTCCACATCGGGCAAGGGGGGCGACGCGAAGAAACCGAACCGGTCCGGGTGGCGGGTGGCCAGTGCCGCGGCGTCTTCGTTGATCTCGCGGGCGAGCAGGCGGGCGGCGGCGTCATCACCGAAGTGCACGCCAGGGGAGGACATCGACAACAGGCTGGTCTCGATGCCGTGGCGGTCCATCAACTCCAGGTGCGCCTCGACCGACCAGGTCGGCCACTTGCCCATCCCGTCGGGATGCTCGTGGCCTGCCGCACTGGCCTGGCGGACGTACGAGTCGGTGAGGAAGTGGGCGTGGACGTCGATCACGTCGGAATCCGATCTGGTCGTTCCACTGGCTCAGGTGGGGGAAGACGGACTTCTTCGAGGTCGAGCGGGCATCGGGTGACTCCACTGGTCAGGGTTGGACGAGGACCTTCAACGCCTGCCTGTCGGCCATGGCGCGGTAGCCGTCCGGGACCCCGTCCAGGTCGACGGTGCGGTCGAACACCCGGCCGGGCTGGACGACGCCGTTGAGCACGTCCGGCAGCAGTTCCTCGATGTAGGCGCGCACCGGTGCGATACCGCCGGTGAGGGTGATGTTGCGGCCGAACACCGGAAACCCGAGCGGCACCTCCGAGTACTGCGGGGCACCGACCCGGCTGACCGTGCCGCCGTCGCGGACCACGGAGAAGGCCGTTTCCAGGGAGGCCAGCGCGCCCACGCACTCCAACACCGCGTGCGTCCCGGAACCACCGGTCAGTTCACGCACCCGCTCAACTCCTTCCGCGCCGCGTTCGGCGACCACGTCCGTGGCGCCGAAGTCCCAACCGAGTGCGGTGCGGTCGGCGTGCCTGCCCATCAGGATGATCCGTTCCGCACCGAGCCGCTTGGCGGCCAGTACCGCGGACAGCCCGACCGCGCCGTCGCCGATCACCGTGACCGTGGTGTGCGGCCCTACCTCGGCCGTCACCGCGCAGTGGTGACCGGTGGGGAAGACGTCCGCGAGCGTGACCAGGGAAGGCAGCAGTTCCGCATCCTCGCCCACCGGCAACTTCACCAGCGTGCCCTGCGCCAAGGGCACCCGCACGGCCTCTCCCTGTCCGCCGTCCACGCCGGCGTCGCTGAAGAAGCCGCCGCGCGGGCAGGAGGTGTGCAGCCCGGTGCGGCAGTACTCGCAGGTGTTGTCGGCGTAGGCGAATGGAGCGACCACCACGTCTCCGGCCTTCAGCCCGGACACCTCGGCGCCGACCTCCTCGACCACACCGAGGAACTCGTGGCCGATGCGGTCACCCTGCTCGGTGGCCGGACGGGAGCCGTAGGGCCACAGGTCGCTGCCGCAGATGCACGCCCGCAGCACCCGTACCACCGCATCGGTGGGCTCGACCAGTTTCGGGTCGGGCACCTCCTCGACCCGGACGTCACCAGCGCCGTAGATCAGTGTCGCTCGCATGTGCCTCCCCGCTCCCAGTGGATACCGCTGGAGGATTCCACTCGCGACGGTGGTCTTCCAGGGGAGGAAACTCTCCCCCTCAGCCAACGGGCATTCCCCGCACTTCGCTGCGAAGCTGGTGATCGAACCCCGGAACCAATTAGTCCACAAAGGAATCACCTGTGCCCGAATCGCCCAACATCACCCTCGCCCGACGACTGTACGACTCGAAAGCCGATCCTGCCGTGACCGTGCAGATCATGGCACCGGACCTCGTCTGGGACATCACCCCCGGCTTCCCGTTCGGCGGTGTCTACCAGGGCTACGAGAGCATGATGAACGACTTCTTCGGTTCGCTCCTCCCGTTGTTCGAGTCGTTCTCCGCGCATGCCGAGCAGTACTACGCCACCGATGACGACCACGTGTTCGTGTTCGGCCACTACCACGGGGAGACCAAGACGGGGAATACCGCGGACGCGCGGTTCATCCACCTGTGGACGGTCCGGGACGGCAAGCTCGCACACCTGCGGCAGGCCGCCGACAGCCACGTCCTCCAGCAAGCTCTGAACGACTGATTAGGAAGACTGCGCGATGACGAAGATCCTTTACCTGATCACTGCGGCCACGTACTGGACGTTGGCCGATGGGACCAGGCAGCCTGCTGGCTTCTGGGCCGAGGAGGCGCTTGGCCCGTACGAGGTGTTCACCAAGGCGGGTTATGAGATTGGGGCGGCTACCCCTGGTGGTGTCCCGCCTACGGCTGATGCCGCGAGCCTTACGCCGGAGTTCAACGACGGGCCTGAGGGGGCGGAGAGGATGAAGGCCGCGCTGCGGGATGCGACCGAACTGGCCCACCCGATGCGGATCGAGGACGTGCGCGTCGATGACTACGACGCGGTGTTCGTCCCCGGTGGGTGGGGGCCGATGGAGGACCTGCCCGATGATGTGGCGTCTGGGCGGTTGCTGAG
>JBDSAJ010000191.1:0-8932 GCA_039922235.1 Umezawaea sp.
AGCCCGATGGTGGTGAAGCTCGCGGAGAACGTCACGGTCTGCATCAGCAGGCCCGCCACCACGAACTCGCGGTAGGCCGGTCCACCGAGGCTGCGGCCGAACACGAACCCCAGCAGGCACGCGAACAGCACGGGTTCGACCAGGCTCGACGCGAGCGACGCCGGTGAGCGGCGCAGCCGAATCATGTTGCGCCACGCCAGGTCCGCGCTCTGCCGCAGCACGGTCACCGCGCCACCAGCCCGAGGAAGACGTCGTCCAGGCTGGCCCGCCGCAGTCCGGCTTCCAGCACCTGGACACCGCAGAGCTTCGCCATCACGTCGGTGAGCACCTGCTGCCCGTTCACGACGGTCGCCTCCACGCGGCGCGACCTGAGGTCGACCTCCGGTGTGGTGCCCGCCGCCAGCGCCACGGTCTCCGCAACCGTTGTCACATCGGCCTCGTACGCGGTGACCAGCACGATCCGGCTGCGTTCCGCCGCTTTCAGCTCGTCGACCGTGCCGGCGGCCACGACCCGTCCCCGGTCGAGCACGGTGACCCGGTCGGCCAGGCGCTCGGCTTCTTCCAGGTACTGGGTGGTGAGCAGGATCGTGGTGCCGTCCGCGGCGAGTCCCGCGATGGCGTCCCAGGTGTCGAGCCTGCTCCGCGGGTCGAGCCCGGTGGTGGGTTCGTCGAGCACGACCACGGCCGGTGATCCGACGAGGGCCGCGGCGAGGTCGAGCCTGCGGCGCATGCCACCCGAGTAGGCGCCTGCCCGGCGTCCGGCGAACTCCGTCAGCCCGAAGCGCGCCAGCAGGTCCCGCGTCGACCTGCGCGCGTCCCGCCTGCTCATCCCGCGCAGCTTCGCGACGAGGTGCAGGTTCTCGGCGCCGGTCAGCACCTGGTCGACGCTGGAGTACTGGCCCGCGACGCCGAGAGCGGCGCGGGCGCCCGCCGGGTCGGCCACGACGTCGTGCCCCGCCACGCGGGCCTGCCCGGAGTCAGGCCTCACCAGGGTCGTGAGCACCCGGACGAGCGTGGTCTTGCCCGCGCCGTTCGGTCCGAGCAAAGCCATCACCTGACCTCGGCCGATCGACAGGTCGACTGAGGTCAGCGCGTGAGTCACACTATTCCCCGACATTGATTCTGAGAATTTCTTATTCACTTTCCGTACATCCACCACTTGCCCTTGAGGATCGGGCTCAGTGTGCCGCGCCACATTTCCTGACACGTTCATCTCCGCGTGTATTGGCCACGGTTAAATCGAGGTGAAGCGGCAGGATCGCCGGATCACTCTCCCAAACCATAGCCCTGACCTGCGCATCCGCACCTATTCCCACTGTGATTCGGATCACATCGTCACATAGCGGGTCCAGTTGTAGCGTGGCGATCACTCAAGTAGGTGGTGATTTTCCATGGGGACGAGAACGCCTCCAAATCGACCTTCAAGCATTAGCAAAATGACCTTTACCGACACATCCGAATGGTTCGAACCAGCGCGATTGTCCGATTTGTCATCGAATCTGGAGTGCGCGCTGTCACACCATTCCGACACGTGGTCCCCGGACGTGATCGCCGACCTCGACGCCCGTGACGAGCTCCCCTCGGCGGCACTCGCCCACCTCGACGCGCTGGGGCTGACCACCTGTTACCGGCTGACCGAGGAGAGCGCTTTCACCGCCGCGGTGGTCGCGCTGCGAGTGGTCGCGCGACACGACCTGACAGCCGCGATCGCGCACGGCAAGACGTTCCTCGGCGCCGCCCCGGTGTGGGTCGCGGGCAGCGAGGAGCAGATCTCCGCGATGACCGCGCGGCTGCTGGAGTGCACCCCGGTCTGCCTGGCACTCACCGAACGCGGTCACGGCGCCGACCTGCTGGCAGGCGAGGTGACGGCAGTGCCCGGCCCGGACGGATGGCGGCTGACCGGCGAGAAGTGGATGATCAACAACGCGTCCCGCGCCGGAGCGGCCTCGGTGCTGGCGCGGACATCGCCCGGAGGCGGACCGCGGGCCTTCACCGCGTTCCTGGTCGAGCGCACCGACGCGTGGCAGAACCTGCCGAAGGTGCGCACGCACGGCATCCGCGGCGCCGACATCAGCGGGTTCGCCCTCCACGACGCTCCTGGCGAGCCCATCGGCGAGGTCGGCGACGGTCTGCCGGTGGTGCTCAAGACGTTGCAGCTCACCAGGATCGCCTGCACCGCGCTCTCGCTCGGCGCCGGTGACCACGCACTGCGCCTGGCCCGCGACTTCGCCGTCCGAAGGGTTCTCTACGGCCGGGCGCTCGCAACGGTGCCGCACGTCCGTCGGCTGCTCGGCCGGGTCGTGGCCCGCGTGCTCGTCGCCGAGGCCGTGAGCACCACCGCCGCCCGCTCGGTGCACGCGCTGCCCGGCGAACTGAGCGTGGTGTCCGCGGTCGCCAAGGCCTTCGTGCCCACCATGATCCACTCGGCGCTGGCCGAAGTCGCGGATCTGCTGGGAGCGCGGGCGTTCCTGACCTCGGCACCCGGCGTGGGGTTCGCGAAGCTCGACCGCGACCACCGCATCTGCGCGATCTTCGACGGCAGCACCGCGGTGAACCGGGCCGCGCTGCTGGCGCAGTTCCCCAGGCTCGCCCGGTCCGCCGACCGCCGTGACGCCGAGGGTCTGCGGGTGGTGACCGATCCTTCGGCGCCACTGCCACCGTTCGACCGGACGCGGCTGTCGCTGCTGTCGAAGACCGGCTGCAGCCTGGTGCAGTCGTGCCCCGAGATCGCCGCCGAACGTGCCGAACTGCTGGTGGAGATGGCCGCGTACCTCCCCACCGCGACGCCGCAGGAAAGCGCCTTCGTGCTGGCCGAACGGTACGAACGGCTCTACGCGGCAGCTGCCTGCCACTCGATGGCGCGCGACGGCGGTCCGATGTGGACGGAGGAGGCGTTGCGCGGCTGCCTGGCGGTTCTGCGAGGGCACACCGACGACACGGCGTTCGAGGCGCTGGCCGCACGCCTGCTGGACGAGGTGATGGCATGACAGCACAACAGCACCACACCGCCATCGACCTCGGGGCACTGCACGACCCGAACAACCCGTTCGGCGCCGACGCGGTGCTGGCCGCCGACGAGACGAGCGAGCTGTCCGGCGAAGAACTGCTGCGCTCCTTCGGACTGGCCGAACAGTTCGTGCCCGCTGAGCACGGCGGCAAGCTCACCCGGCTCGACCACCTGGTCGGGATCGGCCGCGCGCTCTACGGCCGCGATCCCGCGCTGGCACTGGCGAACGCGGGTGGACCGCTGATCGCCTCGCTCCTGGTGTGGCAGGCGGGCGACGCCGGGCAGCGGCAGCGCGCCGCCGACCTCCTGCTCGGTGGCGGCTGGCTCGCCGTCGCCGTCACGGAACTCGACCACGGCAACGACCTCACCGCCGCCGAGTTGTCCGCAACACCGCTGCCGGGCGGCTGGCAGCTGACCGGGCGCAAGGAGCTGATCACGAACGCGGCCCGCGCCGACGCCGCGGTCGTGTTCGCCCGCACGAACCCAGCGGGCGGGCCGCGGGCGCACTCGCTGATGTGGGTCGAGCCGGAGGACGCCGAAGCGCTGCCGCGGTACACGACCGACGGGGTGCGCGGGGTGCAACTCGGCGGCTTCGACTTCCGCGGGCACGTTGTGCCGGAGCACGCCGTGCTCGGCTCACCGGGCTCCGGGCTGGAGCACCTGCTCAAGGCGTTCCAGATCACCCGCACCGCGTTGCCCGCCATGGCGGTCGGCGTGCTCGACACCGCACTGCGCATCGCGGTCGAGCACCTGCGGGAGCGGGAGCTCTACGGTCACCGCGCGATCGACCTGCCGCACGTGCGGGCCGGCTTGGCGCGCGTGTACCGGGACCTGCTCACCGCCGAGGCGGTCAGCGCGGTCGGCCTGCGGGTGCTGCACCTCGCCCCGCGAGCCGCCAGCGCGTCGTCCAGCGTGGTGAAGTTCGTCGTCTCCGGCCTGCTGGTCAACGCGCTGGACCGGGTCGCCGAGCTGCTCGGCGCCTACTCCTACCTGCGCGAAGGCCCGACCGGGCTGGTCCAGAAACTGCTGCGGGACCTGCGGTTGGTCGGCTTCGGCCACGTCGCCCGCGCCGCCTGCCAGATGAGCCTGCTCCCCCAGCTGCCGATGCTGGCGCGCCGGTCGTGGCGCACCGGCGCACCGGAAGTCCCCGGCCTGTTCGACATCGGCGGTGACCTGCCGGACCTGCGGTTCGACCGGTTCGCCGTGCACGCGGGCGGGTTCGACCCGGTCACCTCGACGCTGCACGGCACGACCGAGCTCGGTGCGCTGGCCGAGACCTGTGCGGCACTGCCCATGTCCGGGCTGGGGGTCGACGCGCCACCCGCGCACTACGACCTCGTCACCCGCTACGCCGAACTCTTCACCAAGGCCTGCGTCCTGCGGGTCTTCGGTGCCGAAATCCCCTTTCCCGACGAGGAAGCGGTGCTCGACCGCCTGCTCGCCGACCAGCACTGACCTCGCGGAAGGAACACCCCCGCCATGTCCGCCGACATCCTCCGCTCCTGGCTCATCACCCGAGTGGGCGCCTACCTCGACCGCGCCCCCGCCGACATCGACACCACGTTGCCCCTCGCCGAGTACGGCCTCGACTCGCTCACCGCCGTCGCGCTGTGCGCCGACCTCGAGGACGAGTACGGCATCGAAGCCGACCCGGTGCTCGCCTGGGACCACCCGAGCATCGACGCGCTCACCGCCGCCGTCACCGCCCTGATCGACGAGAAGGCAATGGCATGACAGCACTTCCGCTGACCGCCGCCCAGCACGACGTCTGGGTCGCGCAGCAGCTCGACCCGGCGAGCCCGCTCTTCAACTGCGGGCTCTACCTGGAACTGCCGGACGGCGAGCACCTCGGCGAGGCCGTGCGCCGGGTGGTCGCCGAGACCGAGGCGCTCCGGGTCCGGTTCACCCCGGACGGCACCCAGCACGTCGACGACACCATCACCGGCGGGCTCGACGAGGTCACCTGCGCCGAAGCCGAGGCCCGCGACCGGATGGACGCCGACCTGGCCACCGCGGTGTCCCTTGTGGACGGTCGACTGTTCGCGCACGTGCTGTTCCGGGTGGCGCCCGACCGCTGCCTGCTGTACTTCCGCCACCACCACGTGCTGCTCGACGCGTACTCGCTCGCCCTGTACGTCGAGCGGCTCGTCGCCACGCACGAGGCCCTGCGCACAGGTGCCGAACCGGCACCCTGCCGGTTCGGCTCGCTGTCCGACCTGGTCGAGTCGGAGTGCACCTACCGCTCGTCCCCCCGGTACGAGCGCGACCGGGCGTATTGGCTCGCCAGGTTCGCGGACGCGCCGGAGCCCACCGACCTCGGCGCGGGTGCGGGTGGGCTCGTGCCGAGCATGCCGAGGACCACGACGAGGCTGTCCGCCGAGGACGCCAAGCCGGTGCGCGACCTGACGGGCCGCTGGTCCGTCCCGGTGATCGCGGCGATGGCGGCCCACGTCCACCGCGTGACGGGGGCGACCGACGTGGTGGTGCGGGTGCTGATGGCGGCCCGGCAGGGTCCGGTCGCCATGGCCACGCCCGGCATGCTCGTCAACGACGTGCCCGTGCGCGTCCAAGTCGACGCGGCGACCACGTTCGCCGACCTGGTCGGGCGGGTGTCGCTGGAACTCGCCAACGCGCAGCGCCACCAGCGCTTCCCGGCCGCCGACCTGCGGCGTGCGCTCGACGTGCAACCGTTGGGGCCTGCGGTGAACATCATGCCGTTCGCCGCCACCAGCATCGGTGACATCGCGGTGCACCACCTGTCGTCCGGCCCGGTGCGCGACCTCGCGCTCGACGCGGCGGCCGACCCCGACGCGACCGACGGCATCCAGTTCACGGTCAACGCGCACGCCTGCCGGTTCACGCCCGAGGTCGTCGCGGCGCACCTGGACCGGTTCGTGCGCCTGCTGAAGGCCGATCCGCGGCTGCCGATCGGCGCGGTCGACCTGCTCGGACACGACGACTGGGAGCGGTTCGCCGCGTGGCAGGACACGGCACAGGACCTGCCTCCGCTGGAACTGGTGGCCGCGTTCGAGGCTCAGGACCCGGATGCCGAGGCACTCGTCGTGGACGACGTGCGCATCACCTACGGCGAGCTGAACAAGCGGGTCAACCGGGTCGCGCATGCCTTGCTGCGCAACGGTGTCGGCCCTGAGGACCTGGTCGCCGTCCGGCTGCCCCGGTCGGCCGAGCTGATCACCGCGGTGTGGGGCGTGCTCAAGGCGGGCGCGGTGTACGTGCCGATCGACCCCGACGTGCCCGCCGAGAGCGCCACGCGGATGCTCGCCGACATCCGTCCCGCGTTCGTGATCGACGAGACCGCCACGTTCGGTGACGAGCCCGAGCACAATCCCGGTGCGCCGCGCGGCGACGCCGCCTACGTGATCCACACCTCCGGTTCCACCGGCAGGCCCAAGGGTGTCGTGGTGACCCACGAGGGCATCACCAGCCGCATCGCCAGCATCCAGGCCGAACACCTGCTCAGCGGTGCGGACCGGGTGTTGCAGAAGACGCCCATCAGCTTCGACGTGTCGATGTGGGAGATGCTGTGGCCCCTCACCCAGGGTGCCGCGGTCGTCGTCGCCCGGCCGGACGGCCACCGCGACCCGGCCTACCTGGCCGAGCTGATGCACGCGCAGGACGTCACGGTCGTGCAGTTCGTGGCGTCGATGCTCGCCGCGTTCCTGCGGGAGCACACGATGCCCGCGTCAGCGCGTTTCGTCATGTGCGGTGGGGAAGCGCTGCCTCCGGCGACCGTGCGGCGGTTCTTCGACGTCAACCCCGATGTGCGGCTGGTCAACTTCTACGGCCCGACCGAGACCACCGTCGACGTGATGACGCACGAGTGCACGCGGTCGGACGTCGTGCCGATCGGCAGGCCGGTCGCGAACACCCGTGCGTACGTGCTGGACTCGGCGCTCGCTCCGGCGGCGCCGGGGGTCGTGGGTGAGCTGTACCTGGCGGGGTGCCAACTCGCCCGCGGCTACCTCGGCCAACCAGACTTGACGGCGGAACGGTTCGTCGCGGACCCCTTCGGCACCGGCACGCGGATGTACCGCACCGGTGACCTGGTGCGCGTGGACCCCGACGGCGTCCTCTCCTACGTCGGCCGCGCCGACGGCCAGGTCAAGGTCAACGGCCAGCGGATCGAGCTGGGTGAGGTCGAGTCGGTGCTGGCGGAACTGCCCGGCGTCGAACGCGCCGTGGTCGTGCCGCGTGGTTCCGGGCAGCTCGCCGGGTACGTGACCGGCACTCCCGCCGAGGACCCGCGCACCTGGCTGGCGCGCAGGCTGCCCGCGTTCGCGGTGCCCGCGTTCGTGCTGACGATCCCGGTGATCCCGGTGACCGCCAACGGGAAGCTCGACCGCCACGCGCTGCCGTCACCGGCCGCCGCCGAGTCGCGCACTGCCTCGGGTCCGGTCGAGCACGCGCTGGTCGCCGCGCTCACCGACCTGCTGGACCTCTCCCCCGGCGTCGACGACGACCTGTTCACCCTTGGCCTGGACAGCATCCTCGCGCTCAGCCTGGTCTCCCGGCTGCGGACGGCCGGCTGGCGCGTCACCCCGCAGGACGTGTTCGCCCACCCGACCGTCGCCGGTCTGGCCGCGGCCGCCGAGCCGCTCTCGTCCATTGTGGACGAACCGGTCGGCGAGTTCCCAGCGACGCCCGCGATGCGCTGGCTGGCCGCTCGCGGTGAGACCGCGGGCTTCGCGCACTCCGTGGTGGTCGAGACCGAGATCGCGTTCGACGACCTGGTCGCCGCGTGGCAGGCCGTGCTGGACCGGCACGACGCGCTGCGCCTGCGCGGCACCGAGATCCAGCCGGTCGGCTCGGTGCTCGCGACCGACGTGGTGACGCGCGGCGGTGACGTGGCACTCGACCCCGAGGCCGGTGTCGTCGGACGGGTGCTGTGGTCGCCGGACCGGGTGCGGTTCGTGCTGCACCACCACGTCGTGGACGGCGTCTCGTGGCGAATCCTGCTCGACGACCTGCGCAACGCGCTGGCCGGGCGGCCGTTGTCCGTGCCGGGCACGTCGTTCCGCACGTGGGCACTGCGGCAGGGTGCCGAGGACATCGCGCTGCGCCCGCTGCACGGCACCCCGGCGACCGTCACGGTCACCCTCCCCGTGGAACTCACCACAGCGCTGCTCAGCAAGCCGCACACGACCCCTGACGACGTACTGCTGGCCGGTCTCGTCGCCGCACAGGGCGAAGAACTCCTCGTGCACGTCGAAGGTCACGGCCGCGACGCGGACCTGGCCTCGACCGTCGGCTGGTTCACCGAGTTCCGCACGGTTCGCCTCGGCGTCGCCGCGCGGCAACTGCTCCGCACCAAGGAAGACCTGCGGCAGCAGGCGACCGGGACACCGCGGATCGCGTTCAACCACCTCGGCAGGCTGCCCGCGGACATCGCGGAGTTCGCGCTGCTCGGCGACGAAGGCTTGGCGTTCGCCCATGACATCGACATCAACACCTACGTGCGCGACGGCGCGCTGACCGCTCAGTGGTCGTTCCCGGCCGAGCTGTTCAGCACCGACGAGATCCGGCGCAGGGCGGAGGCCTGGGCCGGGGCGCTGCACGAGATCGCCGCCGAGCCGGACGGTCTCACGCGGGCGGACGTGCCGCTGGTGGAGATCACGCAGGTCGAGCTGGACCGGCTGCGCGGCGTCGCGGACGTGCTGCCGCTGTCGCCGTTGCAACAGGGTTTGCTGTTCCTCGCGCTGTACGAGCAGGAGGACCCCTACGTCGGCCAGCTCGTGCTGCGGATCGACGCCGGGTTCGACGCCGGGCGCATGCGCGCCGCCGCCGCGACCGTCCTGGCCAGGCACCCGCAGCTGCGGGCCGGGTTCCGCAGCCGCTCGGCGGGTGAGCCGATCGCGGTGGTCCCGGCCGAGGTGAAGGTCCTGTGGTCGGAGACCGGCGACCTGG
>JBDSAJ010000192.1:0-4700 GCA_039922235.1 Umezawaea sp.
GTTTGATCTCAAAGGAAACCCATTGACTGGGTTCATATAAGTTACTGGCTATTCGGCACGCTGTTGAGTTCTCAAAGAACACGCGCACACCGTTTCGAACCGCTCATTTCGAGTGATTCAAGCGAGGACGCCTGTTGTGTTTCTGTATTTCGTTTGTGTCTGAAGCTTAGCAACTCTGTTTTCGCCTTGTCAAATCGGCCGGTTCGGGCCGTTTCGCTCAGCAGAAACTCGCTTCGCATTCAGTTTTGGTATGTCCCAGAAGTTATCCGAACCGCGTTTCCCTTGTCAAATCGGCCTCTGCGAAGAATCCGACCCAGCAAGGGATGCTGGTGTTCATGTAGTTCTGGGGTTTTGCCCCGCTCCGTTCCGTTTCCGGCCCGTTCCGCGGTGGCATGGAGAAACTTACACCGGTGTCGTTCGGGCTCCAAATCGGGGGTCCCCTTAGTGGCGCGCAACCCGCTGACGTGCGGAATCACCCCCGATCGGGCGCGGCGGAGCACACCCGGCACGGGTTAACGTCGAGCGGTGGACGTGATCGTGTTGGGTGGCGGGCCCGCGGGCAGGGCGTTGGCGAGTGCGTGCGCGGGCTCCGGCTTGGGAACAACGCTCGTGGACCCCCGCCCGGACAAGCCGTGGAGTTCCACCTACGGCGCGTGGGCCGACGAGTTGCCGAATGACGTCCCGGTCGCAGCACGGGCTCCGGTCACCCGTGCGATCTGCGTCGAGGAGCACGTGCTGGACCGCGAGTACGTGGTGCTCGACAACGCGCGGCTGCGCGTGCTCCCCCCTTCTGTTCGCGTGGAGGCGGGGAAGTCCACGAGCATCACCATCAGCGCGCGCGGGTCGTCCGTGCGGCTGGCCGACGGGCGGACGCTGACCGCGCGGCTCGTGGTCGACGCCACCGGCGCTCCGCCGAGCCGGGGCCGCGTGGAGCAGACGGCGGCGGGCGTCGTCGTGTCCGCGCGGGAGGCGCGACTGGTGTTGGGCGACGGCGAGGCGCTGATCATGGATTGGCGGCAGCCGCCCACGACGGGCGTCGACTGGCCGACGTTCCTCTACGCCGTTCCTCTGGACGCGGACCGCGTGCTGCTGGAGGAGACGTCGCTCGCCCGCAGGCCCGGTCTCCCGGTGGCCGAGCTGCGCGCCCGGTTGGCGGCGCGGCTCGCCGGTCTCGGCATCCCGCTGCCGACCAGGGCGGAGGAGGAGCAGGTCCGCTTCCCGGTGGACCTGAACCGGTCGACCCGGCTGACGTTCGGTGCGGCGGCGGCGCTGGTGCACCCCGCGACGGGGTACAGCGTGGCCACGACGCTGTCACTCGCTCCCCTGGTCGCCGAGGCGATCGCCGACGCGTTGCCGAGGGGGCCGAGGGCGGCGCGGGTGGCGGCGAAGCAGGTCGTCTGGTCGCCCGCCGCGAAGGTGGTGCACACGATGCGCCGCCACGGGCTGCGGGCGCTGCTGGCGATGCCCCCGGAGCAGGTGCCGGAGTTCTTCGACCTGTTCTTCCAACTCCCGGAGGAGCTGCGGCGCTCCTACCTGTCCGGCCGCGAGGACGTGGCCGGGGTGACGAAGGCGATGGCCGAGTTGTTCCGGCACGCGCCGTGGCGGCTGCGCAAGACGCTGGTGCTGGCGCCGCAGGACCTCTGACTTCGGCGGAAGATGTCGTGAACAGCTGGTGAACCACCTCGGCAAACGATGATCGACCAGGCACGATCGGCGCGTGCCCGCGTTACTGGATGACGTTCGATTCGCCTTCCAGCCGCTGTTCAACCTCCACACCGGGGGTGTCGTCGCGGTCGAAGCGCTGGCCCGGCCTCATGACGGCGGCGTGCAGGACCTGCTGCGCATGGCCCACCGCGCGGGGTACCTGACGAACACCGATGTCGCTCTCGCCTGCCGTGCCGTCGGGTTCGCGGCGGGCCACGACCTCACGCTGCCGCTGCACCTCAACCTGCTGGCGATGACCGTCGCCGACCGGCCGGAGTTCTTCGCGCCGCTGTACGGGGCGCTGCGCGACGCGGGCCGGGAGCCGTCGAGCGTGGTGGTCGAGATCAGCACTCCCTACACCCGTGCGCGGCGCGGGCTGCTGGTGCGCGGGATCGAGCGGCTGCGCGCGGACGGGTTCCGGATCGCGCTGGACGGGATCGGCGAGGGTGACGTGCCGCTGAGCCTGCTCACCGAGGCGCGGCCGGACGTGCTGAAGCTGGACCGCGAGGTCGTGGCAGGTCTGCCGGACGACCCGTCGCAGGCCGTGCTGGTTCAAGCGCTGCTGCACATCGCCGAGCACACCGGTGCGCAGGTCGTGGCGGAAGGAGTGGAGACCGAGCCGGAACTCGCCGCGCTGCGCAGGCTCGGCGTGCGGCTGGCGCAGGGCAACCTGTTGGCGATGGCGTCGCGGAGACCGAAGGTGAACGCCACCATCGCGGCCGTGCTCAGCGAGGCCAACGATCCGGAGGCCGTGACCCGCACCGGTCCCATCCGGCGCGCGAGCGGGCCGCGGGTGGTCGACTTCCTGCACCCGGCGACGACGCTGCCGGAGGACGCGACGTCCGAGCAGGTGCGCGAGGTGCTGGCGGGCCAGCCGGGCCTCAGCGGGGTGGTGCTGGTCGATCCCGACGGCCGTCCGCGCTGGTCGGTGGACCGCAACCGGTTCCTGCTGTCCGTGACGGGGCCGTACGGGCACGCGCTGCACGCCCGGCGGGACGCGGCCCGGCTGGCGGACCGGCCGCACCTCATCGGCACTGGCACGACGGCGGTGGAGCTGCTGGAGGTGGTCGCGCACGCCGCGCGCGAGCGGACGAACGACGACCTGGTCGTGGTGGACGACGACGACCGGTGCCTCGGCGTGGTGCGGGTGGCGGACGTGGTGCGCGGGATCGCCGAGCTGAAGGTCGAGCAGGCGGCGGCGCTGAACCCGCTGACCCGGCTGCCCGGCAGCGAGTCGGTGGAGCGCGAGGTCGACCGGCGGGTCATGGCGGGCGAGTTCTTCGCCGTCGGGTGGCTGGACGTGGACGCGTTCAAGCGGGTCAACGACGGTGTCGGCTTCGCCGCGGGCGACGAGCTGATCCGGGCCATCGGCCGTGCGCTGGCGGAGTCGGTCGCGGCGTGGCCCACCGCGCAGGTCGGTCACGTGGGCGGGGACGACTTCCTCGTCGTGGCGGGGCTGGACGAGATCGTGCCGATGGCGACCGCAGTGCTGGACAAGCCGTTCGACGCCGAGGGGATGTCCGTCTCGCTGTCGTTCGCGACGCTGATCTGCGCGGCCGGGTCGGTGCCGTCGTACCGCGAGGTGTCGCGGCTGTTGGTGCCGTTGAAGGCGCGGGCGAAGTCGTTGGCGGGGACCAGTTGGGTGCTCGGTCGGCCGGGGAACGACCGGGCCGACGTGCTGCGCGGCACTCCCCTGCCTGCGGCGTGAACTGACGCCATCCGCGCGTGGGGTTCATCAGTACGCCGCATGTGCCGTCGCTTGGTCACTCATAGCATTGGTGGGCCTACTCTGAGCATTGGGAGCCATCGTGAGCGAGGCCAAGGCCAGCCGACTGCCCAGACCGCTGACGCTGTTCGACCAGGCGTTGACGGTGGGGGTCGAGGAGGAGTTCCTGCTGGTGGACGCGGTTACCCGTGCTGTCGTGCCGCGTGCGCCCGCTGTGCTGGCCGCGAAGACGGACTTCGACCTCCAGGCGGAGTTGACGGATTTCCAGGTCGAGAGCGCTACGCCTGTGTGTCGGACGATGGCCGAGGTGAGGAGTGAACTGGTGGCCGCCCGTGATGTGCTGGCTGGGCTGGCATCGGTGCACGGGGCTCGGCTGGTGGCGACTGGGACCGCCGTGCTGGGGAGGGTTCAGCCTGCGCCGTTGACCGATGATCCTCGGTATCGGCGGATGGAAGTCGAGTACGGGCGGTTGATCCACGACCTGACGATCTGCGGGTGCCACGTGCACGTGGGGATTCCGGATGACGACACGGGTGTGCTGGTGAGCAACCACCTTCGGCCGTGGTTGCCGGTGTTGTTGGCGCTCAGTGCGAACTCGCCCTTTGCTGCGGGGTCGGATACCGGGTATGCGAGTTGGCGGTATTTGTCGTGGAGTCCCTGGCCTTCGGCTGGGGCGCCGCCGTGGTTCGCGTCGGCGGAGGAGTACCACCGGAGTCGGAGGCTGCTGCAGGCGAGTGGTGCGGCGATGGACTCGGCGACGATCTATTGGGATGTGCGGTTGTCCGTTGCGCATCCGACGGTGGAGTTGCGGGTGTGTGATGTGGCGGCGACTGTGGACGAGGCTGTGTTGATCGCCGCGTTGGTTCGGGGGATTGCGGCTACGGCGCTTGGGTCGAGGACTCCTGCTGTGGCGGTGGCTCCGCACCTGTTGCGGGCGGCGTTGTGGCGGGCGGCTCGGGATGGGGTGGAGGGGACGAACGTTGATCTGGTTACTGGGGAGTTGGTGAGGGGGGCGGAGTTGGTGCAGGGGTTGGTCCGGTGGGTTCGGCCTGCTTTGGAGGCTGCTGGGGATTATGAGTTGGTGACTGAGGGGGTGGATCGGGTGTTGATGGATGGGTCTGGGGCGGAGAGGCAGCGGAGGGCATTTCGGCGGCGGGGGGAGCTGTCGGACGTGGTGGACTTGTTGGTGGAGCAGACTGTTCGGTGGGGATGAGTTCGTTTTGTCGGGGGCCTGCGGGTGGGGTTTGGGGTGGTTCGGTCTCACCCCGAT
>JBDSAJ010000193.1:0-4722 GCA_039922235.1 Umezawaea sp.
CGAGCGGTTCGCCTACAACAACGGCGGTTACGTGGTGCTCGCGCTGATCGCCGAACGGGCTTCCGGCACCGCGTTCCACGACCTGGTGCGCGACCGCGTCTGCGCACCGGCGGGCATGGTCGACACCGAGTTCCTGCGGTCGGACCACGCCACCGGCCGCACCGCGCTGGGCTACCTCCCGGACGGCCGCACGAACGTGTTCCACCTGCCGGTCCGCGGCAGCGGGGACGGGGGGATCTACTCGACGGCCGCGGACTTCAGCGCGTTCTGGCGTGCGCTGTTCGACGGCCGGATCGTGGCGGAGAAGACCGTCGCCGAGATGATTCGGCCGCGCAGCGACGTTCCGGGTGACCCGAGGTGGTACGGGATGGGCTTCTGGCTGCCCGAGCCGGCAGGCGTGCAGTTGGAGGGCTACGACGTGGGAGTGTCGTTCCGCAGCACGCACGATCCCGCGACCGGGCTCACCACGACCGTCCTGTCCAACACCGCCAACGGCGCGTGGCCGCTGGTCAAGTAGTCGTCACAGCTCCACGATGCTCCACGACTCGAAGTCGCCGTCGGGTCGGGCCGCGAGCGACCAGCCGTCGTCGAAGTGCAGCGTCAGCGACTCGTCCTCGGTCACGTCGACCGAGGAGACGGTCTTCATGAACAGCCCGAGCACGGGCGTGAGGGTCCCCGGCTCGCCGGGCTTGATCTCGTGCTTCTCGCCGGTCCCGCTGCACAGCACGAACGGGACTTCCACGACGAGTTCGGCGCTGAGCCGCGGGTGCTCGACCAGGGTGAGGCGGACCTGGTGGTCGAACGACGTCCGCCAGACCTGCGTGCCGACCAACTCGCGATGCGACTGCATGGGGTAACGCTCCGAACTGACTAGTGGTCTAGCGGGCAATGTAAGGCCGTGGCGTCCGCGATACGAGGCCGAGACTGTTACAGCTCGTCATCAAGCCAGGACACATAGGGGCGATCGCCTTCCGGGGTCTCCCGGCGGATGAGCCCATAACCTTCGTTGCGGAACACCGCGAACGGCAGCGCCATCCGCAATGCGAGGACCTCCATGCCGGGGTAGAGCGGCCTCGCCTCCTCGACGATCGAGTACTCGACGTCGAGCGGTTCGGGGAGTTCCAACTCCTCGATCGCCTCGAACTCGGCGCGCGCCGCGCGAGTGGGCTCGATCCGGAGGACACCGGGTGCGATGACTTCCCAGCCGAACACGGTGAACTCGCTCAACTCCGGTCGCGACCACTCGCACCACCCGGTGCCGTCGGCGCGGAAGACGAGCTCCTCGTCCTCCATCGCGCTGTGGTAGCCGTAGTCGACGCTCCAACGGCCCACCAGGTCGGCGCTCATGTGGGCCAAACTACAGAGTCGGCTGATCGAGACCTCGACTCGCGGTCGATCACCGTTCCGCCCTCCACGCCTGATCAGGAGCCTGTGATCAGCGATCGCAAGAGACAGCTTGAACGTTACGTGTTCTTCCCCACCGTTACGTCGAGTAGAAGTTCAAAAGCTCAAGGGCCCGGAATGGGTGATTGAAGAGCCCGAGTAGGTGAGAATGGTCGGGTGAGCGCACCACGTCAGGTCGAGGAGCTCGTCGACGTCGACCGTCCCGCATGGCCCTGGGTGCAGGGACTGATCGATAAGTCCGAGCTGTCGGTGGAAGTCCTGCCGGTCGGCCCGGAGTCGGCGCGGCGCACGCTGCACCGCCTCCAGGTGACCGCGGGGTCCGCGCTCGGTGCGATCGCCCTGCACACCGGTGGGCTGGTCATCGACAACTGGGTCCGCCTGCTCGGCGGCGGAGGAGCACTGCCCGCACTCGGCGAGTACGAGGAGGTGGGCAAGATGACGGTCGGCTACGACCTGCTCGGCGGCCGGTTCGCGCTCAACGGCACCGCG
Source organism: Umezawaea sp. (assembly GCA_039922235.1). Lineage (GTDB taxonomy): Bacteria > Actinomycetota > Actinomycetes > Mycobacteriales > Pseudonocardiaceae > Umezawaea. The sequence goes on from JBDSAJ010000193.1 coordinate 1,894, forward strand.
CTGGACGGCCCGCCGGGCGGCCTCTGGTACTGGGCTCCGGACACGCTGGAGTGGGAGAGCATCGACTCGACCTACAGCGGGATGCTGGAGTGGTTCCTCGGCGGCGCGCTGACCAAGTTCTACGCCGACTGCTACTGGCCGGACTGGCGGTCCGAAGCGGCGCGCGCGGCACCGTGGGAGGGCATCACGCTCTTCCCGCCGCCGTTCACCAAGGAAGGCACCAAGGCCGACCAGGTGCGCCGCAAGATCGTGGACATGAGCCTGCTGCTCGACCTGTACGTGGACACCGCGCGCCAGCTCGCGGGCAAGGGGCCGGACGACCTCGTCGCTCAGGCGCCCGCCGCGCGGGCCTGAGCCACCACCTGGTTCAGCAGCACCCGGAGCGCCTCGCGGTCCACCGTCGCGGGGTCTTCGGCGAACCAGTCGCCGAAGACCTCCACGAACTGGTCGGGCGTCATCGGCACGACCGGCTGGTTCTCGTCCTCGTCCGTCGTGATCTCACCCGCGCGGCTCGGGTAGACCAGCACCGCGCCGCGCACCTCGAAGTCGGGCAGCGCTCGCTGGTACGCCGCGATGCCCTCGGGCAGCATCGTGCCGCCGCCGCGGAACACGTGCCCGTTGCGCCACAGCGTGCCGTCGTCGTCCGCGCCGTAGTGGCCGGGTAACCAGGACTTCGACTCGACCAGCACCAGCCGCTTCCCGCACAGCACGGCGTGGTCGATGTCGGCGAACACCGAACCGGGCCACGACAGCCCGTGGAAGATCCGCGCCCCCGGCAGCCTGCTCAGGTACTTGCCCAGCACGTCCGCGCTGTACCGCTCGCAGATCCGCTCGTCCGGCTCCCCGTAGACGATGCCGGTGTCGTACCGGCCTGCGAACACCCGGTCCGCCCGCATCGTCCGCAGGTACTTGCGGACCAGCTTGAACGCCGCCAGCGCCGCCGCCGCGACCAGCGGCAGCCACACCGCGAGCAGCAGCAGCGAGAACCCGAACACGGCAACGGGCAGGAACAGCAGCAGCCACCCGGCGATCGCCGCCAGCGCGGGCGCGTGCCCCGGTCCGCTGGTCGGCACGTACCGCACCCGCTGCGTCAGGTCGACCAGGTGCCACCACGGGATGTCGCCGAGGTCCACCCGCGGCCGGGGCGGCACGAAGTTCGGGTCCTCCCCGAACACCCTCAGCTTCGTGGACCGACGGTTCCTCGTCCGGGTGGTTACGGTCCTGGTCGTGCCCGCGCGGTCGTAGTGGAACCGCCGCACCGGGTCCTGCAGCGTCTCGTAGGCCTCCTGGAGCGTCCGGAAACCGTCCCCGCTGCCACCCGCGTCGGGGTGGACGACCTTGGCGAGGGCCCGGTAGGCGGACTTGATCTCCCTGGTGGACGCGCTACGCCCGACGCCCAGCACCTCGTAGTAGTCGACCGCGCGCACGAAACCGCCCATCTTCAGTGACCCCGCGGAGAGACCCTAATGTGCGGCACCGGATCGACCGAACACGGCCGCCCCGGAGTTGATCATCGGGCCCCGCGTTGGTCCGTTGGGCTTGACCTGACACCAGCACAACGCCGAACCACTAGGCTGGGCCACGAGTCCGGTAGCGCAGTGGTTGTCGCGCTCCACCACACGTGGGGAGGACGCCGGTTCGAATCCGGCCCGGCTCACCTCCGGGACCTGTAGCGCAGTGGTTGTCGCGCCCACTCACCAAGAGCGGGAGCACGCCGGTTCGAGTCCGGCCTGGTCCGTGTTTTTTGGGGGCGGTGTTTTTTGGGGGCGAAGCCCCCAAGCCCCACCCGGCGGGCTGTCGCCCCCGGACCCCCGGCTGGTGGGCTGCGCCCACTCGCCCGCCTTGCTTCGCACCAGGCGGGCCTGGTGGTGGTTCTTACACTCGGCCGATGCCGAGCGACCGCGAATCCGTGACTCTGCGCCTTGCCACGCCTGCCGACGTGGCTGCCGTTGCCGACATCTGGTTCCACGGTTGGCGGGACGGGCACCTGGGGTACGTGCCGGATGCGTTGTTGGCGGTGCGGACCGAGGCGTCGTTCTGGGAGCGGACGGGGCAGCGGGTGGGGGACACGACGGTCGCTGAGGTCGGCGGGGTGGTCGCCGGGTTCGTGATGGTGGTCGGGGATGAGGTCGAGCAGGTCTACGTGTCGGCTGCTCATCGGGGTGCGGGGGTGGCTGGTGTGCTGCTTGCCGAGGCTGAGCGGGTGGTCGCTGCTGGTGGTCATGGGCTGGCGTGGTTGGCCGTGGTGGCGGGGAATGGGCGGGCTCGGCGGTTCTACGAGCGGAGTGGGTGGCGGGATGAGGGGGCGTTCACGCATCACGCGCCGAGTGAGCACGGGCCGATCGAGGTGCCTGCTCATCGGTATGTGAAGGAAGTGCAGGGGTTTTCGCGGCCGTGAATCCCTGGGGACAACCCCTGTGGTCCATTGACTCAGTGGTCTAGTCCACTTAGGTTTAGGGTGTTCGACTGATCACGTTCGACCGGATGCCCGCCGCTGCCCGGTCGGCTGCTCTGTGTTGCCACGAGCGCTGACCACCGGCCCACCCTGCAACGGTCGGTGGTCAGTGTGCTCGTTTGAGCCGCCCTGGTTGGTGGCTCGCCGGGGTTCGCCGGGTGGCATTGGTTCCAGGGTGCTCGCCGGCGGCTTCTGTTCCAGCGTGCGGTGGCCGATTTGACTTGTGGGGCCCCTCGTTTGAGCCTTGCCGGGCCAAAACGGCAGGTGATGAAGCCGCAGCCTGACTGCTCATTTTAAGCTCAAAACCGTTGCCTGAAGTGTGAGCGTATGTGAGTCCGCTCTGTTCAGGCAGTCGTCACCTTGCGGTGGCGGCG
>JBDSAJ010000194.1:0-9299 GCA_039922235.1 Umezawaea sp.
ATGGCGTACGCGCCGAACCAGGCGCTGAACACCGCGAGCCCGCTCAGCAGTGCGACGGCCGTCGTCGTCCGCCGCTTCGCGATCGCCAGCGCGGCGGGGATCAGCAGCGTGAACGCGGGCAGCAGCAGCCGCGCCTTCGAGTTCATCAGGCCGTTCGTGCCCAGGTCCATCACCAGCACCCCGATCCCGTACACCAGCAGCGGCCACTCCAGCCGCCGCCGGAAGCCCAGCACCACCAGCGCGACCGCGATCAGCAGGATCCACACGGTCGTCAGCTCCAGCACCGACCGCGGGTCGCCGAGGTTCGCCAGCGCGAACTTCCACGTCGCCGCCCCGCCGTCGAACCGCGAGTCCCAGCCCCGCCGCTGCAGCGCGAACCAGCCGTCCAGCTGCCCGGTGCGCGCGGCCACGTAGCCGAGGTAGCCGAGCAGGCCCAGCGGCGCGATCATCCCGCCCACCCACGGCCTCCACCCGTCCCGCCGGGTGACGACGGTGGTCAGTGCGGCCAACCCCACGGCGAGCAGCAGCGCGGCGGCCGTCGGCCGGACCAGACCCGCCCCGGCCGTGCACAGGCCCGCCAGGACCCACTTGTGCTCCACGACGCCGACCAGCGCCCACGCGGCCAGCGCGCAGAACGTGGCCTCGGAGTACGTCATCGACAGCACGACGGCCATCGGCGACGCGGCGAACAGCGCCACCAGCGCCAGCCCGGCCCGCGGTGACCCGTCGCGGATCACCGTGCCCAACCGGTAGAGCCCGTACGCGCAGAACACCCCGCTCACCAGGCTCACCGTGAACGCGGCCCCGCGCGTCTCCACGCCCGGCAGCCCGTCGATCCAGCGGACCAGCGCGGGGTAGCCGGGGAAGAACGCGAGCGGCGTCTCCGGGTTGCGCTTGCCGAACGCGTCGGCCAGGAACCTCGGCACGCCGCCGTAGCCGCCCTCGGCGATGCCGAGGAACCACTGCCCGTCCCACGACGTCAGCGCCGTGATCACGTTCTTGTTCCAGCGGTCGGCCATCAGCCCCAGCACGAACAGCCCGACCTGGCGGATGGTCAGGAACACCAGCGCAGGGGCCAGCAGCAGGATCACCTGGTGTCTGAACACGTGCGCCAACCGATCGCGCAACGGGGTCTCCCCGCTGTGCTCGGCCGGGGGATCAGCCACCGCATGGACAGTCGACACGGCCACGAGAGTAGTGCCCGCCACGGCCCCAGTAGTCCACCCCTTGACACAGGTAGGCTGCCTGCGACGTGGGAATTTAATCCACAAGGAGGTCAGTCGGTGGCGCTCGTCGTCCAGAAGTACGGCGGTTCCTCGGTCGGAAGTGCCGAGCGGATCAAACGGGTGGCCGAGCGGATCGTCGCTACCCGAAAAGCCGGCAACGACGTGGTCGTCGCGGTTTCCGCGATGGGCGACTCGACCGACGAACTGCTCGACCTGGCCCGCCAGGTGTCCCCGGTGCCGCCCGCCCGCGAACTCGACATGCTGCTCACCTCCGGTGAGCGGATCTCGATGTCGCTGCTGGCGATGGCGATCGACGCGCTGGGCGCCGAGGCGCGCTCCTACACCGGCTCGCAGGCGGGCGTGATCACCACGTCCGTGCACGGCAAGGCGCGCATCATCGACGTGACGCCGAGCCGGATCTCCGACGCGCTGGCCGACGGGGCGATCGCGATCGTCGCCGGGTTCCAGGGCGTGAGCCAGGACAGCAAGGAGATCACCACCCTCGGGCGTGGCGGCACGGACACGACCGCGGTGGCGCTGGCCGCGGCGCTCAAGGCCGACGTCTGCGAGATCTACACCGATGTGGACGGCGTGTTCACCGCCGACCCCCGCATCGTGCCCAACGCCAAGCGGCTCGAGACCATCACCTACGAGGAGATGCTCGAGATGGCGGCGTGCGGCGCCAAGGTGCTGATGCTGCGCTGCGTCGAGTACGCGCGCCGCTACAGCGTCCCCGTGCACGTCCGCTCTTCGTTCAGCAACAAGCCAGGGACCATCGTGTCCGGGTCAGTGGAGGACAAGCCCGTGGAACAGGCGATGATCACCGGTGTCGCGCACGACCGGTCGGAGGCCAAGGTCACCGTGACCGCGGTGCCCGACCACCCCGGCGTGGCGGCCAAGATCTTCCGCGTCGTGGCGCAGGCCGAGATCGACATCGACATGGTCGTGCAGAACATCTCGCGCGCCGCCGACGGCCGCACCGACATCACGTTCACCCTGCCGAAGGACGACGGCCCGCGCGCCGTCGAGGCGCTGAACAAGTCGCGTGGCGAGATCGGCTTCGAGCAGGTCCTCTACGACGACCACGTGGGCAAGGTGTCGCTGATCGGCGCGGGGATGCGCTCGCACCCCGGCGTGACGGCGACGTTCTGCGAGGCGCTCGCCACGGCGGGCGTCAACATCGAGATCATCTCCACCTCGGAGATCCGGATCTCGGTCATCTGCCGCGACACGCAGCTCGACGACGCCGTCCGTGCCCTGCACGACGCGTTCGAGCTGGGCGGCGACGAAGAGGCTGTGGTTTACGCGGGGAGTGGACGATGAGCAACGGGCCTGTGCTGGCACTGGTCGGCGCGACGGGTGCCGTGGGCACCGTCATGATCGACATCATGGATCACCGGGAATCCGTGCCGTGGGGCGAGATCCGGCTGATCGCCTCGGCGCGTTCGGCGGGCAAGAAGCTCACCGTGCGCGGTGAGGAGCTGACGGTCGTCGCGCTGTCGCCCGAGGCGTTCGACGGCGTCGACATCGCGATGTTCGACGTGCCGGACGAGGTCTCGGCGGAGTGGGCGCCGATCGCGGCGTCGCGCGGCGCGGTCGCCGTGGACAACTCCGGCGCGTTCCGGATGGACCCCGAGGTGCCGCTGGTGGTGCCCGAGGTCAACTCGGACCAGATCTCCAACCGCCCCAAGGGCATCATCGCGAACCCGAACTGCACGACGCTGTCGATGATGGCGGCGCTCGGTGCCCTGCACCGGGAGTTCGAGCTGAAGGAACTCGTCGTCGCGTCCTACCAGGCGGCGTCCGGTGGCGGCCAGGCCGCGATCGACCGGCTGCGTGCCGAGCTGGAAGCGTTGGCGGGCAAGGATGTCGGTGTCCGCGCGGGTGACGTCCGCGAGGTGCTCGACGCGGCCGGGCTGCCCGTGTCGGACTCGCCGTTCCCCGCACCGCTGGCGCTGAACGTCATCCCGTGGGCCGGGTCGGCCAGGGACGAGGGCTGGACGAGCGAGGAGCTGAAGGTCCGCAACGAGTCCCGCAAGATCCTCGGCATCCCGGACCTGAAGGTCTCCGCGACCTGCGTCCGCGTGCCCGTGGTGACGACGCACTCGCTCGCGGTCCACGCGGTCTTCGCCCGCGAGGTCACCGTCGAGGCCGCGCACAAGATCTTCGAGGCCCAGCCGTCGATCGTGCTGGTCGACGACCCGACCGAGAAGCGGTTCCCGACGCCCGCCGACGTCGTCGGCGGCGACCCGACCTACGTCGGCCGGGTGCGGCAGGCGCTGGACTTCCCGAACGCGCTGGACTTCTTCGTGTGCGGCGACAACCTGCGCAAGGGTGCGGCACTGAACACCTACGAGATCGCCGAAGGCCTCGCCGAACGGCTCTGACCAACTCGACCGGGGCGCTTCCGACTCACGTCGGGAGCGCCCCGTTGAGTAGCGTCTCCGGCATGGCGGAGGCAGTGCTCGGCGTCGACTTGGGAACCACCGCGACGAAGGTCATCGCGGTCGATCGGAACGCTCGGGTGCTGTTCAGCGCCGAGCACGGGTATCCGCTGCACACCACACCCTCGGGTGAGGCGACGCACGACCCGCTCCAGGTGTTGGACGCGGCTCTGCTGGCGTTGCGCGAAGTCGCGGCCTGGTGCGCCTCGTCCGGTGTCGAGGTGGCGGCGCTGTCGTTGACCGGCGCGATGCACACGCTGCTCGCGGTCGACGCCGAGGGCACGCCGCTGACGGAGTCGCTGAGCTGGGCGGACAACCGGGCCACCGAGCAGACGGCGATGCTGCGGGGCACCGTGGAGGGCGCTGCCCTGCACCAGGCCACCGGTACCCCCATCCACCCGTTCGCGCCGCTGTCGAAGCTGGCCTGGTTCACCCGGCACTCGCCCGAACTCGCCTCGTCCGCGCGGTGGTGCGGCCTGAAGGACTTCGTCGGCTACCGCCTGACCGGGCGCTTCGCCACCGAGCACTCGTCGGCATCCGGCACCGGCCTGATGGACATCCACCGGCTGGCGTGGCACCCGGAGTCGTTGGAATTCGCCGGCATCTCGGCGCGGCAACTGCCGGAACTACTGGCCCCCACGGATTCCGCGCCACTGGTCGCCGACGTCCCCGGCCTGCCCGCCGGCCTGCCCGTGGTCATGGGCGGCGGCGACGGGCCGCTGGCCAACCTGGGCGTCGGCGCTGTCCTCCCCGGCGTGGCCGCGCTGTCACTGGGCACCAGCGGGGCGCTGCGGGTCGTGCGGGACCGCCCTGGGGTCGACGAGCGCGGCCGGGTGTTCTGCTACGCCATCGCCGAAGGGCTGTGGGTGCTGGGCGGGGCCGTGAGCAACGGCGGCGTGGTCGCCCAGTGGGCCGCCGACACGTTCGGCGCGGACGTCGGCGCACTGCTCACCGAAGCCGCCGAGGTACCCGTCGGCGCCGACGGCCTGATGGCACTGCCCTACCTGCTGGCCGAACGCGCACCCTGGTGGGACCCCGACCCCCGCGCCACCCTGATCGGCCTTCGCCGCGAACACGGCCGGGCCGAGATCACCCGCGCGCTCGTCGAGGGCGTCGGCCAGCAACTCGCACTGGTGCTGGACGCCGTCCGCTCGGCGGAGGCCCGCGTCGACTCCATCCGCGTCACCGGAGGCGCGTTCCGCAGCGACCTCTGGGCGGTCGTGCTCGCCTCGGCGCTGGGCATGGACCTGGAACTGGCCGACGACAGCGAGGGCTCCGGTGTGGGAGCCGCCCTGGTCGCCTGGCGCGCACTGGGCGCCTTCCCGTCCCTCACCGCCACGGCCGACCTGGTCGTCCCCACGAAGACCATCAAGCCCGACCCGGCCGCAGTCGCCCACTACGCCAGAACCCGCCCGCTGGTGGAACGCGCCTACCACGCCCTCCACGACCTCACCGCCGAACTCGCCCGCCGCTGACCGCCGCTGACCGCCGCTGACCGCCGAAAATTGTCGGACCCTTGTCGTAGCGTGTGTGTCGGGGGGTCTTCACGTTGGGGGGACGCCTGGTCAGGGCTGCGGTGGGCGGGCGAGAAGCAGTGGCGTGTTCGGGGTAGCGCGGTGGGCTTGTGGGAGTTCGGAATTAGCTGATGCCCCAGTGGCGTCAGATGCCAGTGGTGTCAGGCGCCAGTAGCTTCAGGCGTCGACCTTGGCGGTTCGCCGCCGGTCGAGCACCGCGCCGACGGCCGCGACCGCCGCACCCACCGCACCGGTGGCCACGAAACCCCACCCGGCCGACGAGTGGTCGATGACGAATCCCGCCAGCGGTGCCCCCGCCGCCGCTCCGAGGGTGAACGCCGATCCCTGCAAACCCATCGCCTCGCCGCGCACCGCCGCGGGCGTCAGCCTGGTGATCACCTCGCCGGTGCTGGCGATCACCGGGGCCGCCAGCATGTTCGCGGGGATGAGTGCCACCGCCAGCACCCACGGCGAGCCGGTGGCGAGGCCGACCGGGATGGCCAGCAGACCGAGCAGCGCCATGAGGGTGCGGGGTGTCGGGGCCTTGACGAGACCGCCGTAGATGAAGCCGCCGATCAGCGAGGCCAGGCACATGACGACGACGAACGTGCCGGTCCACTGGATCTGGCCCTGTTCCCGCAGTGCCGCCACGAGCGCCACCTCCATGCCCGCCAGCACCAGGACCCCGCCGCACGAGGTGACCAGCACCCCCAGCACCGGCGCGGTCAGCCACTCGCGGCGCGGCGGTTGGTCGCCGAAGACCTCCTCGTCCTCGCCGCGCACCGGCGGGTTGGCGATGTGCAGTGCGATGCCCGAGGCCACCATCGCCGCGCCGACCGCCCACAGCGCGACGCGGCTGTTCGCGCTGGTGGTCAGCAGCACGCCCAGCGCGGGCCCGGCCATGTAGGCGACCTCGACGACCATGGAGTCCATGGCCAGCGCGGTGCGGCGTTCGGCGACGGGCACCAGCGCGGTGAGGACCTGCCTGCCGATGGACATCGTCGGGATGACCACGAGGCCGGTGAGCAGCGACGTCACCAGCAGGACCGGGTAGGAGAGGGCAGGGGCGGTGAACCAGAACAGGCCTTCGCTGCTGGTGCTGAGCACCAGCACCGTGCGCAGCCCCTTGCGATCGGTGAGCCTGCCCATGAGCGGGGCGCCCAGCGCGATCCCGATGGTGCTCGCCGTGCCCACGAGACCCGCCGCGCCGTAGCCCTTGTCGAGCGACAGGACCACGTGGAGCGTCAGGGTCATGCCCGCCGCGGTCGTCGGGATGCGTGCCAGGAGCATCAGCAGCATCGCCGATCGCACTCCGGGCAGGCGGAGCACGCTGAGGTACTTGGCGGTGTTCACCCCGACATGGTCCCCCGGCCGGGCAAGCCTTTAATCGATCGTTTCTTGATTCATTCCAGTAGACGTGGTCACATGGACTGCCATGACACCGGACCCCGCGAACTGCTCGAAGTGGCTGGCACCACCGAACGAGGAGCCACCAGCGTGACCCGACCGCGTCCCACCACGAACGACGCCGGCATCCCGGTAGCGAGCGACGACCACTCGCTGACGCTGGGCGCCAACGGCCCGATCCTGCTCCAGGACCACTACCTGATCGAGAAGAACGCCCAGTTCAACCGGGAACGGGTCCCGGAGCGCGTGGTGCACGCCAAGGGCGGTGGCGCGTTCGGCCACCTGGAGGTCACCGAGGACGTCAGCCGGTTCACGAAGGCCGCGCTGTTCCAGCCGGGCGTGCGGACCGACGCCCTGGCGCGGTTCTCCACCGTCGCGGGTGAACTGGGCTCGCCGGACACCTGGCGCGACCCGCGCGGCTTCGCGCTGAAGTTCTACACGACGCAGGGCAACTACGACCTCGTCGGCAACAACACCCCGGTCTTCTTCCTGCGGGACCCGATCAAGTTCCCCGACTTCATCCGCTCGCAGAAGCGCCGCGCGGACACCGGCCGCCGCGACCACGACATGCAGTGGGACTTCTGGACCCTCCTGCCGCAGACGGCGCACCAGGTCACCTGGCTGATGGGCGACCGGGGCATCCCGAGGACGTGGCGCCACCAGAACGGCTACGGCTCGCACACGTTCCTCTGGGAGAACGCGGCAGGCGAGAGGTTCTGGGTGAAGTACCACTTCAGGACCGACCAGGGCAGCGAAACCCTGACCTCGGAAGAGGCCGCCCGCATCGCGGGTGAGGACGCGGACGCGCACCGCGCCGACCTCTGGCACTCGATCGAGCACGGCGACCACCCGTCGTGGACGTTGCACGTCCAGGTGATGCCCTACGCGGAGGCGGAGAACTACCGCTTCAACCCGTTCGACCTGACCAAGGTCTGGCCCCACGCGGACTACCCGCTGATCAAGGTCGGCAAGCTCGTCCTGGACCGCAACCCGCAGGACTACTTCGCCGAGATCGAACAGGCGGCCTTCGAACCCACCAACCTGGTACCCGGCATCGGCCCGTCACCGGACAAGATGCTGATCGGCCGGATGTTCTCCTACCCGGACGCCCACCGCTACCGCATCGGCCCGAACTACGCGCAACTGCCGGTCAACCGCCCCAAGTCGCCGGTGAACTCGTACGCCAAGGACGGGGCGATGCGCTACACCAACGCCGCGGACCCGGTGTACGCGCCGAACTCCTACCAGGGCCCACACGCGAACCCCGCCGTCGCAGGCGAAGTGGCGTCCAGCTACGGCGTGGTGGACGCCCCCGTGCGCGCCGCGTACGAACTGCACGTGGAAGACGACGACTTCGGCCAGGCGGGCACCCTGATCCGGGAAGTCTTCACCCAGGAGCAACGCGATCGCCTGGTGCGCAACGTCGTCGGCCACGCGAGCAACGGCGTCTCCGCGCGAGTGCTGGAGCGCGTGTTCGAGTACTGGCGCAACATCGACAAGGAAACCGGCGACAAGATCGCCGCGGCGTTCGCCGAGTAGCCGTTTCGCTCAAGCCGTCTTGGGCACGTCCTGCCGAGCGTTCGCCAGCGCCAGCCCGGTCCGCAGCGATCCGACGGCCTCCGACACGGCCTCCCGGTAGATCCCCCCGAGCCCCAGCACGTTCGCGAACCCGTGGAACAGCCCCTCGTGCCGCCGCAGCACGACCGGCACTCCTGCGGCAGCGAGCTTCTCCGCGAACGCCTCCCCTTCGTCCCGCAACGGGTCGAACCCGGCCGTGGCAACGTAGACGGGCGGCATGACGCTGAGGTCGTCCGCCAGCAGCACCGACAACCGAGGGTCCACCCAGGACTCCTCCTCCGGCGCGTAGTGGTCCCGGAACCAGTCCATCTGCGCGTCGGTCAGGAAGAACCCGTTCCCGAACAGGTCCCGCGACCGCCGCCGGGTGGAGGCGTCCACGGCCGGGTACAACAACAGCAGGAACACCGGAGTGGGCCCACCTGCCTGCGCGGCCCGCAAAGCGGTCACGGCAGCCAGGTTCCCACCTGCGGAGTCCCCGCCGAGCGCGATCCGGTCGGCGTCCACCCGCAACTGGGCGGCATGCTCCACGGCCCAGGTGAAAGCGACCATCACATCGTCGACGGCCGCCGGGAACGGGTGCTCGGGAGCGAGTCGGTAGTCCACCGCCAGCACCCGGACGCCGGACTCCAGTGCCAGGAAGCGGCACAGGTTGTCGTGGCTGTCCAGGTCGCCCGACACCCACCCGCCGCCGTGGTAGAAGATCAACAACGCCGAGTCGGGCGCCAGTCCCACCGGCTCGTACACCCGGCCGGCGATCTCGCCCCCGTCCCGCGGGATCCGCACCGGGCGCACGGCGACCCCCTGCACGACCGGCCCGCACACCAGCGCGTTGCTCTGCGTCAACGCGGCCCGGTCCTCCTCGGGGGTGGCCGGATCCCAGTCGTGCCCGCTCAACTGCCGGAGCCTGAGCAGCAACTGGGCGTCGGGGTGCAGCCGCTGGCCGTCGACCACGATGGGCTTGCCGGTGATCAGCCGTCGCACCGGGGCGGGCAGTCCGAAGGCGAACCGCAGCGCGCCCGCGAGGACACCGACGGGCAGGGAATCGGCGAGCTTCGACATGGGTGCGATGTTACCCGCGGGTAGGCCATGTGACGAGCGTCCCGACCAGGTGGACCTCCAGCGCGCTGGAG
>JBDSAJ010000195.1:0-13419 GCA_039922235.1 Umezawaea sp.
CTCGTGGACGAGAGCATCGGCGGCAGGTCCTCCCCGAGTTGCGGGGCGACCCGAAACGAGCCCGCTGGAAACCCACGTCAGACCCGCACAGTGCGGGCAGCGGGTACCGCCACGGGAAGACCCGGACCCGTCCGGGCCAACGCCGTCACCGCAAGGTGACGACTGCCTGACCAGAGCGAACTCACATCCGCTCACACTTCAGGTAACGGTCATCCTCGTGACGTCCACCCTGTCACCGCAGCAACGGCGGCACTTCGCGCAGACGGACGTCCCACTCGTCCTCATCGACCCGGTGAACGTCCCGGACGGGTCGCTGCCCAGCATCGGCGCGACGAACTTCGGCGGTGGCATGGACGCGGCCACCCACCTGACGGAACTCGGCCACCGCCGGATCGGCATGATCTGCGGAAAGGCCGACGCCGTGTGCAGTGTCGCCCGGCTGCACGGCTACAACGCCGCACTGGCCGCCGTCGGGATCGCCCCCGACCCCGACCTCGTGCGCCCCGGCGACTTCACCTACGAGAGCGGCTACCGGGCAGGCCTGGAACTGCTCGCGCTCCCCGACCCGCCGACCGCCATCTTCGCCGCCAACGACCCGGAAGCCCTCGGCGTCGTCGAAGCGGCCAGAGTCCGCGGCCTGCGGGTCCCGGAAGACCTCAGCATCGTCGGCTTCGACGACATGCCACCCAGCCGGTGGGCCTCGCCACCCCTGACCACGGTGCGCCAGCCCTTCGCCGAGATGGGCCGGGCCGCCGCCCACACCCTGCTCCAACTAGCCGCGGGCGAAACCCTCAACAGCACCAGGGTCGAACTCGCCACCACGCTCGTCGTGCGCGAGTCCACCGCGCCCCCGCGCGCCGCCACGTCGGCACCGTCTTGACCACCTGGCACAGCAACGTGCACCACGACAACGGCCGCGGCGGGGTCGCCTGCGATGAGCTGGCAGTCCTCCCCAACCGCGGGTGTCCTGCCACGCTGTCGCGCGGCAGGACACCCGTGGTCACGTCGTCAGGAGTTGACGACGACGACCTCGTAGGTCGGCGAGGTGGGCGGGAACCCGGTGTCGAAGTGCCCGTTCACGACGGCGAGGCGGTTGCCGAACAGTGCCGCCGTGGTCGGGATGGCGAAGGCCGGGCTGGTGGTCTCCTTCTCCAGCGTGCCGCTGCCCAGGTCGGCGCTGAGCCGGTAGCGGGCGACCTTGTTGTCGTTGTTCCGCACCACCCAGAGCCGTCGGCCGTCCAGGACGAGACCATCGGCGTTCGGCGCAACGACGCCCTTGATGACCGTGCTGGCCCCGGTGGCCGGGTTGACCGTGTAGATCTGTCCGCTCTCGCTGTGGCCCAGCACCAGGGTCCTGCCGTCGGGCGTGGCCTGGATCCCGTTGAGGTTCCCGGTCGTCTCGCCCGCCGGGCCGGTGAGGTCGAGCGTGCGGACCGCGCCGAGCGTGCCGTGCGCGCTGACCGGGACGAAGTAGAGCTTGGCCTGGTTGGAGTTGGTGAACCAGGCGCCACGGGGGGTGATGACCACGTCGTTGATGAAGCTGGGGCCGACGCCGAGTTCCAGGGTGGCGACGGGCGCGCCGGTGCGCGCGCTGTAGACGTAGCCCTGGCCGGTGGACCCACCGGCGACGAAGATCAGGTCGTGGCGCAGGTCGGCCTTCAGACCGACCGCCATCCGGCCATCGGGTGCGTCGATGAAGAGCTTGACCTTGCCGGTGCGGATGTCGCCGCGGAAGACGTCGCCGCGGAAGAGGTCACCGGCGTAGAAGGTGGAACCCGCACCGGCCGCGATGCCCTCGGCGGAACTGGCGCCAGGCAGGAGGATCACCTTGTCGTGCCCGGCGACGGTGCCGGGTGTGGCGGTCTGGGGGTCGGCGGTGGCCGCCGCGGTGGAGCCGACGAGCATTCCGGCCACCAGCAGCGGAAGGGCCGCGCGGCGCAGGGCTCGGGCGGACGGGCGTTCGCGGGGGATCACGCGCATCAGGCTGGGTCTCCTCGTCAGGTTTCCGGCAGGGGCGATTGAGGTGTCGAAGTCGGTCGAGTTCGTCACGGTGGCGACCTTTCCGGAAGTCGGAGATCGGGAAAAGGGAAAGTACGCAGGACAGTGCGGGATCTTCTCGACCTCGGCGCCGAGTGGTGCCCCGGCACGACGTTCACCAGCGGGACGGTTCGGTGTGGACGAGGCCGAGTCTTTTGGCGTCGTCCGCACTTCCCCTGATCATCTCCGCGACGGCCTTCGGATCGGTGTTCCTCATCGACGCGATGACGTCGGCGGCCACGGCGTCCGGGTCCTGGTTCCCGACGTCGACCACGAGCCCGAAGCGCACGGTCGGGTCATCGGCCGGGTGGTCGAAGGACAGGCGCGCGGTGTCGTAGTCCCGCAACCAGGCCGTGCACCAACCGGGTGCGCAGTCCCACCTGCCGAGGATCGCCGCATCCGCTTGCCACTGCTCGGACACGAGCCGCGCCACCGTCCTGGCGGGCCACTCCCAGCCGTGGTCCTGCTCGGCTCGGGCGACCTCGCGGTCGTACTCCCGCGCGTCGAACCGGAACTCCCCTGGCGGATCGTCCCGCGTCGAGGAACGCCAGTCCTTCCAGACCACCTCGGAACCCTCGCGCACGATCGTCACGTACAGCGCCCCGCAACACCCTTCGGTGCAGTACGCCTCGGCGAGCCTGACCTCCCTGGGCTCGTTCGCGGCTCTGAGCCCGCCCCTGTCGACCAGCCGTTCGGGGTCCTCGGCAGGACCTCGGTCGAAAGCCGCCGCGATGACCGGCGACCCGTCGATGACGATCCTGGCCTCCACCCGTGGGAAGTTGACCGGGTTCGGGTCGGACACGACGACGCGGACCGCGAACCGGGCTTGCGGCACGTCGTTCCTGGTCGCTTCGTCGAGGATCCACGCGGCACGTCTGGCCTCCACGGGATCGTCGGCCTCCGCCCTGCGTCGCAGCAGGTCGGTCCACGTGGCCACCACGTCCTTGATCCGGCCGACGAGGTCGCCCCGGAGTTCACCCACGACCGCGGCGGCCGGTCCGGTGGCCAGGTCCTGGGCAACCGTCGTCAGCAGCGCGGCTCGCTCCACCGTGGCAGTTCTCCGGTCGGCGAGAGCCACCCAGCGCTGGTAGACCGCCACCGCGTCCTGGTACCGGCCGATCTCGTACCTGTAGTTGCGGGTGCTGGTCATGGCGACCAGCAGGGCGCCTGCCTGATCCCACAGCAGGTCGTCCACGGCTGGTTGCCCGAGCAGTGCCGCCAGTCCTTGCTGCTCGGCGATCTGCCGGGCGAGTGCGCTCGACAGCCAATCTCGTGGCGCCGAGCGAACCCACGAGCGCACAGCCGGATCCGGATGACCTGCCAACGCCTTCACGGCAATGTCCCGTGTGCGACGTCCTGTTCGTTCGACGAGCCAGATGAGGTCGTGGGCCGCTTCGGGGACCTTCGCCAGCACCGCTGTGGCGAGCCTGTCGACGTAACGCAGCAGCCCCACCACCCTAATCACCGGGACGTCACGTGGTTCGGCGTGGCCGTTGAGCAGACCGAGCCCGACCAGAACGGCGCGCTGGTCCGTGCCGTTCTCGATCAGCCAGCGGGCCGCCTCCAGCAACCGCGGCGGACGTTCGGGGAAGAACTCGCGCACTTCGCGTGCTTCGCGGGCTGGGTCGTCGAGGAAGTCCCGCAGTTCTTGGTGCGGGAGGTCCGGATGGCCGCCACTGTCCGGGAAAGGGTGACCACCGTCAGCCAGCGGGCCGTCCGGACTTCGCCGGTGCAACCGCTGGGCGTGTTCGAACAGGGAAACCGGGCGGTCGAGCGCGCTGCGCTCGTGGAACACGCTCACCGGGCGGGGGAAGACTCGATTCGCTTCGTCATGATCCGAAGCGTACAGGCCGCGTCGCTGAGCCGAACGCGCGAGCACGAGACCGCGATGTCGTAGCTGGGAATCATCTGCGTCGAAGCGTCCTAGGCCGTTGGGTGGACATCCCCGGATCACGGCTAACGGGGTGGTCCCGTCCGCGATGCCCCTGTGGGGAGCCGTACCGGCTCCCAAGGGGAGAAAACGTGACCACCAAAGCACTTCGCCGGGTCGACCCGCGCCCGTTCCTGCCGCTCGTCGTGCTCGTCGTCGTACTGGGGGCCGCGGCGCTGCTGGCGTCGATCGCCCCGAGCCTGGTGACCACCGGCGTGTACCAGGTGTGGGTCGACGGCGTCACGATCACCACCGAGTCCCTGTCGTGCCAACGAATCGACAACCGCTCGGAGTGCACGGTGCCGGTCGGCGGGCAGGACCTGGCGATCACCGTCGTGCGGTCCGCCCCGCGTTCGATCGTCCCTGGGACCTGCGCCGCCGTGCACGGTGACCGCCAGGTGTCGTGCGATGCGCTGATGGCCGACTACGGGCACGCCTCGCACTCCGTGCGGATCAACGACAACCTCGGGCTGGACGAGGCCGAACTGGCCGCGTGGCAGGACAGGATGCCGTGGTGGCGGTCGTCCGATGGCCTGGTGCGGACGGGTGCCCTGCTGATCGGGCTGCTCTCCCTCGCGATGGGCGGGATCGCCTTCCTGCTGGGCGGCCGGTTCCGGCTGCAACACCCGTGGCGGCCACTGGTGGTGATCGGAACCGCTGCACTCGGCTTGTTCCTGTTCGGCATTGGCGCCCAGTTCATGGGGGCGGACGCGATCCCGGCGCTGATGTCGCTGTTGGTCACACCCGCGCTGTTCGCCGCGACGGTGTTGACGGTGTGGCAGTGGCAGTTGGGCACGATGAGCGGCGGCACCACCCTGGCCCGCTGGGGGTACGCGGTCACCGCGGCCGTCACCACCGCCCTGTACTCGGCCGCCGCGATGGTCGTGTTCCTGCTGTACAGCGGGTTCATCGACTAGGGCCAACACCGGTGACCGTCCTGCGTCGTCAGGTACCGGTCGGTGGCGCGCTCATCGCTGCCGCCAGGAACGTGATCGCCCAACGCCGGGCCGCCTCGCCCGCTACCGGGGACGGGCCGGCGGGCAGGCGCTGGTTGTAGACCTCGACGCGGTCCACGGCCGCCACGGCGAGGATCCCCCGCATCCGGAACCACAACTCCTCCGGGGACAGGCCGGGCAGTGCGCGCCCGAAGGCCGCCAGGTAGCGATCGCGGACCGCGTCCTCGGCCGAGCCGGTCCAGTCGCGCATCTCCTCGGCCGGGTCGCCGATGATCCTCACGATCAGCCGGGACGTCCGGGCTCCGCTCTCGTCGCCGGCAGGCATCCCGTCGAACAGCGGCCCCGCGAACGCCTCCACCAAGTCGGCGACCGACGGGTCCGGGGTGCGGGTGAGCAGTCGGTCGAGCCCGGTGCGCTGCGCGGCGTTGATGGGCTCGACCACGCGGCGGATGACCGCGGCCAGCAACCCCGCCTTCGAGCCGAAGTGGTACGCGACAGCGGCCAGGTTCGCCCCGGCGAGGTCGGTGATCGCGCGGACCGAGGCACCGCGGAAACCGTGCTCGGCGAAGAGGTGTTCGGCCGCGTCGAGGATCTGGGTGCGGGTGTCGGGTGCCGCCATGGGCGTACGATACAGACGTTTGATTCAAACGAACGTATGAATGAATCGAAGGTGAGTTGTCGTGAAGCTGCTCGTGTACGGCGCCGGGGTCCTCGGCAGCCAGTTCGCCGTCCGCCTGCACGAGGCCGGGCACGACGTCTCGCTCCTCGCGCGGGGCGAACGCCTGGCCTCCCTGCGCCGGCACGGCGTGCAGCTCGCCGAGGAGGACAGCCCGGTGGTCAAGCGGGTACCGGTGACGGTGGTCGAGCGCCCGGCGGGCGGGTACGACCTGATCGCCGTCATCGTCCGCACCCATCAGGTGGACGCGGTGCTGGAGTCGCTCGCCGATGTCGAAGGCGATGTGCTGTTCCTGCTCAACTGGGCGGCGGGCGCGGAGCCGTTGGGCGCGGTGATCGGCCACGAGCGGGTGCTGCTCGGCTTCCCCACGGCCGGGGGCACGATGGATGGTGACGTGGTCCGCTACCGCGCGACCATGCTCATGACCCGCCTGCTCCCGATGCCGATCGGCGAACCCGACGGCCGTACCACCCCGCGCCTGGAACGGGTCGTGCGGGAGTTCCGCGCCTCCGGGATCAACGCCAAGGCCGAGCCGCGGATGGATGCCTGGCTCAAGACGCACGCCGCGTTCGAGGTGCCACTCGGGCAGGCGGTGCACGCGGCGGGCGGCTCGGTAGCGCTGGCCGACGATCCGGCCGCGGTCCGCCGCATGATCCACCTCATGCGGCAGAACCTGGCCGCCCTGCCGACGCCGCCGGTCCCCCGCGGGTTCGGTGCGTTGCGGACCCTGCCGGAAGGGCTGCTCGTGGCCGTGCTGCGGAGCTTCCTGCGGAGCACGACGGTCGCGTACAGCGGGCTCGACAGCGACTCGCCCGCGACGACGGCCGAACTCGATCGGCTGGTCGAACAGCTGCGAGCCTGCGAAGTCCGGTAGCCGGATCACACGCCAGAGCCGTGCCAGGGCGTGCCGGCGGCATGTGCGGGTGGTGCCAGAGGGCCGCAGCAGTCTGCGTGTCGAGGGCGGAGCCGCCATGGCCCCGCCCGACACGGAAGGACAACAGCATGAGTGATCTTGCGGAGCACGACGTCGTCATCGTCGGTGCCGGCCCGGTCGGGCTGCTCCTCGCGATCGAACTGGAGACGGCGGGGGTGAAGCCGCTCGTGCTGGAGCGGCTCGCGGAGCCCGACCGCGGGATCAAGGCCGCCGGGATCGGCACGGTGGGGGTCGAGGCGCTGGAACGGCGCGGGTTCGCGCGGACGCTCGACGAGGCAGAGGTGCTGATGCCGATGGCGAAGGCGGCACGTGCCGGAACCGGGCCGGTGAAGAGGCCGGGCGGCCACTTCTCCGCGTTGTTCGTGATCGACCAGGACCTCCAACGCGACCCGGAGCGCCACAGCCGCATGGTGCCGCAGGAACCGCTCGAGGAGATCCTGACCGCACGAGCGGGCGAACTCGGGATCGAGATCCGTCGTAGCGTCGCGGTGGAGGGGTTCGAGCAGGACGACGACGGCGTGACCGTGCGGACGAGCACGGGTCCGTTGCGCGCCAAGTACCTGGTCGGCTGCGACGGCGGCCGGAGCCGCGTCCGCAAGGTCGCGGGCTTCGAGTTCCCCGGCACGGATCCGACCATCTCCGGCTACCAGGCCCTCGTCGAGCTCGACGCGCCCGAGAAGCTCGCGATGGGGTGGCAGCGAACGCCGCACGGCCTCATCACGTCGATCCCCGGCCGCGTCTTCACCGCTGAGTTCGACGGCCCGCCGCCGGATCGGGACGTGCCGGTCACGCGAGCCGAGCTCGAAGCGTCGATCCAGCGCGTGAGCGGCACCGACGTCAAGGTCCTGTCGATGGCGATGGCGACGCGCTGGTCCGACAACGCGCGGCAGGCGACGACCTACCGCAAGGGCCGCGTCCTGCTCGCGGGCGACGCCGCGCACGTCCACTCCCCCTTCGGCGGCCAGGGCCTGAACCTCGGACTGGCCGACGCCGCGAACCTCGGCTGGAAGCTCGCCACGGCGGTGCGGGGTCGCGACCACCTCCTCGACTCCTACACCGCCGAGCGCCACCCCGTCGGTGCGCGCGTCCTGGAGAACACCCGTGCGCAGGTCGCGCTGATGCGCCCCGACCCGCTCACCAGCGCGCTGCGCACCATCGTGAGCGACCTGATCACGCTGCCCGAAGGCAATCGCCACATCGGCGAGATGCTCTCGGGTGTCGGCATCCGCCACGACCTCGGCGACGACGACCCGCTCGTCGGCACCCTCGTGAAGGACCAGCTCCTCACGCTCGCCGACGGCACCGAAGAACGGCTCTACGCGCTGGCGGAGCAGGGCGGTGGCCTGTTCGTCTCGCCTTCGGAGCGGTCGCTCCCGCCGAACGTGCACCACGCGCACACCAAGGAGGGCCCGTCGATGCTCATCCGTCCCGACGGCTGCGTCGCGTGGACCGAAGCGTCGTCCAAGTCGCTCGACGAGGCGCTCACCCGCTGGTTCTGAACGAAAACCTCCGACCTTGGGAATTGGCATGAGCGAACTCAGCGACAGCACGACGACCAGCCCCGCGAGTCGGGGGACCTGGATCGCCACCTGGGGCACGGCGCAGCAGCTGGCGCGACCGGCCGAGTCCTCCGGTGGAGGGCCGCAAATGCCGGACGAGGCGGACGAACCGCCTGGCGCGCCGACGAAAATCGGCGCGCAGACCGTGCGCATGGTGGCGCGTGCCACCGCGGGCGGCACGGCCGTGCGCGTCGCGCTGTCGAACTCCTTCGGTCACGCGCCGGTGCGCATCGACGCCGCGTGGCTCGCGCGGCATGAGCGCGATGGGGCGATCCACACGGGCAGTGCGCGCGCACTGACCTTCGGCGGGCGCACCGCGGTGGTGTTGCCGACGGGCGCGCACATCTACAGCGATCCGGTCGAGTACGACGTGCCCGCGCAGACCGACCTGGCCGTCTCGCTGCACATCCCTGACGAGGACGTCATCCCCACGACGCACGAGGTCGGGCTGCGCACGGCGTGGCTCGCGCCCGGCGACCAGACCGCCGAGCGGGACCTGCGCGACGCCACCGCGTTCCAGTCGTACCTGTGGCTCGCCGGTATCGACGTGCTGGCGCGCCCGACGTCGGCCACCATCGTCGCCATCGGCGATTCCGTCGTCGACGGCATGGAGACCACGCCCGACGCGGACGCGCCGTGGCCGTCGGTGCTGGCGCGCAGGCTGGCCGCGCGGGAGGACCTGCCACCGCGCGCGGTGATCAACATGGGTATCGCGGGCAACCGCGTCCTGCGCGAGTCCGACGGCATGGGCGCCAGTGCGCTGGCGCGCTTCGACCGCGACGTGCTGGCCCGCCCCGGCGTGCGCTGGGTGGTGCTGTCGGAGGGGCTCAACGACCTGTTCTTCGGCGCCATGCCGGGCATGCCGGGGAGCGAGCGGGCGACGGCGGAGGACATCATCGTCGGCTACCGCATGCTGATCGACCGGGCGCACCTGCACGGTTTGCGGATCATCGGCTGCACGCTGCTCCCCATCGGGGGCACGTTCCTCTTCACCAAGGACCTCGATCGCGCGCACCAGGACGTGAACCGCTGGATCCGCAACAGCGGCGAGTTCGACGCGGTGGTCGACCTGGAGGCGGCCACCCGCGACCCGGACCCAGCCGGACCGGCGAAGATGCGCGCCGAGTTCTTCTCCGCTGACGGCGTCCACCCGAACGACGCGGGCCAGCAGGCGATCGCCGAGGCGTTCGACCTGGACCTGTTCCGGGACTAGGACCTACGTCCGGACCGGTCCGTCCAACTCCAGGCGCGCCGGATCGACCTGGCGCGAGGCCGTCTTCCCGTCCAGCTGCCAGCCGTACTGGTACGCCGCGGCGAAGACGTCCTCGCCCAGCGCCGCACGGCCGTTGACGGCCAACTCCTGGATCCGCGGGTCGCTGAGGTCGTGGGTGCCGCGCAACCGGGCCGCCGCGCCGAGCAACAGGGCCACGTCCCTGTGCCTCCCCCGCAGCCCGGCCAGCTCGGCCCCGTTCACCGCGACCAGCGCCATGATCGGCAGGTCCCGGCTCCGCAAGGCCGCCCGGTACGCTCGGGCCAGCGCCGCCTCGGCGCCCTCGACGTCGCCCTGCCGCACGCACAGCGAGGCCCGCACCGAACTGACGATCGCCGGGCTGTGGTCACCGCCGATCGAGGACTCGCCGGTCAGCTGCGCCTCGGCCACCTCGATGCGGGCCCGCGCGCGGTCCAGGTCGCCGAGCCGCAACCACGTGCCGGCTTCGAGAGCTGTGACGATGACGACCAGCTCCGGCGACGCCGATCGCTCGACCCGCTCGCGGACGACGTCGAGCATCGCCATCGCCAGGGCGTCCTCTCCGCGGCACACGTGGAGTTCGATCCAGCGCACGTCGAGGAAGATCTCGTCGGCCAGGTCCAGCGAGCCGAACTCCCGCGCCAGCGCTTTGGCGTCGCGCAGGTCCGCCAACGCCCCGTCGAGGTCCCCGTCGTACTGGCGCAGCATCGCGCGCGTCGGCAGCACGGAGGCCACACCCCAGCGGTCGCCGGTCCGGCCGAAGGCGTCCAGCGCGGCGGCCACGTCGACGCGCACCTGGTCGAGGTCACCCTCGTTCTCGGCGAACGAGGCCCGGAACATGTGGGCCAGCCCGGACAGCCAGACGTCGGGGCCGTCGGCGAAACGGTCGACCAGTGCGAGCGACGCCTCGTGCTCCCGCAGGAAGTGCAGGGTGATCGCGGCCAGTACGCCAGTGATCCCTGGCAACGACGGATGGGCGAGCAGGCGATCGGCCAAGGCCCGCAGCGCGGGCTCGTTCTCGTCCAGGCCCTCGGTGGTCAGCGGTGAGCGGGCGTTGATTCGGTTGAGCAGGAGCATCGCCTCGGCGGAATCGCGGTCCAAAGTGGACCCCGCGGCGGGGAGCGCCAACGCCTCCCCCTGCCAGTACGCCGCGTCGGCATGCCTGCCGAGCATCTGCCAGTACCAGGAGAGGCCGCTGGCGAGCGCGACCGCCCCGATGGCGTCGCCGGTGTCGCACAGGTGGCGCAGGGCGGCGAGCACGTTGTCGTACTCGGTGCGGATCACGCGCAGCGCGGCGAGCTGACCGGGGCCGCGCAGCAGCGGCTCCTCGCGGGCGACCAGGTTGGCCAGGTAGCGGGCGGCGAGATCCCGGACGGCGTCGAGCGCACCCTGCTCGGCGAGCCGCTCGATCCCGTACTCGCGCAGGGTTTCGAGCATCCGGTAGCGGCCCGCGTCTGGCGCCAGGCGCAGCAGCGACTTGTCGATCAGAGCGGCGAGCAGCTCGGGGACCTCACCGGGGAGCACCGCGGTGCCCGCGCAGACCGCGGCGGCCGACTCCAGCGTGACGCCTCCTGGCAGGACCGAGACGCGCTCGGCCACCGTCCGCTCGTCCTCGCCGAGCAGGTCCCAGCTCCAGGCGATGACCGCGCGCAACGTGCGGTGCCGCGGCGGAGCGGCCCGGCTGCCCGTGGTGAGCAGCCGGAACCGGTCGGACAGCCCGGCGGCGAGTTCGACCAACGACAAAGTTCGCAGCCGGGCCGCCGCCAGTTCCAGCGCCAGCGGCAAACCGTCCAGGCCGCGCACCAGCCGGACCACGTCCGCGCACGTCCGCTCGTCGACGTCGAAACCGGGGCGCACCGCGGCGGCCCGTTCGGTGAACAGGCGCACCGATGCGCTGCGGCGGACGTCCGCGAGGCCCTCGTCGAGGCCCGGCAGCACCAGCGGGCCGAGCGGGACCAGCGCCTCACCGTCGATCGCGAGCGGCTCGCGGCTGGTCGCCAGCACCCGCAGCCCCGCACAGCGCGGCAACAACGCCGCGATCAGGTGCGCGACGGCGTCAACCAGGTGCTCGCAGTTGTCCACCACGAGCAGGCTCTCCCGACCGGTGAGCCGGTCGACGAGCAAGTCCAGCTCACTGCCCCCAGGGCGCATCCGGCCAGGCGCCTCGAAGAGCGCGGTGTCGCGCTGCCCGATCGCGGCCAGCACCGCCGCGCCCGCCTTGGTCGGCTCGGTGACCGCGGCCAGGTCGACCAGCCAGGTGCCGTCGCGGTACTCGTGGCGGCGGCCCGCCTCGACCGCGAGCCGGGTCTTGCCGACCCCGCCCGGCCCGACCACCGTGACGAGGCGCCCGCTGCCGAGCAGCGCGTCGATCCGGGCGAGGTCGTCGTCACGCCCGATGAAGCTGGTCAGGGCGGCGGGCAGGGTGCACACGAGCGCCTCGCGCCGTGCCTCGGGAGCAGGTGACTGCAGCAGGCGCAGGTGGCGCTCGCGCAGGGCAGTGCCGGGGTCGACGCCGAGCCGGTCGGCGAGGGTCTCGCGCACCCGCTCGTACAGGTCGAGCGCGTCGGCCTGACGGCCCTGCGCGGCCAGCGCGTCCATCTGCAGCGCGGCCACCCGCTCGTCCGCCGGGTGCTCGGCGAGCAGGGCGCTCAGCCGGGTGACGGCGTCGTCGGCACGGCCCAGCGCCAGCTCCGCCTCGGCCAGGTTCGCGCTCGCCTCGACCGCGGTGCTGGCCAGCCGCGTCGCGACCGCCGGGGCGACCGCGGCGATCACCGACGGTTCGCCGCACAGCGCCACCGCCTCACCCAGCAACTCGGCCGCCGCACGGGGATCGCCTGCCTGGAGCCGGTCCCGACCGAGCGCGGCCAGCCGCTCGAACCGCAGCGCGTCGACGTCGTCCTCCGTGACGCCGAGCCGGTAGCCGCCCTCGGACTGGGTGACCGCGCCGGCCGCGCCGAGCACCCGGCGCAGCCGGGAAACCAGCGACTGCAACGCGTTCACCGGGTCGGTCGGGAGTTCCAGCGGCCACAGCGCATCGACCAGGACGCCCGGTCCGACCGGCCTGCCGCCTGCCAGTGCCAACCGCGCGACCAGGCCCCGGAGCCGGACTCCGGGAACGGTCACCACGGCATTGCCGCGGCGCACCTCCAGGGTGCCGAGCAGCGTCACCCGCAGGCGCGTCTCCTCGTTCCCGTGCACCGCCAGATCCTCCCGCGTACAGCCCGCCCTCCGCTCACGCCACGCGGTCAGGGATCGGCGAACGCCGCCAGCCCGGTTCGCCAAGCGCTGTCGAGATCCGCGTCGGGCGGGAAACGACCGTCGAGTTCGAGGATGACCATGCCGTGCGCGAACGCCCAGACCGCGCGCGCCCGGTCCACCTCGCTGCCGACAGCGCGCACCAGCGGCAGCGCGGTCGCGTCCTCGACTCCGGGCGGCAGCAGGTGACGAGGGAGCGGCCCGGAGTTCATCAGCCGGTAGAGGTGGGGATGCGCGAGCGCGTAGGCGCGGTAGGTCTCCGCGAGCGCGACCAGGGAGTCGGCTCGCTCCAGCGCGCTCGCCAGTTCCCGCATGGCGAGCGTGATCACCTGCGCTTCGACCGCGGCCTTGTCCGGGAAGTGCTTGTAGAGGGATGGAGCGCGAATGCCCAGCCGTTCGCCGAGCGCTCGCATGGTCAGAGCCGTGGAGCCGCCTTCGTCGATCAGCACGCGGGCAGCGTCGACGATCTGCCCGGTCCGCTCAGACACGCCGGCTCCCGTCGCGCCCACGCAGGCCGTAGCCGAAGGCCCGATCCAACGCGATGTGCGCCAGCCAGCCGAGTCCCGCCGTGAACAGTGGGACCCAGTCCCCCAGCCAGCCGACGCTGTAGACGACCAGGACGGCCAGCGGGATCCACGGTCGGTGCACGATGTTGTAGTAGGGCACGGCCTTCGGTGCCAGCTTGCCGTCACCGGCCCTGCCGGCGCCGATGACCATCGTCAGGTCGGGCGCGATCAGGAACAGGAGTGCGCCGACCAGTGCCGAGCCGCCGTGGTTGATCACTTCGAGCACGGTGAAAGCCAGCAGGAACGCCGCCAGAGCG
>JBDSAJ010000196.1:0-3642 GCA_039922235.1 Umezawaea sp.
CACCGGTGAGGTCTCCGGACCGGTGCGGACCTGGGACGAGATCAAGGCCAGGCGCGGGCTGTAGGTGCGCTACGACATCGAGTTCCCCGAGGGACTCTGGGACCAGATCGATGCCCTGCCCACCGAGGCCAACGAGCCGTTGGCCGAGGCGATGATCGTGCTCGGTCACGAGCCGTGGCACGGCACGCCCTATCACCCGGACAATCCCGATGGCGACCTTCGTCAGCTGATCTACGGGTTCGGCCACGGCCTGATCGTCTACCTGATCCTGGAGCCCCAGAAGCGCGTCGTCGTCGAGCAGATCCTGTGGCTTGACGCCCTCGGCTGACCGCGCACCACATGACGCGGCACTACCCACCACCGGCGCTTCCGCACTCCTGTTCGCATCGGATGCGAGTCACGGCGCGCCTGCCGTTAACCGACATGTCTTGAGTTCGCGGGTTCCTCATGGGGAGGCCGAGGGTCTGTCACCGCCAGGAACAGGGCGTTCTATGGGTTCCCAAGCGAGCGACCCCGGTGTGATGAGTCTTCAGGATTTCTGAAATAATCTCGCCGAAGTTGAGCCTTTGAGGGCCCTGATGAAGGCGAGGAGACTCGAGTTGGCGCTGGCTGTGGTGCGGGACCTCCGTGAGCGACGTGCACCGGTCGGGCCGGAGGAGCTGGTTGACTTCGAGACCGACGTGCTGGCCGGGTTCGTGCTCGCACGGGCGTCGGCGGGTCTGGCCGACAGTACGATCCGCAACGACGTCGGCCAGCTCGAACAGGTCCGGACGTGGTTCGAGCGGCCATTGTGGGACATGGAACCGGCGGACGCCGACGTCTACTTCGGCAAGGTGATGCGCGGTGCGGCCAAGGGCACCCGCCATGCCCGCGCGCAGGCGCTGACCACCTACTTCCGGTTCCTGGAGCTACGACACAAGGTCGAGATCCACCAGCTGACCGGCCGGGTCGTCGAGTGCCCGATCGACGAGATGAACCGGCCACGGGGCGACAAGACCGCCGCCCTGCGGATCCCGCCGACCGCAGCCGACATGAACAGCCTGTTCGCCGGATGGCGTGGCGATCTGGCGACCTGCCGGAAGTTCGCGCCGACCGCGCGCAACTACGCCGCCGCTCGCCTGATGTCGGAGGTGGGACTGCGGATCAACGAGGTCCGCAGCCTGGACTTCGCCGACGTCAAGTGGGACCTGGGCCGGTTCGGCAAGCTCCACGTCCGTCTCGGCAAGGGCAGCCGGGGCAGCGGCCCGCGTGAACGCATGGTGCCGCTGATCAACGACGCGGGCCGGACGCTGCGCTGGTTCATCGAGGACGTCTGGGGCCTGTTCGACGACGACCACACCCGGCACGGCGCTCCGCTGTTCCCCTCGGAACGCCGCAACGCCGACGGCTCCAGCCGCCGGGTCGGCGCCGACGCGCTGCGCTCCGGCCTTGCGGAGGCCACCGACGCACACCTGCCCGGCTGGGCGGAAACCCTGACGCCACATGTGTTGCGGCACTTCTGCGCCAGCGAGCTCTATCTGTCCGGAATGGACTTGATCTCTATCCAGGAGACGCTCGGTCACTCTTGGGTGGCCACGACGATGAAGTACGTCCACGTCCACAAGACCCGCGTCGAGGACGCCTGGATCGCGGGACAGGAACGAGCCGCACGACGGCTGGAAGGACTGCTGCCATGAAGTGGAACCTGCGCCTGGCCGCCGCCAACCGCGGCATCTGGAAGGCCAGCGAACTGCAACGCCGGCTCGCCGAGCACGGCCTGGTGATCTCGGTCGGGAAGATGTCCGGACTGTGGTCCGGCGAACCGGCCAGCATCAAGCTCGACGACCTCGACGTCATCTGCGCGGTCCTACGCTGCGAGGTCGGCGAGCTGCTGATCCCCGAACCGGAGAAGGTCACCCGCCCCGGCACCGAGCAGACGCCGAAGGCCGCGGCCGCGGGCGGTGCCACGGTGGTCACGCCCAAGCGCCGCGACGGGCGTTCCCTACCACCGGCATGAGCAAGTGGGACGAAGGACGCACCGTCACCACCTGCACCAGCTGCCTGGCCTGGGGACACACGTTCGCCCGCGGACTCTGCGCGGCCTGCTACATGTTCGGCCGCAAGCACCGGCCCGGCCGCTGCCGAGGCTGCGCACGCCGCCAGCCACTGCGCGAGCACTACTGCCGCCTGTGCTGGGACCAGGCCCGGACCCTGGCCCACGCCAGCGGGCAGTGGAAGCTGACCGCGGTCGACTTCATCACCGCCGTCGGCCACCACCAGCTGTTCTTCGCGAACATGGCGTCCCAGCGCGGATCCGCCGTCACACCGCCCCGCCGCTACGAACGACGAGGCAGGCCGCGCAAACCCACCCCACCACCGGCAGCGCACCCTTCGGCCGAGCCTGTCCAGCTGGTGCTGTTCACCCAGCGCCGCGGCACCTACCTGGCCTTCGGCGCCGCCGGCCAGACCATGACCGGTCCCTGGATCAGCTGGGCGCACCACTTGGTGCACCGCATCGGCGAGGCCCGTGGATGGCCACGCTCGACCATGCTCGACGCCGAACGGGCGCTCGCACTCGTGCTGGCCGACCACGTCGAGGGCGACCAGGTCACCTACTCGGCCCTGTTCGCCGCCCTGCGTCCTCGCTTCAGCGTCGAACGCGCCGCCGAAGTCCTCCAGGAGATGGGCGTCCTGGTCGACGACCGCCGCCCTGCCTTCGAGTCATGGCTGGAGAACAAGCTCCGCGACCTGCCCGACGGCATCGCAGGGGAAGCCGAACGGTGGATCCGAGGCCTGCACCACGGCGGACCCCGGCACGCCGCCCGAACCCGCCACACCTCCCTGCAATACCTCAACGCGGTCCGCCCGCTCCTGATCACCTGGGCCGAGCACCACGACCACCTGCGCGAGATCACCCGAGACGACGTCCTGACCGCGCTGGAACCCTTCCACGGCGACAAACGGCACACCGTCCTGGTCGCCCTGCGCTCGATGTTCGCCGCCGCGAAGAAGAACGGCGCCATCTTCCGCAACCCCACCAGCCGCATCCGCGTCGGACAACGCGTCGGCCGCGTCCTCCAGCCGCTGACCTCCGACCAGGTCGAACACACCATCACCGCGGCCACCCGACCCGCTGACCCGCTCATCCTCGCGCTGGCCAGCATCCACGCCGCCCGACCCGGCGGCATCCGCGACCTGCTGCTCGACGACATCGACCTCGGCAACCGCCGACTCACCATCGCCGGGCGCACACGTCCACTCGACGAGATGACCCGCCGCGCCCTGCTGCACTGGCTCGACCACCGCCGCACCCGCTGGCCCACCACCGTCAACCAGCACTTGCTGATCAACATGCGCACCGCCCTGACCATCGGCCCGGTCAGCAGTTACTGGCTCGACACCACCTTCCGCGGCCACGACGCCACACTCGACCGGCTGCGAATGGACCGCCAACTTGAGGAAGCACTCACCCACCGAGCCGACCCGCTGCACCTGGCCCTCGTCTTCGGCATCGACGAGAAGACCGCCATCCGCTACGCCAACTCCGCACGGCAACTTCTGGCCACCGCAGCCGAATGCGACACTTCCGGTTGAGCACGAACCCACGGCACGAGCCCTGTTCCTGGCGGTGACAGACCCTCGGGTTCCCCATGAGGAACCTTC
>JBDSAJ010000197.1:0-5711 GCA_039922235.1 Umezawaea sp.
CGCTGCCGCCACCGGGCAGCGACGGGTCGCCACCGCCACCGGTGCCCGCTGCCGGGCCCATGAAGGCGGGGGTCGTGCCGTCGACGTCCATCGCCGCCGTCTCGAAGCGCTGCATCGTCTGGACCGCGCGCTTCTTCAGCTTCTTCTTCTTGCTGGCCCCGCCGAACATCGAGCCGATGCCGCCGATCATGGCGCCGATGCCCGCGCCGAGCGGGCCGCCGACCGCGAAGCCCGCCGCCGCGCCGCCGCCGAGCGAGGACAGGCTGAAGCCCCCTGGCGGGGCGGGCATCTGCTGCTGCGCCGAGCGCAGCGCGCCCGCGGCGTGGTCGATCGGGCCCGACATCTTCGCGGCGGTCTCGCCGAGGTCGGAGAGCCAGCCGACGTTGCGCTTCACCGTCGCGGTGGCCTCGTCCGCGGCACTGCCGGACCAGAACTGCATCAGCTTGTCGAGTGAGCGCTGGAGGTCGTCGGAGCGGTTCGCGATGCTCTCGCCCTGCCGGGTCCACGTGTCGGCGAGCCGCTCCACGTTGACCGGGTCGGCGTTCTCCCACACCATCTTGAAGAGGTTCTTGTGGCTGAACCCGTCCCAGTGCGTGCCGCCGACCACGTACCGGTCGTCCTCACGACCCTGCGCGCGCGATTCGGCGAACTCGCGCGCGGCCTGCGTCACGAAGGTGAAGAGCCCTTGGAACAGCCCACCGCTTTGCACCACGTCCGTCTCCCCCGGCCTGGATGTCGAGCTTGCAAGCTAGCGGATCCGACGCGTCGCACGACAGGCCAGTTCCGCCCAATCCGCATTAGCATCGGTGGATGCCGAAGGTTCTCGCGGTGGCCGACGAAGTCGTCGAACAGCTGTGGACCGACCAGGTGCGCAGGCACGACGTCGACCTGATCGTCGCTGCGGGCGACCTGCCGTTCGACTACCTGGAGTACCTCTCGTCGGCCCTCGACCGGCCGTGCGTGTTCGTCCCCGGCAACCACGACACCGACCTGACCGGTTACGCGAACGTCCGCGGGCTCTGGACCAGGGCGGGCATCCCGTCCCGCTGGCCCGGCCCGGCAGGCGGCATGAACGCCGACCAGCGCGTCGTGGACGTCGCAGGCCTGCGGATCGCCGGGCTGGGCGGCTCGATCCGCTACAACCACGGCCCGAACCAGTGGACCGAGCGCCAGCAGGCCAGGCGCTCGCGGCGGATGATCCGCCAGGCGAACTGGCGGAGGCTGCGCGACGGCCGCGGCGTCGACCTGCTGCTCACCCACTCCCCGCCGCGCGACTGCGGCGACGAGCCGGACCCACCGCACCGCGGGTTCGCGTGCCTGCACTCCGCCGTGCGCAGGCTCCGGCCGCCGCTCCTGCTGCACGGCCACATCCACCCCCACGGCGAGCGGAAACCGGACCGGCACCTCGGTGGCACGCGCGTCGTGAACGTCGTCGGCTACAAGGTCCTGAACATCCCGTCCTCGGAGGCTCGCGATGCGCCGTGACACCGGATTCCCCGTCGCCGACGCCGAGAACGACTTCACCCGGATGCGGCGGCAGCAGGTGCTGTCCCGGCTGTCGACGTGGCTGCGCCGCGAACCCGACGACGTGAACATCATGCTGCCGTTCGACGAGGTCGTGGACGCGCTCGGCCGGGTCAGCGAACGGCGGATCGGGCTGCACACGATCCGGCTGGACTCGATCGTCGGCAGCGTCGACCGCACCCGCGACTTCGACCGCCGCTTCCGCCCGACGTCCGCGCGGGTGCGGGAACGCTGGCAGCGCCTGGCGCTGGCGGCGCGGCGGGGCGAGTCCGTGCCGCCGATCGACGTGTACCGCATCGGGGACCTCCACTTCATCGTCGACGGCCACCACCGGGTGTCCGTCGCGCACGCGCTGGGCCTGGACGTGATCGACGCCTACGTCACGGAGGTCGTGACGCGGATCAACGCGCACGGCATCCGCCACCGCGGCGACCTCATCGTCAAGGACTACCGGCGGCTGTTCCTGGAGCGCGTGCCCCTCACCGGCGAGGCCCGCGCGTCCGTCGTGCTGGCCGAACCGTGGGAGTACGCCCGGCTGGGCGAGCACGTCGAGGCCTGGGGCTTCCGCCTCATGCAGGACGAAGGCGCCTTCCTGGACCGCGCGACCATCGCGCGCCGCTGGTACGCCGAGGAGTACCGACCCGTCGTGGAACTGCTGCGGCAGGCCGACATGGTCGGCACCCGACCGGAGACCGAGGCGTACCTGTGGGTCGCGGGCGAGCGCTACCGACTGATCCGCAACCACCGGTGGGACCACGACGTGATCGACACCTTGCGGGCCGCTACCGAGGTGCCTCGCTAGCGGGCAGCGGTCTCGCCTGGTCCATGACCTTGTCCGCGTAGCTGTCCAGCAGCCGCGTCGCGAGCTGCTGCGAGTACCCCAGGATGACCGACCACAGCAGCAACGCCGCCTGCGACGCGATCCCGATCAGCCCCGTCGTGACCCCCGCGCCCAGTCCCAGGACGCCGACCACCGCCAGCGCGGACCCGAGCAGGATCTTGATGGCCGCCTGGTAGCCGATCATCACGTAGGGCGAGAGGCTCGGTCTGCGGCGCAGCAGCAGGACGACCGCGGCCAGGACTGCGCCGAACGCACCCAGCAGCTGGACCAGCCACACGTCCGCCGCGGAGGACGACTTGCCACCGGGGCAGACGACCGGCAGGCGCTCGGAGCTGACGCACATCGGGAGCAGGCCGGGTTTGACCAGGCCCACCACGCCCAGGACGGTGTTGATCACGAAGAGAACCACCGACGCCGCGATCAGCTTGTTGCGCAGCGCCCGCGAGCCCGCATGGGCGAAGTCCGAGTTGTCGAACGCCGCCCGCAACGCGTCCACCACGATCGCCCGCTCGATCGACGGCGTGAACTCACCGGGCCGCAGCTCCTCCAGCGCTTTGCGCCGTGGGTCGTCCTCGGGCAGGTTCGCCGCCACGCGCGCCCTGAGCCCCGGCAGCCGCCCCAGGAACCCCTTTTCCGCCGCCACGGTCGCGATCTCGGCCTCGTGGAGGGAGCGCCAGGCCCGCTCGATGTGCCACCCCGACCACCACGACGCCACGGCCTTCCACCGCGACTCCTTGCGGGTCAGCATGTCGTCCACGACGGCTGCCTCGCGCTCGGCCGTCTCCCGCCACACCGTCCCCTCGGGATCCACCGGGTCGGGCGGCCCGAGCGCGGCCAGGTCCGCGCGGACGCGGTCCAGCCGCGACTGGACCACCAGTCGCCAGTCGGTCACCTTCGGAGTGCGCTCGGCCATGACTTGATGGTGGCATCGAGCACCGACAAAAAGGCGATCACCCGAACGTGTGGTCGGCTGAGATTCCCATCGAATTCATCCCACTGCGACCCTGCTGACGTGGAGTACAGCATCCCGGCGATCCGCAGGCTGCAACTGGGACGAGTGCTGAGGAACCTGCGCAAGACAGCGGGCCTGACGCTCGACCAGGTAGGCCCGGACCTCGACATGTCCGCCAGCACTATCAACCGCTTGGAGAACGGCCAGGCCCGTGTCCACCCGCTGGTGATCAAGGGTGCGCTCGACCTCTTCGGCACACCGTTCGAGCAGGTGGAAGAAGTCATGGCGCTGGCTCGCGAGGCATACCGCACCAGTTGGTGGGTCGTCCAAGGCATCAAAGCCGACAGCTACCCCGTGCTGGAATCCGAAGCGGCCTCGGTGCGCAACTTCGAACTGGCGTTCATTCCTGGCATCCTCCAGACCGAGGACCACGCCACCGCGCTGTTCACGCTCGACTCGGTCCGCGTGCGCAGCCCCAACCTGGCCATCCGGATGCACCGGGCGACACGACTGACCGACGATCACCCGCTGATCGTGCGGGCGGTCATCGACGAAACCGCTCTCCACCGACCGATTGGTGGGCTAGCGGTCCAGAGAGCCCAACTTCGACACTTGCTGGCGCTGGCCGAACTGCCGAACGTCTCGATACAGGTACTGCGGACCGAAGTCGGGATGTCCCCAGCCCTGCGGGGAGCGTTCAGCGTTCTCTCGTTCCCACCCGACACCATCGAGAACCTCGCCTACATCGAACACGCTGGCGGAAGCCTTCAACTCTCCAAGAAGGCACAGGTGAACGAGCTTCGACGGAGGTTCGACACGATCGCTAGGCTTTCGATGACCGAAGGCGAGTCCGCGATGTTGATCTCCCGGCTCGCTGGCGACTGACCGGGTGAGGTGGGACACGATGGACCTGAACTGGCACAAGAGCAGTTATAGCGGGAACAGCACTGGCAACTGCGTGGAACTCGCCCTCACCGAACAGGGCGCGGCGGTGCGTGATTCCAAGAACCCCACCGGCCCACGCCTGGACTTCCCCGCCACCGCGTGGCGGGCGTTCGTCGCTGACCTGCCGGGCTGATCAGGTGGGTGCGCCGAACGGTCCGGCGCACCCCGTTCGGCTCACAGGCGGTCATCCGGTGAGTGTGGTGAAGGTGGCCGGAAGAACGTCCCACGCCGCGTTAATGGATAGAAATGTCGCCACTACGAGGCGGTCTGGCAACACTTCTATCCAACCGACCTCATGCCGTCTGCGACGGCTCCACGATCTCCCGCAGGCGTGGCGGCATTCGCTTCTCCAGGCCGAACGGCTCCAAGTGCGCCTGGAAGACGCCGGTGAACGCGCGTTCGACGCTGGTGGTGTCCCAGGTGTCGCTTTCCAGGATCGGCTGTTTGAAGTACGGGTGGCCGATGAGGTGCAGCTGCCTGCCGTTGCAGCGGATGATCTGGCCCGTGATGCCGACCGACGAGTCGGCCAGCAGGAACATCACGAGTGGCGCGACCTTGCCCGGTAGGCGGTCTGCTGGGATTGCTCGCAGTGAGCGTTCCGACTTCCAGACCATCCTGGTGTGGGCGACCGGGCAGACGGCGTTGACCCGGATTCCTTCGCCCTCCAGGTCCAGTGCCCACGATGAGCTGAGTGAGGCGACCGCGCCCTTCGTGGCCGAATAGGTGGCCAGTTTGCGCTGGCCGAGGAAGGCGCCGGAGGAGATGTTGACGATCGAGCCGCCGTTGCCGTGTTCGCGCATGGCACGCATGGCGGCCATGCCGGTGTAGATGACGCCCAGCAGGTTGACCTCGACGACCTGGCGGATCGTGTCGGGGTCGTCTTCCCACGGGACGGTCTCGTAGTTGAGGCCCGCGTTGTTGACCAGGCCGTCCAGGCGGCCGAATTCGGAGATGGCGAGTCCGATGATCTTTTCGGCCTCGCTCGGGTCGGCGACCGTGTGCGTGCTGGCCACGGCCGTGCCGCCGTAGCTCCTGATGTGCTTCGCGACCTGCTCGGCCAGGTCGCCATCGTTGTCATTGACCACCACCGAGGCACCGGCCAACGCCGCGTGCATGGCGTAGGCCTCGCCCAGGCCGCGTCCGGCACCTGTGATGACCACTGCTTTTCCGTCAAGAATCCCCATTGTGCGCCCAACTCTCGTCCCGGTTCCCCGACGAAAACCCAGCCGGGATGTTTCCGCCTTCGACCAGCGTGGGCCGGTTCCGGAGGTGGTCGGATGAGGTTTCGATGAGATGTCGCTGGGCTGCGCTGAATGGCCCTACGGACTTCGTCCGCACTAATGAACTCGACTAGTCAGTAACCGAACGTGACGTGGAGTTCACCAAAAAGAAAGCGGGCCACCCGTGGGTGGCCCGCTTTCCTTGTTTCGGCAACTAGTCCTCGGAGAA
>JBDSAJ010000198.1:0-9012 GCA_039922235.1 Umezawaea sp.
CGCGTCCGACAAACCCACGCCTACTTCCGCGCCCGGACCACCGAGCAGACACTCGCCACCGCAGCGCCCTGGACCTCACCCTGGCTACCCGAGGGTTACGGACAACACTTCGGATCAGGTGCTTAGCGTTCCTGGCATGACGACGACCACGTACGACAGCGAGATCCAACTCGGCCCGATCAGCTACCGGGTCCAGGCCACCGCCCAGCAGGACGTGCTCCTGGAGATGTTCGGCGCCGACCCGGAGGGTGCGGTCGTGGCCGAGGGCATGATCCGGCTCCCCGTCACCGGCGGCGCCGCGGTCGGCAAGCTCCTCGGCCGCGTCCTGGACGGGTTGGCGAAACTGGCCGCTCCCCCGACGGCTCGACCGCAACCCGCGAACGCGAAGCAGCCTTGGACGGCCGACCTGGACGAACAGCTGCGCGAGACCTGGCTGGCCCGCACCGACCAGGTGCCCGTCGCGGAGCTGATCAGGTCACTGGCCGACCGGATGGGCCGTTCCCCCACCTCGATCCGCTCCCGCCTGCCCCGCGTGGGCTGCGACCCGGACATCGTCGGCAGGCCCCTGTCCCCCGACGCAGCTCAGGTCCTGGGCGTGACGCCATGACCCGCCAGTCCAGCCTGCCCGCCCTGCTCCGCTGCTGGCTCACCGCACTCGCCCACCTGTCACGCCTCCTTGGCCGACCCGCCGCCCACGGCGAACTGCCACACCTCCACCGCCGGACCACCGCACACGAGCACCCACTGCGGATCGGCGAAAGCGCTGGACCAGCGGGTTCCAAGGTCGCCGTCGGTAGCGGGCGCTCGCGTTCCCGGTGGTCGAGGCGGTGGTGGACGTGCCCTGTGACAGCAGGGTGCTCGCCGCCCGCGCTGGGCGCGCGGTCGTGAGGAGGTAGGCCGCGAGCAGGAGCACCAGACCGCTGTCCCGACGTCGGGACAGCGGGTGGAGGAAGGACGAGAAGGGCATGGCGACCTCAGGCAGGGCGAGGGCACGAGTCGGCACCGTTACCGGTAGTGCGGGCTCGACGGGGATGTCGACACCCGTGAAAGCGCACTCCCAGCCGGCGTTGTACGCCCGACCGGATCGTCAAGGCATGCGACAGCCGGTTCTTCTCAAGCCACTCGACCGCACCGCGAAGGGGGGCGACTAGGGTCCAAAGCGTGTTGGTGCTGCACGGCCTGTGCACGGCCGATGGCCGGTTGGCGCTGTGGGCGGAAGACTCACGGCCTGCCGAACGCGCCTCCGGCACACCCGGCCTGGACGCGGTGCCGCATCCGTTCGCGGTCGGCAGCGACGTGCTGCTGGACCTGCTCGGCGACGGCAAGGCCGACATGGCGGTGGTGCGGTTGCCGTCGTACCCGACGGTGCCGCTGGCGTCACCGGAACTGGTGCGCGACCCGCTGACGGCCGGTCCCGCTCCCCAGAGCGCGGTGCGGCTCCGGAGCTGGCTCGTGCCGACGGTGGTGGTGGACGTGCCGCCCGAGTCGGTTGCCGACTGCCGGACCGGGGTGTCCGTCCGGTACCTGGCGGGGGTCGCGGAGTTCGCGCGGGACCTGGTGGCGCGTGGCCGGGTGCTGCCCTCGGTCGACGCGCGCGAACCGGTCGCCCGGTGGGTGCCCGCGCTGTCCGGGGTGGACTGGATGCGGTTCGTGTCGCTGCGCGACTCGATGCCGCCCGTGTGCCGTGGTGCCGAGGGGGTGTCGAGCCCGGAGATGGCGCTGCGCGGTGTCCTGACCACGTTGGTGGACAACGGGGTTCGGGGTGCGCTCGGTGGGTCGGTGACGCTGACCAAGGGGCGCACGGTGGTCGACCTCTGGTTGCGCGCGCTGGTCGGGGAGCCCCTGTTCGAGGCGGGCGACGCTGATCTGGTGGAGCTGCGGGCGAAGCTCGGCGCGTGGCGGGCGAGCGCGGAGCGGGACAACGCGGTCCGCGTGTGCTTCCGGCTCAGTTCGCCGGACCAGGGTGGGTTCGCGAACGAGGAGTGGAGGCTGGAGTTCCTGCTGCAGGCGGTCGACGAGCCGAGCGTGCTCGTGCCCGCCGAGCAGACGTGGCGGGACGACGGTGTGCTGTGGCGCTGGGTCGACCACCCGCAGGAGCTGCTGCTGGCCGATCTCGGGCGGGCCAGCAGGCTGTACCCCGAGTTGGACGTGGCGCTGCGGGAACGGCACCCGACCAGGCTGGAGCTGGACGCGGCGGGCGCGTACGAGTTCCTGACGCGTGCCGCGCTGCTCGCTCAGGCCGGGTTCGGGGTGCTGCTGCCGACGTGGTGGCGCGAGCCGCGGAGGCTGACGCTCCGGCTGACGACGTCCACGGCCAAGCGCGGCGATCCGGGCGTGGTGGAGTCGGAGAGCAAGATGGGGCTCAAGGCGCTGGCGGACTACCGCTGGGACCTGGCGCTGGGTGAGGAGCGGCTGACCGAGGAGGAACTGGCCGAACTGGCGGCGGCGAAGACGCCGCTGGTGAAGGTGCGCGGGCAGTGGGTGCACGTCGACCAGGAGCGGCTGACCGCCGGGCTCGCGTTCCTCAAGCGCGGCGGCACCGGGCGGATGCCCGCGGAGCAGGTGCTGCTGCAGTCGTGGCAGGAGCCGGAGGACTCGAAGCTGCCGCTGCCGGTCACCGGCGTGCACGGTGACGGGTGGCTCGGCGACCTGCTGTCGGGTCGTGCCGAGCAGCGGCTCGAACCCGTGGAGTCACCCGCGGGTCTGCACGCCACGTTGCGGCCGTACCAGTCGCGCGGGCTGGCGTGGTTGGCGTTCCTCGACGAGTTGGGGCTCGGCGCGTGCCTCGCCGACGACATGGGGCTCGGCAAGACGGTGCAACTGCTGGCGCTGGAGGTGTGGAAGCGGCAGGACGGCAAGCGGCCGCCGACACTGGTGGTGTGCCCGATGTCGGTGGTCGGCAACTGGCAGCGCGAGGCCGCGCGGTTCGCGCCGGGGTTGACCGTGCACGTCCACCACGGCAGCGACCGGTTGTCCGGCAAGGAGTTGCGCGACACCATCACGGCCAACGACCTGGTGATCACGACGTACGCGATCGCGACTCGGGACGCGCTGCGGCTGGCCGAGGTCGAGTGGGACCGGGTCGTGCTGGACGAAGCGCAGAACATCAAGAACAGCTCCACCCGGCAGTCGCGGGCGGTCCGCGGTTTTCCGGCGCGGCACCGGGTCGTGCTGACCGGCACGCCGGTGGAGAACCGGCTGGCCGAGCTGTGGTCCCTGATGGACTTCGCCAATCCCGGCATCCTGGCGACGCTGAACACGTTCCGGGCGCGGTTCGCCGTGCCCATCGAGCGCTACCGCGACGAGGACGCGGCGGTGAGGCTGCGCAAGATCACCGGGCCGTTCGTGTTGCGGCGCCTCAAAACCGATCCGCAGGTCATCAGCGACCTGCCGGACAAGATGGAGATGAAGCAGCTCTGCACGCTCACCACCGAGCAGGCGTCGCTGTACCGGGCCGTGGTGAACGACACGCTGGAACGCATCGAGGACGCGGAGGGCTTGCAGCGCAAGGGCATCGTGATCGCCGCCATGTCGAAGCTCAAGCAGGTCTGCAACCACCCCGCGCAGTTGCTCGGCGACGGCTCACGGGTAGCCGGGCGGTCCGGCAAGCTCGACCGGCTGGAGGAGGTCCTCGAAGAGGTGCTCGCCGACGGCGACAAGGCGCTGTGCTTCACCCAGTTCACCAAGTTCGGGAGCATGGTCGTCCCGCACCTGGCGGCGAAGTTCGACACGGAAGTCCTGTTCCTGCACGGCGGAACTCCCCAGGGCGCGCGTGACCGGATGGTCGAGCGGTTCCAGTCCGCCACCGGTCCTTCGATCTTCGTGCTGTCGCTTAAGGCAGGCGGCACCGGCCTCAACCTGACCGCGGCCAACCACGTCATCCACCTGGACCGCTGGTGGAACCCGGCGGTGGAGGACCAGGCCACCGACCGCGCGTTCCGGATCGGGCAGCGCAACCACGTGCAGGTGCGGAAGTTCGTCTGCATCGGCACGGTGGAGGAGAAGATCGACCTCATGATCGAGGAGAAGCGCTCGCTGGCGCAGCTCGTCGTCGGCGCGGGCGAGAACTGGCTGACCGAGCTGTCCACCAGCCAGCTCCGCGACCTGCTCACCCTGTCCCCGGAGGCCGTCGGTGGTTGAGTGGCACGGTGTCCCCAAGCCCTCGTCGCACCCGGTCCGCGTCGCGGGCGGACTCACGTTGCGCAGCAAGCGCGGCGAGATCGCCCAGACGTGGTGGTCGCGGCGGTTCATCGAGGTGCTGGAGTCGTTCGGCATGGGCAGCCGCCTGGACCGCGGCCGCACCTACGCGCGCACCGGCCAGGTCATCAGCATGTCCCTCTCGACCAGCCTAGTCGTCGCGCTGGTCATGGGCGCTCAGCCGAACCCGTACCGCGCCCGAATCGGCGTCAAG
This sequence comes from Umezawaea sp., assembly GCA_039922235.1. Taxonomy (GTDB): domain Bacteria; phylum Actinomycetota; class Actinomycetes; order Mycobacteriales; family Pseudonocardiaceae; genus Umezawaea. The sequence continues at coordinate 4,412 of JBDSAJ010000198.1, forward strand.
AAGTTCGACGACGAGGAGTGGCGCCGGATCGAACGCGCCCTCGCGGGCCAGGCCATTTTCACCGCCAAGCTCCTGGCGGGCGAGATGCCGCCCGAGATCGAAGGGGTCTTCACCGAACTGGGCCTCACGCTGTTCCCGGAGACCATGCGGGAAATGTCGATGGACTGCACCTGCCCGGACTGGCAGGTGCCGTGCAAACACCTCGCCGCGACCTGCTACCTGCTCGCCGAGTCCTTCGACACCGACCCGTTCGAGATCTTCGCGTGGCGCGGCCGCGACCGCGAGGACCTGTTGGAAAACCTGCGGGCCTTGCGCGGATCACTCCAGGTGCAGGAACAGCGGAAGGAGACAAGAGCGATCCCGCTGGAAGACTGCCTGGACAACTACTGGGAACAGCCACCCACTCCCACCCCTCCAACACCAGACCTCGTGGTCGCTCAACACCCAGACGCCCTCCTCGACCAACTCGACCCGCTGCCGCTGACAGTCCGCAAGCACAAGGTCACCGACCTGCTACGACCCGCCTACCGGGCAATGGTCGCCGGGCCGACACCCCAGCCGCAAAAGCCCCGGCCGCCCCGCACGACGTAGCGGCGTCGTGGCGTCGTGGCGGTACTGTCGATCGCGACGGTGGTCGAGGTACCCGAGCAGTCAGTGAGCGCGGGGGACGAACGACCGTGGATGGGTGTCACGGGTACCGGTCGATGCGTGCGCACGGGTGGGTCCGGCACCGGACTCACAGACTCGAGCCTTGTTCGCAGTCGACCGCCTCAGCCTGCGACACGCAGCAGTCCCAAACTCACCCGGCCAACCCGTTCACGCCGACCAGAATTGTGCGCTCGGGGGCAGGACCCGGTGGGTCAGGTCGGAAGTGGTAGTTGACCGCGCCAACGCACCGCCCAACCACCCGACGCCGGTCGGGCTCGCGTTCATGCCGAGCGTCTCGCAGGAAGACTTGGCCACTGCCATGGCGTTCCGGGCCGCCGAACTGCGCGTGCGGCTGGAGCCCGTGCGAGCAACCGCAGCCTGGCACGAGCGGCATGGAGTCGCGTATGAGTGCACCGGTAGGACGACTGCCCCGCGAAGGGTAGCTGTGACGGCAGCGCGAACGCCTCGGGTGCGGTGGCGTGGATCAGCAGCATCTTCTTGCCACTTAGGGGTTTCTGCCAGTGGTGGTGTGTTGGCTGCTGGTCACTCGGCTGCGGACGTGGTGTCCCGCGCCAGGGTGCGTTCGCGTAGGTCAGGGCAGCCTCCCGGTGCGGAGGGTGCGATCTGTACCGGATCTGGAGGCCTTGCCGCATCACCGTCACCGGAGTGCGCCTTCGCGGTCAGCGCAACCGAGGTCAGCACAACCCAGGTCAACGCAGCCAAGTCGACACGGCCCAGACCAGCGCAGCCAGATCAGCCCAGGTCAGCCGCCAGCCACTGAGGGTAGGACTTGGAGTTCGCAGCCGTCATGGAGGACGGTGTCGGCGCCTGCGAGGCGGCGGCACTCCTCGCCGTCCACGTAGAAGTTGACGTAGCGGCGCAAGGCCGAGCGCTCGTCGCGCAGGCGGCGGTCCAGCAGGGGGTACTGGGCCGCCAGGGTGTCGAGGGTGATGCCGAGGGTGGCCGAGTCGGCTACCTCCACCTCCAGTTTGGCGTTGCCGTTGACGGCTGATCTGAGCACGCCGGGGACCAGGACCACGACTCTCATGTCGGGATCACCGCCGCGCGGACGGTGAGGACGTCCGGGAGGTGTTCGGTCACGCACTGCCAGTGATCGCCTTCGTCGGCGCTGGCGAAGACCTCGCCGGTGCGGGAGCCGAAGTAGACGCCGGCGGGCTCGGCGGTATCGACGCACAGGGCGTCGCGGAGGACGGAACTCCAGAAACCGGTGGTGGGCAGGCCCTGGTGCAGGGCGGTCCAGGACTTGCCCGCGTCGTCGCTGCGGTAGACGCGGCACTTGCCGTCCGGTGGGAACCTGCGGGCGTCGGCCTCGATGGGGAAGCTGTAGACGACGTCCGGTTTGCGCGGGTGGACGGCCATGGCGAACCCGAAGTCCGTCGGCAGGCCGTCTGCGATGGACTCCCAGGTGCCGCCGCCGTTGTCGCTGCGGTAGACGCCGTGGTGGTTCTGCAGGTACAGCCGTTCCGGCGCCTCGGGGTTGGTGGTCACCTTGTGGACGCACTGGCCGAACTCGGGGTACTCGTCGGGCATGAACGTGACCCGGACGCCGGTGTTGCTCGGGTTCCACGAGCCGCCGCCGTCGGTGGTTTGGTAGACGCCGCCGGTGGACATGGCGACCAGCACGCGCTGGTCGTCGGCCGGGTGCGGCAGGACGGTGTGGATGGCCTGGCCACCGCCGCCGGGGTGCCAGTCCGGGCGGTGCGGGTGGTTCCAGAGGCCTTCGACGAAGGAGTACGTGCGGCCGCCGTCGGTGGAGCGGAACAGGGCTGACGGTTCGGTGCCCGCGTAGACGACCTCGGGCTGGGAGACCGGGCCGGGGGCGATGTGCCAGACGCGGGCCAATGACGCGCCGGTGCTCTCCGGGAAGGCAACCGGGGCGTGGTCGGGTTCCTGCCAGGTCGCGCCGAGGTCGTCGCTGGTCGAGATGCTCGGCCCGAAGTGCTCGCTGGTGACGCCTGCGAGGATTCTGGGGACCGGTCCCCTGGTGTCGATCGCGACGGCGTACACCTCCGTCATGGCGTGGTGCGGACCGGTCAAGTCCCACGTCTTGCGACCATCGTCGCTGGTAGCGAGCCAGAGACCCTTGCGCGTGCCGATGGCGAGCAGAACCCTGTCGCCCATGTGCTCCACCTCCTGAGTGTGACTTCCGGCACGCTACGCCGGGGGTCTGACAATTTCCGTCCTGCGTCCCCGACCAACTAAGTTACTGACTGGTAGCGTGCGGCGGAGCGGACATGACCCGAAGGGAGCCACGGTGGCGGACTCGCTGTTCGACCCCAACAGCTACGACCCCAAGCACCTCGACGAGGAGAGCAGGCGGCTGCTGCGGGCGACGATCGACTGGTTCGAGGACCGCGGGAAGCGGCAGCTGACCAAGGACGACCAGGAGCGGGTCTGGTACACCGAGTTCCTCGACTTCGTGCGGCGCGAGAAGCTGTTCGCGAAGTTCCAGACGCCCGCGACCGACGCGAACGGCGACCCGGACAAGCGCTGGGACGCCGCGCGCAACGCCGCGCTGAGCGAGGTGCTGGGCTTCTACGGCCTCCAGTACTGGTACGCCTGGCAGGTCACGATCCTCGGCCTCGGGCCGATCTGGATGAGCGGCAACGTCACCGCCCGCAAGCGCGCGGCCGACCTGCTCGACGACGGCGCGGTGTTCGCGTTCGGCCTGTCGGAGAAGGAGCACGGCGCGGACGTCTACTCCACCGACATGATCCTGACCCCCACCGACGACGGGGGCTTCCGGGCCAACGGCGGCAAGTACTACATCGGCAACGGCAACGTGGCGGGCATGGTGTCGGTGTTCGGCCGCCGCGCCGACGTCGACGGCCCCGACGGGTACGTGTTCTTCGCCGTCGACAGCCAGGACGAGCACTTCCACCTGGTGCAGAACGTGGTCGACTCGCAGATGTTCGTCAGCGAGTTCCGCCTGGAGGACTACCCGATCACCGAAGCCGACCTGCTGCACAGCGGCGCGGACGCCTTCAGCGCGGCGCTGAACACGGTCAACGTCGGCAAGTTCAACCTGTGCACGGCGTCGATCGGCATCAGCGAGCACGCGTTCTACGAGGCCATCACGCACGCGCACAACCGGATCCTCTACGGCAACCCGGTCACGGACTTCCCGCACGTGCGGCAGAGCTTCGTGGACGCCTACGCGCGCCTGGTCGCGATGAAGCTGTTCTCCGACCGCGCGGTGGACTACTTCCGCTCCGCCTCCCCGGAAGACCGCCGCTACCTGCTGTTCAACCCCATCACCAAGATGAAGGTGACCAGCGAGGGCGAGCAGGTGATCGACCTGCTGTGGGACGTGATCGCGGCCAAGGGCTTCGAGAAGGACACCTACTTCTCCCGCGCCGCCCGCGACATCCGCGCCCTGCCCAAGCTCGAGGGCACGGTGCACGTGAACCTGGCGCTGGTGCTCAAGTTCATGCCGAACTACCTGTTCAACCCGACCGAGTACGCCCCGGTGCCGACCCGCCACGACGCGGCGGACGACGAGTTCTTCTTCCGCCAGGGCCCGGCCCGCGGTCTCGGCCAGATCCGGTTCACCGACTGGGAAGTCCCGTACCGCGCGTTCGCGGAGGTGCCGAACGTCCAGCGCTTCCACGAGCAGGCGGCGGCGTTGAAGACGCTGCTCACCACGGCCGCACCGGACGCCGACCAGCAGAAGGACCTGGACTTCCTGCTGAACGTCGGCCACCTGTTCACGCTCGTGGTCTACGGCCAGCTCGTCCTGGAGCAGGCCGAGCTGACCGGCACCGACCGGAACGTGCTCGACCAGGTCTTCGACGTGCTGGTCCGGGACTTCTCCGGGTACGCGGTCGCCTTGCACGGCAAGGCTTCCTCGACCGAGGCGCAGCAGGCCTGGGCGTTGGGCCAGGTCCGCAAGCCCGTCGTCGACGAGACCCGGTTCGGCCGTGTCTGGGAAC
>JBDSAJ010000199.1:0-2911 GCA_039922235.1 Umezawaea sp.
CGTTCGCCAAGGGCAGCGTCGACGCCGCCGCCCCCGGCGACCCGGTCGTGGCCATGCTGCCGCTCGCGCACTTCGAGGTGTTCCTCGAACGCTTCGCCGAGGCCGTCCAGTCGCGCAGCGCGCTCAAGGTGGCGTCGCTGAAGATGCGGTACTTCGGCAAGGTGCACGACGAGATCGCCGAAGCCGCCGACAAGTGGGACATCGCCGTGCCGCGCTCCCACCCGAGGGCCTTGCAGGCGCACAACCTGTTCGCCGCCGCGTTCGCACTGGCCGACGACGGCCCGCGCGCGAAGCGCCACCTGCTCGGGATGCGCGACCACGTGCACGACATCCCCTGGACGTACGTCGCCTACCTGGCGTCGGACGTCGAGAAGGAGTACTCGGAACTGGCGAACAAGTACCTCTAATCCAAGAATGGCGGGGGAGCGCCACCGGGCCCGGTGGCCCAGGTCGCTTCGGCGGGGTCGGTGGTGAGGTCGAACGCGAGCACCGCGCCCGCCCGCAGGTCCTCCAGGTCCACCCACGCCTGGTCGCGGTCGGTCCCGTTCACCGCGAGCCCCCGCACGTACTGGAGTCGCGTCGGGTCCGCGCCCGCCGCCTCCACCACGACGTCGTGCCCGTCGGCCAGGTGGATCACCGCGCGGGCGCAGCGGGGCGCGTGCAGCACGAACTGCCCGGTGCCCGGCACGACCGGGTAGAGGCCGAGCGCGCTCAGCACGTACCACGCGGACATCTGGCCGAGGTCGTCGTTGCCGGTCACGCCCGCGGGGCCGTCGACGAACAGGGTGTGCGCCGCCCGCACCACCGCTGACGTCTTCCACGGCTGCCCGACCAGCACGTACATCCACGGCGCGTGCAGGTCGGGTTCGTTGTTGGGGTTGTAGCGGAACTGGTTGTAGTACTCGTAGGGCCCGACGACCCACTTGTCGCGGGCGGTCCCGGCGGGGTCGGCGACGAGGTCGGGGTAGGCGAAGAAGTCGTCCAGCCTGGCCGCCGCGGCGACCGGGCCGCCGAGCCGTTCCAGCAGGCCGGGCACGTCCTGCTGCACCAGCCACTGGTACTGCCACGCGGTGCCCTCGTGGAAGCCGTCGTCGCCCTGCGGCGTGAACGACGGCAGCCACCCGCCACCCGCGGTCTTCGGCCGGGGGAACCCGGTGAAGCCGCGGTCGGACACGGTGGGGTCCCAGAGGTTCCGGTAGTTCAGCGCGCGGGTCCGCAGCACGGCGGCGTCCTCGTCGTGCCCCAGCGCCCGCGCCATCACCGAGAGCGCGGCGTCGGCCAGCGCGTACTCGAACGTCGCCGAAGCACCGTGGTGCGGGTCGACGTCCTGGCCCTTCTTCGGGAAGTGCTGGTCGTACTGGACGAACCCGTGCGCGAGGTAGCTCGGGTTGCCCGCCCGGCCGCTGAACTTCGAGGCGGCGGACGGGGTCCCGGTCGCGTTCTGCCACAGCGCCCGGTAAGCCCTTTCCTCCAACCCCGCCAACGCGCCGAACCGCCAGAGGTCGACCAGGAACGGCGTGACCGGGTCGCCGGTCATCGTGTTGGTCTCCTGGTTGGCGTACGCCCAGCGCGGCAGCCAGCCGCCCTGCTCGTGCACGGCCAGCAGCGACCGTGCGATGTCCCGCGCCCGGTCCGGCCGCAGCAGCGCCAGCAGCTGGTTGTGCCCTCGGTAGGTGTCCCACAGCGAGAAGTACTCGTGGTAGGTCCACCCGTCGGCCTGGTGCACCTGGCCGTCGAACCCGCGGTACCGACCGTCGATGTCGTTGCCGGTCAACGGTTGCAGCAGCACGTGGTAGAGCGCGGTGTAGAAGACCGTCCGGTCCACCGGGTCGGCGCCCTCGACCTCCACCGCCGCGAGTTCCCGCCGCCACGCGTCCTCCGCCAGTCCGCGCAACTCGTCGAACGACTTCCCGCGCGCCTCGGCCAGGTTCTTCGCGGCACCCTCCGGGTCCACTTGGGACAGTGCTGTCGCGGCCGTGACCGGGCCGGGGGAGAACGTCACCCACGCACCCCGCAGCCCGGACGCCCCCGCAGCACCGCCCCAGGTGCCCGAGGTCGTGAACGGCCGGTCGAACGTCGTGGTGAAGTGCGTGACGTACGGCTTGCCGCCGCAGAACGCCTGCGCCGTCACGGTTCCGGCCAGCGTCCGGTCGTCGACCACCCGGATCGCGCTGGCGAACACCGGCTCCTTGTCGTTGGCCTGGCCCACGTTCACCAGCACCGTGCCCGCCGCGCCCGCCGGGAACGTGAACCGCTCGATTCCGCATCGCAGGGTCGCTGTGCACTCGACTGTGATGCCGCTTGCGAGGGAGACTCGGTAGTAGCCGGGTTTCCCGACTTCGCCTTCGTGGGAGTAGCGCGCGCCGTAGGCCTTGTGGTCGAACGTCCGCGGCAGCGCGCCGGTGATCGGCAGGATCGACACCAGCCCGCCCTGCTCCCAGCAGCCCGCCCCGGACAGGAAGAAGTGCCCGAACCCCCGGATCACCGGGTCGTCGTACCGGTACCCCGCGTAGTGCGACCCGATCGGGCTCGACTGCGCCTTGCCGAACGGCAGCGACGCGCCGGGGAACGTGTTCCCGTCGTCCTTCGTGCCGATGAAGGTGTTCACGGACGCGATCGGCTCGACTGGGGTCATCGGGTCATTATCGAGGTTCGGTATCGGGGGCTGGCTAGGTCAATTGCCGCGAGTCGACCGTTCGGACACCCTGAAGCCCTCAGCCGGACACCGTGAGTTGTTCAGTCGGGCATCTTGGGTCTGGGCTCGGGCTTGGTGGCTGTGGCTTCCAGCGTGCTGTGGCCGATTTGACTCAATGCCAGTAAGTTAAGCATCCAAGTTGATCTTCCGATGCCGCGCACGTGCAGGTCGCCTGGCTACGTGTTGATCTTGAGCGGCCTTAACTTACTGGCATTG
>JBDSAJ010000200.1:0-9003 GCA_039922235.1 Umezawaea sp.
AACCCGACCTGCTCACGCACCGGGAACCCGACGAGCCCGAGGTCTTCTACGGCGAAGAGGCGTACGACGAGGACTACGACGCCGAGGACGAGGGCGAGCTGACGGAGGAAGAAGAGCGCCTCTTGCGCAAGAAGAAGATCTGGCGCCGCGTCCGCCGCATCTCCTACGTCGCAGCCGGCCTGATGATCCTCACGCCCGTCGTCGCGTTCGCGATCGCCTACCAGATCGTCGACGTCCCCGACCCGGCCGCCGTCCAGGCGGACCAGGACAAGTCCGTCACGCTGCTCTACTCCGACGGCAGCCCGATGGCCAAGATCTCGCCGGTGGGCGCGAACCGCGAACTGCTCAAGCCAGAGGACATCCCGGACAAGGTCAAGCACGCCGTCTACGCGGCCGAGGACGCCTCCTTCGAGACCAACCCCGGCTTCGACACCACGGCCATCGCGCGCGCCGTGTGGATCCAGGTCACCGGTGGTCAGAGCGGTGGCTCGGGCCTGACCCAGCAGTACGTCAAGAAGGCGACCGAGAAGGAGGACCAGACGCTGTCGCGGAAGTTCACCGAGGTCGTCAAGGCCTACAAGATGAACAACCAGCAGTCGAAGTCCGACATCCTCACCGCCTACCTGAACACGATCTACCAGGGGCGATCCGCGTTCGGCTTCAAGACCGCGGCGCAGATGTACTACCAGAAGGACATCAAGGACCTCACCGACTCCGAGGCCGCCCTGATCGCGGGTCTGATCCAGAACCCCAGCCGCTCGGAGGACCCCGAGTACGCGACCGAACGCTGGAAGTTCGTGATGGGCCAGATGCTCGAGAAGAACTGGATCACCAAGGACTACTACGACGCGCAGCAGTTCCCGACCCCGGTGGCCGAGAACCTCACCAGGCAGAACGCCCTGGAGGGCGTGCGCGCCCACATCCAGTCGATGGTCGAGGCCGAGATGGCGAGCGACGAGGTCGGCTGGACGAAGGACAAGGCCCTCAAGATGGGCATCGTCGTCCACACCACCATCGACCCCAGGTTCCAGCAGGCGGCTGAAGAGGCCGTCAACGAGGTCTGGGAAGGCCAGCCCGCCGAGCTGAAGACCTCGATGTCGGGCATCGACCCGGCCACCGGCGCCGTGCTGGCCTACTGGGCGGGCACCGACGAGGGCGGCTACGGCATCGACTACCAGACCGGCACGCTGCAGGAACCGGGCTCGTCGTTCAAGCCGTTCGACCTCGTCGCCGCGCTGAAGAGGGGCAAGGGGCTCGCCGACACCTACGACGGCACGTCACCCCGCAAGTTCGACGGCCGCGAGGTCCACAACTCCGGCGACGACAGCCAGTGCGGCAGGCAGTGCTCGATCCGCGAGGCGATGAGGCTGTCGGTCAACACCGTGTTCTACGACATGGTGCTGAACGACACGACGACCACCGCGGTCGCCGACGCCGCGCATGCGGCGGGCATCCCGGAGAAGGCGCTCGGCCGCGACCTGCTCGCGGGTGAGGAAGGCGCCGCGCCGGACGCCAACATCTCGATCGGCGGTGGCAAGACGCTGGTCCGGCCGTTCGACATGACGTCCTCGTACGCCACGTTCGCCGCTCGCGGCACGTACAACCAGCCGTACTTCATCTCGAAGATCGAGGACCCGAACGGTCAGCTCCTCTACCAGCACGCCGCGAAGCCCACGCCCGCCTTCTCCAACAACCCGACGGAGAACGAGCAGATCGCGGACAACGTGACCGAGGCGCTGAAGGTCATCCCGCAGTCCTCGAAGATCCCGTGCGGCAACAGCCGCGACTGCGCGGGCAAGACCGGCACGCACGAGCTGCCCAACAGCACGGTCGAGTCGTCGAAGGCGTGGATGGTCGGCTACGCGCCGAACCTGGCCGCCGGGGTCTGGGTCGGGACCCAGGAGGGCACGGTCGCCCTCCGGGACAAGAACAACAAGATCGTCTTCGGTAGCGGCCTGCCGGGTCAGATCTGGCAGAAGTTCATGGACAAGGCGCTCGCGAACCTCCCTCCCGAGAAGTTCGGCAAGGCGACCCTGATGGGCAAGACCGTGGCGACCACGTCGGTGCCCAAGCCGTCGACGCCCACCACGTCGACGATCACCCCGACGTCCGATCCGAAGACCGAGGAGACGGAAGCGACGAAGACCCAGGTCACGTCCTCGGCCTCGACCACCAAGAACACGGGAGTGGGCTGCATCCCGCTCACGCAGAACTGCCCGCCCACCGGCAACCCCACCGGCAACCCCACCGACCCCAGCGACAACACCGGTCCCGGCAACGGCAACGGAAATGGCAACGGGGGTGGGGGCGGGGGCGCCGGGCTCGAGACGCGAGATCCGAACGACCCCTGAGTCGGATCCGCACAAGCTGAAGGACCCGTCCCCGCTGGGATGCCGTCGGTTGGTTCGGGTCCTGCGCAACGTCGGCCGTCAAGACCTGGTTGTGGTCTTGGCGGCCGACGTCGTCGTATGAGGTGGGTCCGGGAATCCTTCCGCCTTTCGAGCGGTGGCACCTCCGAGTACTTGCACGGGAGTTGACCCCGAGCTGATCAGCCAACCCGTAGCATCCGGCGGGTGTCCAGCCCATCGGATGTTCAGCACGCGAACGCGGACGACACGGATTCGCTCGGCCCGGACGAGCGGGTCGTGCCGACGTGGACAGAACCGCTGGCGAAACAGGCGAGCCGCCCGTTCGGCGGCCCGGTCGGTCGACACGCGTCGATCGGGCGGCACTGGTTCTGGACACCGCTGAGGGTGGTGCTGCTGCTGGCGGTGGTGATGCTGTCGCTGGCGTGGTTGCAGAAGTCGCCGTGCATCCAGCAGTACGTGGACGAGAAGGGCCAGGTGCAGCTGGACTGGCGGGGGAGCCGCCAGTTCGTGGCGCTCTGCTACTCCGACATCGTGCCGCTGTACACGGCCGAGCGGATGGACCAGCCCGGCGCCTTCCCCTACCGGACGTCGTGGATCGACGACGAGGGCAAGCCGACGGCGCACGTGCGGTACATGGAGTACCCGGTGGTGACCGGCATGTTCCAGTGGCTGAACGCGCGGATGGCGCAGGGGTGGATCACGCTGGCGCAGTCGGGGTGGCTGCCCGCGCCCATGACGGTGATCGTCTACTTCAACATGACCGCGTTCTGGCTGACGCTGGCGTGGCTGGCGACGACATGGGCGGTGGCGCGGCTCGCCAGGCGGAGGGTGTGGGACGCGGCGATCGTGGCGCTGTCCCCGCTGGTCATCGTGCACGCGTTCACGAACTTCGACACGATCGCGACCGCGTTCGCGACGACCGGGATGCTGGCGTGGGCGCGGAAGAAGCCGATGCTGGCGGGCGTGCTGCTCGGGCTGGGTGGCGCGGCGAAGCTGTACCCGCTGTTCCTGCTGGGGCCGCTGCTGATCCTCTGCTGGCGGTCGGACCGGATGCGCGACGGCATGACGACGGTGGCCGCGACGCTGGCGACGTGGGCGGCGGTGAACCTGCCGATCGCGCTGCTCTACCGGCCGGGGTGGCAGGAGTTCTTCCGCCTCAACGCCGAGCGCGGCGTCGACCCGGACTCGCTGTACAACGTGGTGGCGCAGTGGACCGGCTGGCAGGGCTTCGACCCCGGCCTGGTGCAGGGGCAGGTGCCGGAAGGGCTGAACACCGTGAGCGCCGTGCTGTTCGTGCTGCTCTGCGCGGGCGTCGGGTTCATCGGGCTGTCCGCGCCGACCAGACCCCGGCTGGCCCAGTTGGCGTTCCTGGTCGTGGCCGCGTTCCTGCTGACGAACAAGGTGTGGAGCCCGCAGTACTCGCTGTGGCTCGTGCCGCTGGCCGTGCTGGCGATCCCGCGCTGGAAGCTGCTGTTCGCGTGGATGGCGATCGACGCGCTGGTCTGGGTGCCGAGGATGTACTTCTACCTCGGCACGGACCACAAGGGCCTGCCGATCGACTGGTTCCTCGGCACGGTGCTGCTGCGCGACGCAGCGGTCATCCTGCTGTGCGTGCTGGTCGTGCGGGAGATCTACCGGCCGTCGCTCGACCTGGTCCGGCGGGCGGGCGAGGACGACCCGGCGGGCGGCGTGCTGGACGGTGCGCCGGACCGCAGGGTGCTGAAGCTGCCGAAACGGTCACCGGCACGCGAACCCGCGCACCAGCTGGAGTCCTGACCACACCTGCTCGAACCACGCCTGCTCGAACCCGGCTGTCACGCCGGGTTCGAGCAGCGCGGATCAGTCGTGGCGGCGGCCTTCGTACACGGGTTCGAGCGCGGGCTGGTCCTCGTACTCGGTCACCGTGTCGCGGGAGCGCAGGAAGACGTAGAACAGCGCCACGAGCAGCGCGGCCCGGCCCCAGACGCCGATCACCACGGCCTGCGCGGAGAAGCCGTCGTAGATGCCGGCGGGCTGGCCGAACTCGATCGCGTAGTACCAGCGGAAGATGCCGATCCCCATCGCCAGGTCCGCGGCGAAGTACGCGAACGCCCAGCCGAGCGGGATGCGCAGCAGCACGAACATCGGCACCAGCCAGAGCGTGTACTGCGGCGAGTGCACCTTGTGCAGCAGCAGGAACCCGCACAGCATCGCGGCGGACACCGGGATCCACGGGTAGACGCCCTCGCGCTGGTACCGGCGCCAGCCGATCCAGCTGGCCGCGATGAACGACAGGCCCATGCACACCGGCGACAGCACGCTGACCAGCGACTGCATCGCGTCGTCGGTCATGAACGGGCGCATGCCCCAGTACCAGATGGAGTTCGTCGTGATGTCGACCTGGCGCTGGCCCTGGAACTCGAACGACGCCAGCCAGCCCTCGTACCCGAACAGCGCGAACGGCAGGTTGACCAGCACGACGGTGATGATCGAGGCCAGCGCGACCTTCACCATCCCGGCCCAGTCGTACCGCTTGCCCGCGGGCAGGTCCCGACCGCGCCAGCCGCCGGTGAGGACGTAGAGCATCAGCGGCAGCACGAACAGCGCCGGGTAGATCTTGAACGCGAACCCGATGCCCAGCAGCACGGACGCGGCCACGGCCCGGTCGACGAGCGGGCGGTCCGCACCTCTGCGACCCCAGCCCCGGTGCATCACGTAGACGGCCGCGACCGCGCACAGCACGACCGGCAGGTCCCAGTTGTGGAACGCGTACAGCACCAGGGGCGGGCCGATCGCCCACAGCAGCGCCCGCCACCGCGTCAGCTTGCCGAGCAGCCACGCCGTCGCCAGCCCGAACGGGGTCATCAGCAGCGCGGAGAACAGCAGGAACCCGGCGTCGGTGTCGGTGAAGATCGCGCCCGCCCAGATGAGCAGGCCGGTCAGCACCGGGTACTCGACGCTGCCGCCGATCAGCACGCCCTTGGCGTTGATGGCGCCGTGCACGTACGGGAAGACGTGCCGGTCGACGTCGCGGCCGATCCACAGGTGCTGGATGTCCGAGTAGCAGACCTCCTGCTTGTTGCGCTTCTCGTAGTCGGGCTGGCTGCGACCCCACTGGTCGAACGACGGACCCGTGCAGCGGTCCTTGTTCGCGAAGCCGATGAGCAGCGTGAGGCCGCACAGCAGCACGAGCACGGCCATGGCGGAACGCCCGAAGTGGTTGGACCGAGGCCCGTCGACGTGCTCGGGCACAGCGGCCACCACTTCCTGAGCCATGCTCACCGGCCGAGGTGCTCGCGCAAGAACGCGATGTCGGCGGCTTGGCCCTCGTCGGGTGTCTCCACCACAGCGGGGGCGTCAGCGGCCGCCAGGACGGCGACCAGCTGTTCGGGCGGGATGGTGCCGGACGCGATGTTCGCGTGCCGGTCGCGGGACGACGCGAACTCGTCGCGCGAGCTGTTGAGGTGCACCAGGTCGATGCGGCCGGTGATGGCCTTGACCCGTTCGACGATGTCGACCAGGTCCTCGCCCGCGGCGAACGCGTGGCACGTGTCGAGGCAGAACCCGGCGCCGAAGTCGCCGACCTCGTCCCACAGCCGCTTGAGCGCGTCGAACCGGCGGGCCATCGCGTTGTCGCCGCCCGCGGTGTTCTCGATCAGGACCGGTACGGCGAAGCCGCCGGACTCGGCCTGGCGCTCGAACAGCTTGCGCCAGTTCGCGAACCCCTCGGCGGGGTCCTCGCCCTTGGTGACGTGGCCACCGTGGACGATCAGGCCCTCGGCGCCGACGGCCTTGGCGGCCTCGGCGTGCTGGGCGACCCCCTTGCGGGAGGGGATCCGGATCCGGTTGTTGAGGGACGCCACGTTGAGCACGTACGGCGAATGGATGAAGACGGTGATGTCCGAGGCGAGCAGCTCGGCGGTCTGCGGGTGCGGTTTGGGGGCCTTCCAGCCCTGCGGGTCGGCCAGGAAGAACTGGACGACTTCCGCTCCACGGTCCGCCGCGGCGCCGAGCGGGTCGTCGTCGCGGACATGAGCCCCGATGCGCATGACCATGCAGAGTAGTCGGCTTCGGTAATGACCCGACGCCCCACCGCCGATATGGGGATCGGGTGACGATTGTCAAAGTGTCCGTGGACTGCGTCACCACCAGGACCTACGCTCGTTACTTGGAAGTAGGAAGCGATGGGGAGGCGTGACATGCGGACCCGACTCACCCGGTTGTTCGGCGCGGCCGCCGTGGCGCTCGTGGTCGGCGTCCTCAGCGCCGCCGCAGGTCAGGGCACTGCTCTCGCCGCTGAACCGGTGGTCGTGGGCAGCTGCGCGACCACCGTCGAAGGCGCTCCCGGCACCCCGGTGTCGCTGAGCACCGGCGCCGTGGTCGACCCCGTCGTCAGCCTCGTCAGCAAGATCCCGCTGCTCGGCACGGGGCTCGCGGGCCCGCTGCGCGACGCGTTCACCTCGCTCCCGCCGATCCCGATCGGCGCGATCCCCGCCGGCACGGGCTACATCTCCGGCGTCGAGATCGCGAACAAGGTCGTTGCCGAACTGGCCAAGCTCCCGGTCCCGTTGCTCGGGCAGGTCCTCGGCTCCCTGAGCGAGTCCGTGCGGCAGACCCTGTCCGCCACCTGCGGCGTGACCGTGAAGAGCGTCAACGCCGTCGTGGCGCCCGTGCAGGACGGGACCAGCGCCATCGCGGACGCCACGGGGGGCATCGTCGAGCAGGTCGTGCCCGGCGCGAACCAGCCCCAGACCCCGCCCGGTCAGCCGTCCACCGGCCAGCCCGGCACCGGCACCGGAACCACCCCCGGCACCGGAACGGGCACCACGCCCGGCCTGCCCGGTCCGGGCAGCATCTTCAGCCCCGTCGGCGGCGTCGGCGCGGGCGACCTCCAGCTCTACGGCCCGCAGGGGCTCGGCGCGAACTTCGGCCGCATCCCGCTGTTCGGCTACGGCTCGCTGCCGTTCGCGACGCCCGGCCTGTTCTCGCCGTCGCCCGGCGTCCGCTACGGCGGCCAGGTGCCCGGCTACACGCCCGGTTACGGGCTGCCGACGACGGACTCCAGCAGCGTGCAGACCGCGGGCCGCGCCCAGGCGATGCCCGGTACCGGGACGATGGGCGGCGTGGCCGCTCCGGTGCTGCTCGCGGTGCTCGCGCTCTCCTGCGTGACCGGCGCGCTGGTGCGCACGTGGGTGCTCCGCCGTTCAGCGGCTTGACCCCGGTCGGGAGTCGCTGCTACCCGCTGTTACCCTGGACAGGTTGCTGACGCGACGACCCTCCTGCCACGGATAGTCCGTGGCCGCGAGTCCACAGGAGGTGAGTGGTCCTCATGCGTCATTATGAAGTGATGGTCATCCTTGACCCCAGTCTCGACGAGCGCACTGTTGCCCCGTCGTTGGACAACTTTCTCAACGTCATCCGCACCACTGGCGGAAACGTGGAGAAGGTGGAGGTCTGGGGCAAGCGCCGGTTGAGCTTCGAGATCAACAAGAGCAGCGAGGGCATCTACGCCGTCCTCGACCTCACCTCGACTCCCGACGCGGTGAAGGAACTGGACCGCCAGCTGGGTCTTCAGGAGACGGTGCTGCGGACCAAGGTCATGCGGCGCCACCCCCCGAAGTCCACCAAGGCTTCGGTGAAGGCGGCCAAGAACGCCGCCAAGGCCAAGGTCTGAGGCAGGGGCTCCCGACATGGCTGGCGAGACGACGATCACGGTGGTCGGAAACCTGACCGCCGATCCCGAACTGCGCTTCACCCAGTCCGGCGCCGCGGTGGCGAGCTTCACCGTGGCGTCCACTCCCCGCACGTTCGACAAGGCGTCGGGCGAGTGGAAGGACGGCGACGCGCTGTTCCTGCGGTGCAACGTGTGGCGTCAGGTCGCGGAGAACGTGGCCGAGTCGCTCACCCGTGGTTCGCGTGTGCTCGTGACCGGGCGGCTGCGCCAGCGTTCCTTCGAGACGAAGGAAGGCGAGAAGCGCACCGTCATGGAGCTTGAGGTCGACGAGATCGGCCCCTCGCTGCGCTACGCGACCGCGAAGGTCAACAAGGTCAGCCGTGGCGGGGGTGAGGGCGGCGGCTTCGGCGGCGGTTCCTCTGCCCCCCGTGGTGGCGGCGGCGCTCCCGCTGACGACCCCTGGGGCTCCGCCCCGGCGGCGAGCAACAGCGGTGGCGGCGGCGGCGGTTTCGCCGACGAGCCCCCCTTCTAGACCGCGCACCGGTCACCCAGACAACCCACACCGCGTTAAACCAGGAGCACACACATGGCCAAGCCGCCTGTGCGCAAGCCCAAGAAGAAGGTTTGCGCCTTCTGCAAGGACAAGAGCGCCACTCAGATCGACTACAAAGACACCACCATGCTGCGGAAGTTCATCTCCGACCGCGGCAAGATCCGCGCGCGCCGCGTGACGGGCAACTGCTCGCAGCACCAGCGCGACGTCGCCATCGCCGTGAAGAACTCGCGCGAGATGGCGTTGCTGCCCTACACCTCGACCGCCCGCTAACTCAGAGAGAGACGGAGCCCAGAACATGAAGCTCATCCTCACTGCGGACGTGAGCGGCCTTGGTGGCCCCGGCGACATCGTCGAGGTCAAGGACGGCTACGGACGCAACTACCTGCTGCCCCGCGGTCTGGCCATCGTGGCCACCAAGGGTGCGG
>JBDSAJ010000201.1:0-15311 GCA_039922235.1 Umezawaea sp.
CAGCGTCACCACGAACGAGTTCACCCCGGACGAGGTGATGATCAGCCCGGTCAGCGCGCCGATCGCCGCGCCCGCGGCCACCCCGATGACGAGTCCGGCGTAGAGCGGCAGGTGCCACTGCTCGTAGGCCAGGCCCATGAACATCGCGCCGAACGCCGCCATCCGCCCGACCGCGATGTTGAGGTGCCCGATGGACAGCACGGCCAGCTGCGCCAGGCCGACCACGGTCAGCGTCGCCACGTCGCGCAGCAGCGGGAACACCACGAACCGCTCGCTGAAGAACGTCGGGATCAGCGACCCGAAGACGACGACCAGCAGGACGAGCAGCAGCACCAGCCCGGTGCGCTGGTCGGCCAGCGACCGCCGGAGGACCTGGAGCGTCACGCGACCCTCCGGTCGTCCATGGCGTCGCGGTCCCACGCGATCCCCAGGCCCGCGGTCTCCGGTGCGACGGCCTGACCGGCTGCCACGGCCATCTCGGTCATCGTGATCGCCCGCAGCTGCGGGATGTGCTCGACGTACCGGCCGTTGGGGATGGCCGCAACCAGGCTCACGTGCAGCTCCATCAGGAAGTGCGGGCACACGGCCACGTTGAACGCCTCCGCGAGGTGCGCCACCTTGAGCCACGGCGTGATCCCGCCGACGCGGGCCACGTCCACCTGCACGATGGACGCGGCACCGCGTTCGAGGTAGTCGCGGACTTGGCCGACGGAGTACAGCGACTCGCCGACGGCGATCGGGATGCTCGTGGAGCGGGCCAGCCGCTCGTGCCCGGCGACGTCGTCGGCGGGCAGCGGTTCCTCCAGCCAGAACAGGTCGACCGGTGCGAACGCCTCCGCCCGCCGGATCGCCTCCGCGGCCGTCATCGACTGGTTGGCGTCGACCATCAGGTCGAAGCGGGGGCCGACGGCGTCCCGGACGGCCATCAGCCGTTCGAGGTCCTCGTGCGCGGTCGGCTTGCCCACCTTCACCTTGACGCCGTTCCACCCGGCGTCGGCCGCGGCCTTCGCGCCGACCACCAGCTCGTCGGTGCTCAGGTGCAGCCAGCCGCCTTCGGTGTCGTACAGGGGGACCTTCGGCCGGAACCCCCCGGCGACCCGCCAGAGCGGTTCGCCCGCGCGGAGGCACTTGAGGTCCCAGAGGGCCGTGTCGACCGCCGCGAGGGCGAGCGACGTGATGGCACCGACCGTGGTGGCGCGGGTGGACGCGAACAGGTCGTGCCACACCCCTTCCACCAGCCGGGCGTCCTGACCGACGAGCCTCGGCAGCAGGTGGTCGCGGAGCAGCGCGTGCACCGCGGTCCCGCCCGTGCCGATCGTGTAGGAGTAGCCGAGCCCGACGGCACCGTCGTCCGTGCTCACCTCGACGAAGATGGTCTCCTGCTTGAGGAAGGCCTGCACCGCGTCGGTGCGGACCTGCTCGACCTCCAGGTCGACGACGAACGCCTCGGCCCTGGTGACTACGGCCACCGCTGGCCCCCTTCTCCCGTGCGCTGGTTCAGGTCAGGAACACTTGAGGACGCTGCTCTTGAACTGCTCGGTGAGCTGCGTCGTCTTGGCCTTGCGCTCGGTGTCGTACGTGTCGACGTTGGCCTTGGTGATCACGAACGAGCCGGAGTCGACGGTCGTGCCGGGGGTCGCCATCGTGCAGGCGCCGGTGGCGAGCTGGGTGAGCGCCCATCCGCCGACGTAGGCCTGGCCGGTCGGGTTCTGCGCGATGGTCGCGGCCACCGAACCCTCCTTGATGCCCGCCAGGATGGTCGCGTCGTCGTCGATCGCCACGACCTTGATCGGCAGACCGGAGGACTTCACCCCGGCCGCCGCGGCGACCGCGGGGTTGTAGGCGGTGGTGACGATGCCCTGGATCTGGTTGCCCTGCGCGGAAAGCAGGTCGGCCACGGCCTTCTGCGCGGTCTGCAGGTCCTTGTCGATGTCCGGGATCGTGGTCAGGATGGTGACCTTGCCGCCGGTCTCGTCCACGGCCTTCTGCACGCCCGCGATGCGGCGCTGGGTGTTGGCGTCGACGTTGTTGCCGGTGAGGTGCACCAGCTTGCCGGTGCCGTTCATGGCCTCGATGGCGGTCTTGGCCGCCTTGTACGCGGCCTCGCCGGTGTCGGTCGACAGGCAGAAGTCGGCGTCGTCCTGGTCACCGGCGGGGCAGGAGCCCAGCGAGGCAACGGTGATGCCCTTGGCCTTCAGGTCGGTGAACGTGCTGTTGATGTCCGTCGGCGAGACACCGAAGATGCCCATCGCGTTGTAACCCTGCGACGCCAAGGAGTTCAGGGCGCTGTTCTGCTTCGCCTGGTCCCACTGGCTGGTCTCGTCGAAGATCGCCCCGCCCAGCTTGAAGTCCGCCTTCACCTGGTCGGCCGCGGTCTTCCACGGCTGGAAGTACGGGTGCGGGCCGCCAGGGACGAAGGCGACCTTGACGCTCGACGCGTCCTTCTTGTCGGGTCCGGCCGCCGCCTGCCCCGCGTCCGACCCCTTGGTGGTGCAGCCGACCGTGACCGCGAGCAGCCCCACGGCCACCGCGCACAGCCTGATCCGCTTCGCAGATGGCCTCATTGCCAGCCTCAATCCTATAGGATATTGGATAGCTGATTTCTACGACACGGTGAACGAAGTGTCAACAGGGTCGCCGTGCGGAACAGGGGCAATCGTTACCAGCCAGCACGTTGCGCGTCACCTGGACGGCCGACGGAAGATCCACACCGGGCCCGCACGACGTCAGCCCTGCCGACGGGCACAGCGAAGAGGCCGACCGGGTCGGGCGAGGTCGTCGGCCCGAAGGGGCGGGTTGGCTCTGGTGGTCTGACTTGGCTTGGCGAAAACGATGATCGAGAATTCGTTCGCGTCTTGGGTGACGTGGGAACCACACTGCCTCATGCTGTTCGTGATCTGTGGTTCCAGTTGCTCCGGCAAGACCACCGCCGCCCGCGCGTGCACGGACGTTGACGGGATGGTCGTGCACGACTTCGACGAGATCGGCGTGCCCAGCACGGCGGACCTCGTGTGGCGCCAGCGGGGTTTGGAGGGGTGGATTCACCGCGCGCTGGACTACCAGGACAACGGGCTGGACATGCTGCTGCTTGGCCAGTCGCCACTGGGGGAGGTGCTGGCCTGTCCTTCGGCGACGCGTCTGGACGGCATCGCTGCCTGTCTGCTCGACGTCGAGGACCGGCAACGATGGCAGCGACTGGAGCGCCGGGACCCTGGGAAGTGGGATCGCGACGCCAAACGGTCGTTCATCGGGTGGGCGCGGTGGCATCGTGCTCATGCCGCTGATCCCCAGGCCGCTCCTGGGGTGATCACCGCGGGCGCCTGGGAGCGGATGGTGTGGAGCCGGTGGAACAACTGGGACAGCGATGATTCGCGCTGGTCGGTCGCGGTTGTGGACACCACTGATCGGACGGTCGCGCAGACCTCGTACGACATCGGGCGATGGATCGCCTGCGCTCGCTCGGGGGTTGGCGCTGGGCGGCGCGTGCTGACCGGAGACTGGGCGTCCACGTGAATGCTCGGCCCGGATGCGGTGGGGCCGAGTCAGACCGCCAGAGCCACGCGGGTTCTCCTGTCTCAGCACGTCATGGGATGCTCGCCGGGTGCCCACGTTCGACCATGTCCCGGCGTGGCCCTGTCCGCCTGTCCGCGAGCTGGCACTGCGCTTCGCTGATGCCCTTGACCACCGTTACGACTGGCGACCTGAGTTCGCTCTCGTCGCATCGGGACGACTCCTCCACCAACCCCGATACGACGACTCTCGAAACATGCCTACCTAGCTAGTCCGCCAGCACGACCGGCAGGGCCTCGACGCCGAACACGACGGAGGTCTTGCGGAACACCAGGTCGTCCTGCTTGCCGTGCAGCCGCATGGTCGGGAACCGCCGCACCAGCGCCGGGTACGCGGCCCGCAGCTCCATCCGGGCCAACTCCGCGCCGATGCAGCGGTGGATGCCGTGGCCGAAGGCGAGGTGGGACGGGGACTTGCGGGACGGGTCGAACGTCTCCATGTCCGCGCCCAGCGACTCGTCGCGGTTCGCGCCGCTCAGCGAGCACATGACGACGTCGCCCTTGGCGATGTGCTTGCCGCCGACCACCAGGTCCGTGCGCGCGAAGCGGGGGAAGGCGACCTGCACGACCGTGAGGTGGCGCAGCAGTTCCTCGACGAACTGGTTGATCGCCGTGTCGTCGTCGCGGATCGTGTCGAACGCCTCGCGGTTCTCCAGCAGCACGAGCGCGCCGAGCGCCAACATGCTGGCGGTCGTCTCGAAGCCGCCGGTCAGCACCCCGTCCGCGAGACCTGCCAGTTCGCGGTCGTCGACCTCGTCGCCGTGCTCCTTGATGATCATGCCCAGCAGGCCGTCACCGGGGTTCTCGCGCTGCTTCTTGACGACGTCCATGAAGTACGCGAGCGATTCCGACATCGCGCCCAGCGACGGGTTGGCACCCGCGAACAGGTCGAACCTGGCCATGCTCAGGCGCTGGAAGTCCTCGCGGTCCTCGTAGGGGACGCCGAGGAGTTCGCAGATCGCCAGCGACGGGATGGGCAGCGCGAACGCCTCGACCAGGTCGACGGGACCGTCCGCGGCGGCCATCGCGTCCAGGCGCTCGGTGACGATCTCGTCGATGCGCGGGGCCAGCCTGCTCAGCCTGCGCATGGTGAACTCGGGCGTCAGCAGGCGGCGCAGCCTGGTGTGCACGGGCGGGTCAGCCATCCCGAGACCACCGGGGTTGCTGTCGGACGAGAGGCCCCCGGACGTGCCGACGAGGTTCGCGAAGTCGTTGCTGAACTCGTCGATCTTGCCGAGCACCTCCTTGGACTCCTCGTAGCCGGTGACCAGCCAGACGTTGATGCCGAACGGCAGCTTCAGCTTGCTCACGGGCTCGCGCCTGCGCCGCACGCCCAGCTCCGGCACGGGGTCGATCCCGTCGCGGCGGAGCGGCATGAGTGCGGAGTGGGGGAAGAACGACAGCGTCGACAGGTCGAGCGGCTTCTTCTGCAGCCGCGCGAGGTAACCCCGCCCGAGCCTGGTCAGCACACGAGCGCGCAGATTCCCCATTGTCGACATCAACCCCACCGTCGTTCGGTTCTCAGTTCCGTCGGCAGGCACATCCGGCCACCGGCGGGCCTCGCGACCCCTGGCTACGATAACCAACGATGTCCGAAGCGACGATGCCCCGACCGGTGCGTCCGACCGCACTCGGGTTCGAGACGTCGCAGCCGGTGATCAAGAATCCGGATTGGACGGACCACCGCTCCCCTCGTGGAGTTCTAAGCTTACGCCGGGAACGGGGGCGTGATGCGGATCGGGATCCTGGGGCCGCTGGAGGTGCGGGGCACCGACGGCACGCCGATCGCGATCGGCGGTGGTGGGCCGCGATCGCTGCTGGTACGGCTGGCGCTCGCGCGAGGCCGGGTCGTGGGCACGGCCGCGCTGTGCGCCGACCTGTGGCCCGATGAACAGCCGGGGGAGCCGACGGCGGCGTTGCAGTCGCTGGTGGCGCGGCTGCGGCGCGCGCTGGACGCGGACACCGGGACCGGGCGAAAGGCGATCGGGTCGGAGCCGACCGGCTACCGGCTGGACCTGTCACCGGATGCGGTGGACCTCTGGGAGTTCGAACGGCTCCTGGCGGAGGCCCGCGCGGTCGAGCCCGCCCGCGCCGCGGTCCTGCTGCGGGAGGCGCTGGCGCTGTGGCGCGGCGACCTGCCGTTCGACGACGCCCGCCTGGCGGAACTGCGGATCTCCGCGCTGGAGGACTTGGCCGACACGGGCGTGGTGGGACTGGTGCCGGAGCTGACCGAGCTGTGCGCGGCGCACCCGACGCGGGAACGGGTACACGCGCGGTTGATGCGGGCGCTGTGCCTGGAGGGCAGGCACGCGGAGGCGCTTCGGGTGCACGAGCGGGTGCGGCGCGCGTTGGCCGATGAGCTGGGCGCCGATCCCGGCCAGGAGCTGCGGGACGCCCACCTGCTGGCGTTGAGGGCCGAAGCGGCTCACCGGCGGGGCAACGTGCCCGCGCGCTGGACCACGTTCGTCGGCCGGGACGCCGACCTGGACGTGGTGCGGGACCGCTTGCGGGACAACAGGTTGGTGACGCTGACCGGCCCCGGCGGAGTGGGCAAGACGCGGCTCGCGGTCGAGGTGGCGTCCCGGCTCGACATCGAGGCGTGGGTGGTCGAACTGGGGGCGGTGACGGACCCGGAGCGGGTCGCGCCGACCGTGCTCGCGCTGCTCGGGCGGCCCAGTGTCGGCGTGCTGCCCGGACCTGGGCCCGCCGCTGCCGTCGACCGCTTGGTGGAGGTGGTCGCGGATCGCCGGGTGGTGCTGGTGCTGGACAACTGCGAGCACCTGGTGGACTCGGTCGCGGCGCTGGTCGCCGCACTGCTGGCGCGCACCGCAGAAGTGCGGGTGCTGGCCACGAGCCGGGAACCCCTTGGCCTGACCGGTGAAGCACTGCACGTGGTGTCCACTCTGGACGGTTCAGCCCAGGTGGCCTTGTTCACCGATCGGGCTTCGGCGGTGCGGCCGGGTTTCGCGGTCACGCCGGACGTGGAACGGGTCTGCCGCGAACTGGACGGGCTGCCGCTGGCGATCGAACTCGCGGCGGCCCGGCTGCGGTCGATGACACCGGCGCAGCTCGCTTCCCGGATCGGCGACCGGTTCCGGCTGCTGGACCGGGGTGACCGCACCGCGGCGGCCCGGCACCGCACGCTGCGGGCCGTGGTCGACTGGAGTTGGGACCTGCTGGCCGACGACGAACGGGCGCTGCTGGCGCGGTTGTCGGTGTTCGTCGGCGGCGCCACCACGGACGAGGTGCGGCGGACGTGCACCGCCGACGACCCGTTGGACCTGTTGTCCGCCTTGGTGGACAAGTCGCTGGTGGTGCTGACCGAGCACGACGACGAGGTGCGGTACGGCCTGCTCGCGACCGTGCGGGAGTACGCGGCGGAGAAGCTGGCCGACGACACCACGGCGACGCGGCACGCCGAGTGCTTCACGGCGTTCGCCGAGACCGCCGAACCGCACGTGCGCGGCGCCGAGCAGTCCCGGTGGCTCGCGCGGCTGGACCGGGAGCGCGGCAACCTGGACGCCGCGCTGGACCACGCGCTGGCCACCGGCCGCGCGGACCTGGCGCTGCGGCTGTTCGCCGCCCGGCTGTGGCCGTGGTTCGTGCTCGGCGAGCGGGCGGAAGCCGCTGAGCGCGCGGCGGCCGTGCGGCAGGTGGTCGACGAGGCCCCGGACGGTCTCGCCGACGCGTACGCGTTGTGCCGCTTGGCTTGCGGGTCCGATCCTGCCGACATCGAATACGCGCTGGAGACGATCGTCCACCCCGCGGTGTTCGCCGCGTGGACCATCAGCGCGTGGATCCCCTCCGACCCGATCGGCTACGCGACCGCGCTGGGCGACCGCTTCACCGCTGAGGCCGACCCGTGGCTGGAGGCTTTCGGGCACCTCCTGCACGGGATCGTGGCCGCCGAGCTCACCCCCGGCGGCACGCCGTCCGCCGAACGCCACCTGCGCCACGCGCTCGCGGGCTTCGACCGGGCGGGCGACCGGTGGGGGCGGACGTTCGCCTGCTACGAGCTGTCCGTCGTGCTGGACAACCGCGGCGACGCGGCGGGAGCGGTGGCGGCGCTGGACGAGGCTCGGTCGAGCAGCGCCGTGCTCGGCGGCGACGACGCCTTGCTGGGGCCGGTCATGCTGCTCACCACGTCGGCCAGGATGCGGGCGCGGGCCGGTCTGCACGACGCCGCCGACGCGGAAGTGGCGCGGGCGCGGGAGATCGCCGAGCGGCTCGACGACGTGGCGCTCGCCAGGGTGCACCACGCGCGGGCCGAAGTGGCCCGCCGCCGGGGCGACTGGGCCACCGCGGACCGCTGGCTGACCGAGGCCCAGCGGCTGGTGCGGGCCGTGGACCCGGAGGCGGGAACCCAGCCGTCACCGCACTTCGTCGTGCTGCTGCACACGACGGCCGCCGTGGTGCTCGACCGCCTGGGTCGTTCGGAGGAGGCGAGGGAACGCCACCGGCTCGCCCTGGAGCTGTCCACGGCCATCCTGGACGGCCCGGTGCGGGCGATGGTGGTGGAGAACGCCGCCCAGTGGTGCCTCGACCACGGGTTCCCCGACCAGGCGGCCGTCGCGCTCGGCAGCGCGTTCGGCCTGAGGGGCATCGAGGACACCCTCGATCCCGAGGTGCGGGCGCTGCGGAACCGGTGCGTCGAGGCGCTGGGTGAGGTGGGCTACCGGGCGGCGCTCGCTCGCGGGCTGCGCGAGCCGCTGACGCCTGCGGCGATCGAGTCCGGGCGGTGACCGCTCTTCTCAGAGAGTTGTCCACAGGCCCAGCAGTTGTCCACAGTTTCGAAATTCACCCTTTGACTCGCCGATGACCAGCCCTAACGTCGAACTGTGCCCCTAACCCCGCCCCACACCCGCCCCCGCTGCGATCGACTCCAGGTACTCCCCCACCGCGTCCCGGTGATCGGCCACCAGCCCGATGTACCCGTCCGGCCGCACGAGCACGAACCCTTCCTCCCCGTACGCAGCCCGTGCGTGGCCGCCGGCGTCCGCCAGGACGCGGTCCCCCACGATCACCAGGCCGTCGCGGAACTCCAACCGGGTCCACCCCGGTCCCTGGAACAGGTCGAACAACCGCACCGCCGCACCGTTCTCCTGGCACGGCGCGTCCGGCGCGCGGTCGCCTGCCCGCAGCGGCCATGGGGTCGCGCGCTCGTCGCGGCTCAGCGGGCCGCCGCGGTAGTTCAGCGCCAACTGGTGGAACTCCGCGCCGCGCTGGTGCGCGTCCTCGTCCCCGTCCGTGTGCCGCCGCAGGGTCCGAGCGGCCAGTTCCAGCACGCCGTGCGCGATCGGCAGGCGCTCGACCGAGTAGGTGTCCACGAGTTCCCTCGGCCCGGCCAGCTTCCAGCCCAGGTTGTACGCGTCCTGCACACCGGTGTTGAGCCCCTGTCCCCCGGTGGGCGGGCAGACGTGCGCCGCGTCGCCCACGAGCAGCACACGCCCCTCCTGGAACCGGGCTGCGACGCGGACATTGGCCCGCCACACCGTCGCCCAGACGATCTCCCGGATCCGGATGTCGGTGCTACCCGAGGCCTCGTCCACCATGCCCTGCAACAGTTCCAGCGTCACCGAAGACCCGTCGGCAGGCGGTGCTCCGGCGAGGTTGAACAGGTCCGTGCCCGCGAGGGGTGACAGGGCGATGCCGCCGTTCACCCAGGCGTAGCCGTGCGCCGGGTCCAGCCCATCGACGCGGACGTCGGCGAGCATGGCGGTGATGGTCTCGTCGGTCTCTCCGACGAAGTCGATGCCCGCCCGCTTGCGCACAGTGCTGCGTCCGCCGTCAGCGCCGACCAGGTAGTCGACCCGGACCACCTCGTCCACGCCGTCGTGGCGCAGGGTGGCGGTCACGCCGTCGTCGTCCTGGGTGAAGTCGACCAGCTCGGTGGCGAGTTCGACGCGGCCACCCAGTTCGGCCAGGCGGGCCCGCAGGATCTCCTCCGTGCGGAACTGCGGCACGAACCACAGGTTCGGGTAGGGCACGTCGGGCGTCGGCTCGGTGGGTTCGGCCATCCGCGCCTCGGCCACCACCTCGGCGCCGTTGAACACGCGCACGACCGGTGCCGTGTCACCGGCGGCGAGGATCGCGTCGAGCACGCCGAGATCGTGGAAGACCTCCAGCGTGCGGGGTTGCAGGCCGTCGCCGCGCGAGCCGAGGAAGTACGCGGCGGCCTTGTCCACGATCCGGGAGGTGATGCCGCGACGAGCCAGGTCACAGGCCAGCACGAGTCCGGTCGGACCGGCTCCGACGATGAGGACTTGGGGGTTCATGTTCTCTCCAACTGTTTGTCGATGGTCACGGAAGGGGGTCTGTTGTCCGGCGTCGACCAGCACGCGCTTCCAACGGCACGACGGCCTCGTCTCCTCGGCGGGCCCGATGAACTCGATCGGACCGAGGAGGCCGATCGGTGCCCGCCGCAAACCTGCGGTCCGCGCGGCTTGAGGCGATCATGAGAGCTCCACGGTGTCGGCTGGTCGTCACGATCACTGTGGGCGGTGTTGCTGCCAGTTCGCGGTCACGTCGCTGTCAGCGACTGTCATCATGTTCGGGTGGCACGACCTGACTGGGCACCGCACGAGATCGACCTTGAACGACCGAGCATCGCGAGGGTCTACGACTACTGGCTGGGAGGTGCGCACAACTTCGCCGCGGACAGGGCACTGGCCAACCAGGCGGTGGGCATCATGCCCAGCCTCAAGTCCGCGATCCTGACGAACCGGGCGTTCCTCCGCCGAGCGGTCCGCTACCTGACGTCAGTGGGGATCCGGCAGTTCCTCGACCTGGGCTCGGGCATCCCGACGGTCGGCAACGTGCACGAGGTGGCCCGCCAGTCCGCAGCGGAGTCGCGGGTCGTCTACGTGGACCTCGATCCGGTCGCCGTGGCCCACAGCCGTTCGCTGTTGTCGGGCGACGCGCGGGTGAACATGCTGCAGGCGGACATCCGCGACCCCGCAGCCGTGCTGGGGTCGCCGGAGGTCAAGAGCCTGCTGGACCTGGACGAGCCGGTAGCGGTGCTGATGATCGCGCTCCTGCACTTCGTCCCGGACTCGGACGACCCGGCGGGCATCATCGCCGGCTACCGCGACCGCCTGGTCCCCGGCAGCTACCTGGCGCTGTCCCAGTTGGGCACGGAGCCGGGCGAGGAACCAGAGGGCTGGCAGCGCTACCGCGACCTCTACGCGGCCTCGGTCACTCCCCTCTCCTCCCGAGTAGAGGCCGAGGTGACCACGTTCTTCAACGGCTACGACCTGGTCACCCCAGGCGTGACCAGAATCCCCCTGTGGCGCCCAGAATCCCCCGAAGACCTGGAACCGGACGCATCCCGCTTCCCCGGCTTCGCCGGTGTAGGCAGGCTCTGCATCTAGCCCCCACCCACGCACAACCAACCACTTCGCCCACCATTCGGCTTCACCCACCACTCGGCTTCAGCCGCGACAGCATCGGTCGGCGGCGCAACCAGCCGGACTTGACCACCGGGTCAAGTCCGGCAGGCTCTCGCACCACACAACCCGTTGAGCATCACCGCAGGAAGGTCGGCACGCCCAACCCCAGCAGCACCCACCTTCGAAGCGACAGATTCCGCCCGGCCCCACGCAGGCGAGCCGTTTCAGCTGAAGCAGCAGGTTCCGCCCGGCACCTGCGCGGAACCAACCATTTCGACCGAAGTAGCTAACTCCGCCCGATGCCCACACAGAGCGAGCCGCTTCGGCTGAAGCCGCAGGCTTCGCCCCACACTCACACCGAGCCAACTGCTTCGGCTGAAGCCGCAGATTTCGCCCGACACCCACACGGGACGAGCCGTTTCGGCGTAAACAGCAGGCCCCGCCCGATACCCACACCAAGCCAGCCGCTTCGGCTGGACAGATAGCTCCCTCACCTCGGCGTTCACTCCTGGCTGCCCAAGGTGGCCAGGGCTGGGAGCCTTGCGGCGCTCGTGCTGGCCGCAGGCTGGTGTCGCAGGGTGACCGGCGGTCGTGCCGAGGAGCGCGTGGCCGTGCCGCCATGCGGCCATGCGGCCGTGCCGTCGCGCGTGCCGGGCAGGCGCGACGTGCCTGCACGCCGGTCGGGTACCGGCTGACCAGCCGAGTGCCGTCGGAGGGTGTAGGAGTGGACGCATGACGATCGTGATCCTGGGCGGCGGGTTGGCGGGTGCCAAGACTGCGGAGGCCCTGCGGGCGCAAGGGTACGACGGTGCGGTGGTGTTGATCGCCGGTGAGGCGCACCACCCGTACGAACGGCCGCCGTTGTCCAAGGGGTATCTCGGTGGCAGGGATGAGCGGGCTTCGTTCAAGGCGTTGGCTGACGGCTGGTATGCGGAGCACGACGTCGAGTTGCGGCAGGGCACCACGGCGACCGCTGTGGACTTCGTGGCGCACCAGGTCGTGCTCGACGACGGGTCGCGGGTGGGTTACGACAAGCTGGTGTTGGCCACGGGGGCGTCGCCGCGCGTGCCTGCGGTTCGAGGTGCGGAGTCGGCGTTGTACCTGCGGACCGTCGAGGATTCCGACCGGTTGCGGGAGAGCTTCACCGCTGGGTCGCGGCTGGTCGTGGTCGGTGGGGGCTGGATCGGGTTGGAGGCGGCGTCGGCCGCGCGGCAGGCCGGGGTCGAGGTGACCGTCGTGCACTCGTCGGCGCTGCCGCTGGTGCGGGTGCTCGGGCCGGAGGTGGGGCAGGTGTTCGCCGACCTGCACGCGGAGCACGGTGTGGAGTTCCGGTTCAACGCCGAGGCGCAGGAGATCAGCGCTGCCGGTGTGCGGCTGGCGGACGGCACGGAACTCCCGGCCGACCACGTGCTGGTGGCGGTCGGTGCGGTGCCGAACGTGGAACTCGCCGAAGGCCTCGAAGTCGACAACGGTGTGGTCGTGGACGCGACTCTGCGCACCAGCGACCCGGACGTGTACGCGGTGGGTGACGTGGCCAACGCTTTCAACCCCGCGCTCGGCAAGCACATCCGGGTCGAGCACTGGGCGAACGCGCTGAACCAGCCCGCGACGGTCGCCGCCGCGATCCTCGGCAAGGGTGCCGCCTACCAGGAGCAGCCGTACTTCTTCACCGACCAGTACGACCTCGGCATGGAGTTCGTCGGCGACGTCGACGGCTACGACCAGGTCGTGTTCCGGGGTGATGTGCCGGGGCGGGAGTTCATCGCGTTCTGGCTCAAGGCCGGTGTGGTGGTCGCGGGCATGAACGTGAACGTCTGGGACGTCAACGACACGATCAAGTCGTTGATCGGCACCTCGCCGGACGTGGACCGCCTCACCGATCCCGACGTGGACCTCGTAGCCTCGACCAGGTGAAACGCCGCAGGCCCAACCCAGTCCTCTGGCTCTGGTACGCCGTTGGCGGGCGACTTCCCGATCGCCACCGCGAGTGGGTGCTGCACGACGTCACGGCCCGCACCTGGGTGGTGCGCCACCTGGTCCGCGGCCTCGTGCAGATGTCGCCGATCTTCCTGCTGGTCCTGCTCCCCGGTCCGCTGTGGGTGCGGCTCATGTCGTGCCTGCTCGGGATACTGGTCGGCTTCTTCTACTCGATCACGTACATGGAGCAGACGACCGAGCAGCGGCTGGTGAAGCAGGGCTACCCGCGCGGCACGGGCATGGCGACCCGCCGAGCCGTGCACTCCGACGAGGACGCCCGGATCAAGGCCGCCTACGAGGCCAGGTACCGGAACTAGCGGCCGGGCAGCCGCTGGCGGTATGTCCCACCAAAGATCCACGCTTACGGGTCGAGCAGGCGCTTGGGGCCCGCGCCCAGTGCGCCCAGGCGGTCGTCCGGGTTGACCAGGACGCAGGTGTCGAAGGAGAGGCAGCCGCAGCCGATGCACTCGGTGAAGCGGTCGCGCATCCGTTCGAGCTTCTCGATCCTGGCGTTGATCTCGTTGCTCCAGCAGTTCGACGCCTTCTCCCAGAACTCGCGGGTGGGCGGTACGCCTTCGGGGAGGAGCGCCAGTACCTGGCCGATGGCGGCGAGCGGGATGCCCAGGTGGTGGGAGGCGCGGATGAAGGCGACCTGGCGCAGGACTTCGCGGCCGTAGCGGCGTTGGTTGCCCGGCGTGCGACGGCTGCGGATCAAACCTTCCTTCTCGTAGAACCGCAGTGCGGAGGTCGGGACGCCGCTGCGTTCGGAGAGTTCGCCGATGGTGATCTCGTGGATGTTCGCCGGGAGCTGACCCATGATCGCCACGATAGCTTGACTTCAACCTTGGTTCAGGTTTGATGCTGGGGCCATGACAAACCAACTACGGCTCGCGGTCATCGTGGGCAGCACCCGTGACGGCCGGTTCGGGCCGGTCGTCGCTTCCTGGTTCGCCGGGCTGGCCCGGCAGCGGGAGGACCTGGCGGTCTCGGTGGTCGACCTGGCGGACACGCCCCTGCCCGCGCACCTGAGCGGGCGTCCGACGCCGGAGGACGCGGCGCTGCTGGCGGTGCTCACGCCGAAGCTCGCGGAGGCGGACGCGTTCGTGGTCGTGACGCCCGAGTACAACCACAGCTACCCGGCTCCGCTGAAGAACGCGATCGACTGGCACTTCACGCAGTGGCAGGCGAAACCCGTCGGGTTCGTGTCGTACGGCGGGGTTTCCGGCGGTCTGCGGGCCGTGGAGCACCTGCGGCAGGTGTTCGCCGAGCTGCACGCGGTCACGGTCCGGGACACGGTGAGCTTCCACAACGCGCACGGGCTGTTCGACGGCGACGGGATGCCGAAGGAGCCGGAGGCGTGCGGCCGGGCAGCCGAGGTGCTGCTCGACCAGGTGACCTGGTGGGCCCGCGCGCTGCGCGACGCCAACGCCAAGAACCCCTACGCGGCTTAGGAAGGACACAGCGATGCCCAATCCGGAACGCACGGACTTCGAGTCGGTCCTGGTCACGCGGTGGACCGCGGACGATCCCGATGCCGCGGTGGAGGAGGCCCTGGCGGGCGGCAAGGCCGACGGGGTGGTGGCCGTGGCGGGGTTCGCCGGGCTCGACGGGAAATCGGTGCTGCTCTACGAGCAGCGGAGCGGAAAGCCCGCCGAACCGCGGGAGGGCGCGGTCGAGTACCGGCTGTACCGCAGCCGAACGAGGCCGAATCCGGCTGCGGTCGGCTGTGTCGTCATCGTCACGGCGGAGTTCGACGGCGTTGATCCGCGGCTGTGGGTCGACGCGGTTCTCGACGCCATCGAAACCGATGAAATGCCTGCGGAGGGCGGGATTTCGGCGCACTTCCACGTCAGCGTGGACGGCACCCAGGCGCTCAACTACGCCGAGTGGACGTCCGAGGCGGCGCACGTCGCCGCGCTGGAGAACTCAGGCCAGGGCACCGTCGGACTCGGCGAGAAGTGGCGCCGGGTCAAGGAGTTCCCCGGTATTGCCGCGGGCGGGTTCACCAGGTTCCGGCTGGTGCGCGAGATCTAGGTGGTCTGAAGGCGTTGAGCGGCAACACTGATGCGGTTGCCGCAAACCTCGCGGGGCGCTGGCGGCGCGTGCAGCTCTGGGTCGTTGTGGAAGACCCACCACTTACCGGCGGGCGAGCGCGACGAGACCACGGCCGATTTTACTCGGGGGATTTGACCCTTGAACTTGTCGATCGGGCAGGCTCTACGACCTGCCCTTTTTGGCCCGATCAAGGGACAAATCAAGGGGTCCCCGAGTCAAATCGCAATGCCAGTAAGTTAAGGCCGCTCAAGATCAACACGTAGCCAGGCGACCTGCACGTGCGCGGCATCGGAAGATCAACTTGGATGCTTAACTTACTGGC
>JBDSAJ010000202.1:0-16535 GCA_039922235.1 Umezawaea sp.
TCCGAGACCTCCTGGCCCGGATCGAACAACACGAACAGGAAGAACAGCACCACCAACACGACCATCAACCCGCCACGCTGACCGCCGCCTGACAACCCCCGAAGGACTTACGGCGCAGACCACTAAGGGGCCGGTGATCACCCGAAGGTAGTGCAGTGGGAGAGTATTGCACCGTTTTCGGATCGTTTTGAGCTTATTGCGATGAGTTGGCGGTTTTTGTCATCGGATTGAGCTGTTCGGCCGTCCCCGACCACTGGATCGGGCCGCTTTCCGCAAATGTGCGGAAGAGTGGCCCACTGCAATACGGGGGCGGGCGTTACACGACGGTTGGGCTTCCGTCCGGTCTGGGTGCCCGCGCTCTGGGACCTCACCTGCCTGGGCCTCGAAGTTGGGCCGAATGCCTGGTTGGCGCCTTCCCCTGCGGGGTAGTGACGTGGCAGGAGTTCTTGCCATACAAGGAGGCACCAATGCTCGCCATCATCGCAGCGGTCATTTTCGGGCTGGCGTTGCTGCTCGACCTCGCTGACGCGTCGATCGGCTCGGTCATCACCGGCGGCACGCTGCTCACGGCGGGCCTGCTGTGCATCGCGCTGCACCTGGCCGGGGTGGGCACCAGTGTTCGGCGGCCGGCTTTCCGCCGTCGTCGCTGACGGGCACCACGTCCGCATGAGCGCGTTGGAGTTCGACGAGCAGACGGCACGCCGGGTCGAACTGACCTACCTGACGGCGGACGTGGTGCGGCAGCGCGGGATCGTTCGGGAGGCCCTGGCCCTGCGACCGGGTGAGCGAGTGCTCGACCTCGGTAGCGGGCCGGGGTTCCTCGCTGTCGAGATGGCCGACGAGGTCGGTGCGGACGGTGTGGTGTGCGGGATCGACCCGTCCGCCGCCATGCTCGCCGTCGCCGCCGGGCGGTCGGGTGCCGCGGTCGAGTACCGGCAGGCCGGAGCCGACCGGATCCCTTATCCGGACGGGAACTTCGACGCCGTGGTGTCCACTCAGGTCTTCGAGTACTTGGAGGACGTGCCGGGCGCGCTGGCCGAGGTCCGCCGGGTGCTGCGGCCCGGCGGCCGGGTGCTGGTGATGGACACGGACTGGGACTCGCTGGTCTGGCGGTCGCCCGACGACGAGGTCACCGACCGGGTGCTGCTGGCGTTCGAGCAGCACCTCGCCGACGCCCGGCTGCCGCGCAAGCTGCCCGCCGTGCTGGCCGCCGCGGGATTCCGCGACGTGCGCACGAGCGTCCTGCCGGTGCTGAACGTCGGCTACGCGCCCGACACGTTCAGCGAGGGCCTGATCGCGTTGATCTCCACGTTCGTCGTGGGGCGCGACGGGATCACCGGGGCCGAGGCCGAGGCGTGGGCGGAGGGTCAGCGGTCGCTCGGCGCCGACTACTTCTTCAGCCTCAACCGCTACCTGTTCCTGGCGACCGGCTAGCGCGGTAGTGCGACACGACGGCGGGCTGGCCGGTGTAGTTGGGGCCTGCCCGGTCGTCCGCGCCGAGGTAGTCGAACGGCAGCCGCGCGTCGCGTCCGCCGACGCACGACAGCAGGCGCCGCCGCGCGTCGTAGGAGAACCCGGCCGCGCGCAGTGCCGCGGTGAGCCGTCGACCCAGTGGTGCGCCGTCCTCGTCGCGCACGTCGGCGGCGTCGAAGTTCGCCACGAACCGGCCGCCCGGCGCCAGCCACGACGCCGCGCGGCTGACCGCGGCGAGCTTGTCGCCGACGTAGTGCAGGCCGTGGACGCAGGTGATCAGGTCGAACTCGCCGTCCGGGCGCCACGTCGACAGCGAGCCGACGAAGAACTCCGGGCCGTCGACGCCGAAGTGGTCGACCAGGTCGAGGCCGACGGCGCGGACGCGGTCGCCGAACCTCGTCTTGGCCTCCGCCAGCGCGCGGCCGGAGCCGCAGCACAGGTCGAGCCAGCGGGCGCCGTCCAGCAGCGCCACCAGGTCGACGCCGAGGTCCTTGGTGTAGCTGTTCGGGCCGGTCAGGCCGCGTTCGCGGTTCATGGCGTTGTTCGCGACCACCGAAGAGCGCTCCAGCGCCTCGTCGTCCAGCACCAGTCCCCCCGCAATCCCATTGGCACCTCGCGCTGCCGCCCACTACGTTGCGCCACGTGCATCCAGGACTATTCCACCAGCTCGAATCCTTCTACGACGCGGTTCCCCGCTCGGACGCGCGGGCGGAGTCGCACGGCGCGCTGACCCTGTTCGTCCGGGAGGGTGACGGGTTCCCGTACTACGCCCGGCCTTCCGTGGACGGCGGCACGCCGACTGCGGACGACGTGCGGCTCGTGCGCGAACGGCAGCGGGAACTCGGGGTCGCCGAGGCGTTCGAGTGGGTTCACGAGACGACTCCCGGACTGCTGGGAGTCATGGAGGAAGCCGGTTTCGCGGTGCTGCGGGCGCCGCTGATGGTGCTCGACGGGCCGCTGGTGGTGCCGGAGGTCGACGCCACGGTGCGCGTGCTCGACCCGGACGCCGCAGACTTCCTGGCGGACGTGGCCGTGGTGCAGGCGGTGGCCCAGCTGTCGTTCTCCACGCCTGGCACCGCGACTGGCGACACCGGGCCGAAGGACCGGGACACCCTGCTGCCGACCGTGACACCGGTGTACGTGCCGAAGTTCCGGTACGCGCTGGCGGAGGACCCGACCGACGGGGCGGTGGCCGCGGGGATGACGCAGCGGGCCGGTGACGTGGCCGAGGTCGTCGGTGTGGGGACGCTGCCGTCCGCCCGGCGCCGAGGTCTCGGCGCTGCGATCACGGCTGTCCTGGCGCGGGACGCGCTCGACCGAGGGGTCGAGCGGGTGTTCCTGTCGGCGGGCGGCGAGGACATCGCGCGGGTGTACGAGCGGGTCGGGTTCCGCCGGATCGGCACGGCCTGCATCGCGGAAGCCGACGCCGGAACCGCGAGCGGAGCCGCGTAGTCCGGCCCGTTCTGGGCGCTTGGCGGGAATGTGCGGGCCGACGGCACTAAGCTGCCCGCGTGATCAGGGTGCTGAAGGACTTCTCCACTGGTGTCGGGCTGCTCGCGAAGGGCTTCGGGCTGGTGTTCCGGTCGCCGAAGCTGCTGCTGATCGGCGCGATCCCGGCGGTGATCAGCTCGGCGCTGCTGATCGGCAGCCTCGTGCTGCTGGCGATGAACATCGACGGCATCGCCACGTGGGCGACGCCGTTCGCCGACGACTGGAGCGACACCGTCCGCACGGTGACGCGGGTCGCGGCGGGCATCTCGATGATCGGCGCGTTCCTGGCGATCAGCATGTTGGCGTTCACCGCGATCACGATCATCATCGGCGGCCCGTTCTACGAGCACATCGCCGAGACGATCGAGGACGAGGAACTGGGTGGTGTGCCGGACGCCGAGCAGGTGCCGTGGTGGCGGTCCGCGCTCAACGGCGTCCGCGACGCCGTGCTGCTGATCGGGCTGGCGATCCTGTTCGCGATCCCGCTGTTCGCCGCGGGGTTCATCCCGGTGGTCGGCCAGACCGTGGTGCCGGTGATCGCCGTGTGCGTCAACGGGTGGCTGCTCGGCATCGAGCTGACCGGCATCCCGTTCACCCGGCGCGGCAAGACGCTCAAGGAGCGGCGCGCGGTGCTGCGGAGCAAGCGCGCGATCGCGCTCGGCTTCGCCGTGCCGTCGTACCTGCTGTGCCTGATCCCGTTGGCGGCCATCGTGGTCATGCCCGCGGCGATGGCGGGCGGCACGGTCCTCGCGCACCGCCTCATCACCGGCCGGCCTGGCCGCGTCCCGGCCTACCAGCCCTACCCGAACGGCACCCAGGCGAGCTGAGCCGCCCGGTCACCGCTGGTCGCCATCAGTCCCGCGTCCGACACGGTCCACAGGTCGTCGCCGATGACCAGCGCCCGGCGCAGCGTGCCCGACGGGTGCCGGACCGTGCCGAGTTCGCTGAACCCGTTGCCCGACAGGCGGAGCATCAACGAGCCGCCGTCGTCACCGCGCCGGCCGTTCACCGGCAGCACCAGCAGCCCGGTGGCCTGCCAGTACAGGAACGCGTGCGGGTCGTACTCGGCTTCGGAGTACGCGCCCGGCAGGTGGTACTGGGCAAGGCGTTCCGGCTTGGCCGGGTCGCGCACGTCGAACAGCGAGACCTGCGTGCCGGAGATCCGACCTTGCTCGTTCGCGTCCTGGCCGACGCCGATCAGCCTGCCGTCGCCCGCCGGGTGCAGGTAGGCCGAATAGCCGTTGATCTTCAGCTCTCCCACGACCCTCGGCTTCGCCGGGTCCGCGAGGTCGAGGGTGTAGAGCGGGTCGGTCTGCCGGAACGTGACGACGTAGCCGACCGCGCCGAGGAAGCGGACGCTGTAGATCCGTTCCCCCACACCGAGTCCGTCGACCTTGCCGATCTGCGCGAGGGTGTCGCCGTCGCGCTTGAGCACCGTGACGGAGCTCTGCGACGAGTTCGCGTTGAACCCGCTCGTGGTCGCGACCCGCAGGTTGCCCTGGTACTCGGAGAAGGCGTACTTGTTGATCGGCATGCCCTGCACGACACCGGACGCGACGTGCTTCGGCGGTCCGGGCTGGGAGATGTCGAACTGGTGAATCGCGGTCGTGGGGTCCACCACCACCTTCCCGCCACCGGCGAACGCCTGGTACTGGTCGGCGACGTAGAGGTTCTGCTCCGAGCCGTAGACGGTGTCGCCCGCCGCGACGATGGACACCGGGTCACCCGTGCCGAGCGCGGCCGCGAGGTCGAGCGTGAGCACCGTCAGCATGGAGGAAGCCGTTGGCCGGCGCGGGAAGCTGATCCGCGAGCAGTCGACCAGGGTGCCTTCGCTGCGTGAGGTCGGGGTGGTCAGCTCGTAGTGCGGCAGCCAGGAGGAGACCGGCGCGGACTCCAGGATCTGCTCGTTCTCCTGCCGCACCTGGGCGGTGGTGCGGACGCCGTCCGGGTAGACGTAGTTGATCCGCGGCGAGGAGCTGACGACGACCCGTGCCACACCGCCGACCTGGCGGGCGTCGAGGTAGGTGCCGTCGACCGTGAGCGTGCCGAGCACCTTCGGCGTCCCGGCGAGGTCGACCAGCACGAGGCCTGCGCCACCCGAGGGAGCGAAGTCGTTGGGCATCAACGGCTTCTCCATCATCGCCGGCGACGTGGTCACGACCAGCGCGCGGTCACCGCTGAGCATCAGCTGCGAGGCCGCGGCGCCGGGCAGCGCGAGCGATCCGGTCTCCTTGCGGGAAGCCACGTCCACGACGCGCAGCGTGCCGTCGATGATCGTGGTGATCCGCTTGCCGTCGGTCTTGACCAGGTCCGGTTCGTCGACGCCCGCCTCTTGGACGTTGGTGGTCGAGTGCGTCGCCTCAGCCATCTGCGGAGGCGTGGGAGCCGCCTTCTGCTGCGCGGGGGCGGCCACCCCGGCCTCGGAGCCCGGCATGACACCGGCGCTGTCGGTGGTATACCAGCCGCCGCCTCTGCTGTAGTCCGCGAGGTGCGGCCGTTCCACCGCCCGGAACTGCGACAGCACCTGGTCGCACGAGTCGTAGGCCACCAGTTCCACCGGCCCGGCCGTCACAGCGATCGGTGGCGGCACCGGGAACCGCCCGCTGTCCAGCACGGCGGGCGCGGACGCCGCGCACACCCCGACGACGACGATCCCTGCCAGCACCATTCCCGAACGCTTCATGGGCCAAGGACGGTGGTGGGGGCGGATCGCGTTGCAAGGAAAGCAGAAATGCCGGGAGACCCGTGGGTCCCCCGGCACTCCGGCGTGCTGGAACTAGGAGTTGATCTGCTGCGTGATCAGCGTCGCGAAGTTGGAAACCCTGGTGTAGACACCGGGGTAGCCCGCGAGCGCGCAGCCCTCGCCCCACGAGGTGATGCCGATCAGCTTGCCGCCCGCGACGAGCGGGCCGCCCGAGTCGCCCTGGCAGGTGTCGGTGCCGCCCGACGCGTAGGCGGCGCACACCATGTGCGCGGCCTTGAAGTCCGAGCCGTACGCCGACGTGCAGGTGGCGTTGCTGGTCAGCGGCACGGTGGCCTTGAGCAGGTAGCGCGACGCCGAGCCACCGGAGGACGTGGTGCCCCAGCCGAGGATCGTGCTGGACGTGCCCGCCGTGTACAGGGCGGTGTCGGACGCGGTCGCGATCGGCAGCGTCGCCTGGGTCAGGTTGCGGTCCAGGGTCAGCACCGAGACGTCGTTGCCCTGGGTGGCGTCGACGTAGCTCGGGTGGATCCAGATCTTGGTCACCTTCGCGACGACGCCCGCGGTGGAGTTCTTGTCGTCGCGACCGGCCACGACGCGGACCACGGACGGCGAGTCGCCGATGGTGCAGTGCGCGGCCGTGACGACCTTGTTGGCCTTGACCAGCGTGCCGCCGCAGTACTGCGAGCCGCTGGAGGTGGCCAGGTAGACCACCCACGGGTAGGTGCTGGTGCTGGCACGGGTGCCGCCCACGATCTGGGCGCCGACCTCACCATCGGCGGTCGGGGGTGCGGGAGCAGCCGCGGCCACGCTGAAGCCCGCCAGTGGAAGCAGTATCGCCACCACGAGCGCGCCCAGCCACGACCGCAGGCGGTGCAGGGTTGCCGCCATGATCATCTCCTTGAGTTGTGGCCCCGTTACGGGGTGCACACAGAGCAACAGAACGACTACTTCCCCCACAAGCTCCACTAGACGTAGGCCATTCGGCAGCGTGACGGGCGACGTGATTGACTCGGCGCCAGACCTGTTCCGATTCGAGGAGGACCCGCATGGCCGTGCAGAAGCCCGAAGTCGACCTGGTCGAGGGCCCCCCGCCCGCCGATCTGGTCATCAACGACCTCACGGTCGGCGACGGGCCCGAGGCCACGCCGGGCCAAGCCGTCACCGTTCACTACGTCGGCGTCTCGTTCGCCACCGGCGAGGAGTTCGACTCCTCCTGGAGCCGCAACGACCCGTTCCGCTTCCCGCTCGGCGGCGGCCGCGTCATCGCGGGCTGGGACAAGGGCGTCGCGGGCATGAAGGTCGGCGGCCGTCGCCAGCTGGTCATCCCGCCGCACCTCGCCTACGGCGACCGCGGCGCCGGTTCGGCGATCAAGCCGGGCGAGACGCTGATCTTCGTGGTGGACCTCCTCGCGGTGAACTGACCGCTATCGCTCCGCCGAAGCCCGTCCGCTCACCAGAGCGGGCGGGCTTCGTCGTGCGTTGAGCCGTTCGGCCTATTTGCCTCCGTACCGGAACCAGCCTGTTCCGACGTGCGTCATCCTGTCGAGTGAGCTAGTCCACCAGGGGAGGAATGGCGGGTGCCGGACGACATCGGCGGGTCCGAGCGGATGCTCTCGCAGTGGGAGAGCAGCATCCGGCAGAAGGCCGAGCGCTACCAGGACATGGCCGAACGCGTGCAGGGCCTGAGCATCACCGAGACGTCCAGGGACGGCACGATCCGGCTGACCATCGGGTCGAACGGCATCCTGTCCTCTGTGGACATCGCGGAGTCCGCGCGGGACAAGCGGATGTCCGAGGTGTCCGCGGAGATCATGCGCACCCTGCAGCGCGCCCAGTCGCGGATCCCCGAGCTGCTCCAGCAGGCGATGGCCGAGACGATCGGCACGCAGGACGAGACCGCGAACGTGCTGTTCGCCGAGGCGCGCAAGAACTTCCCGCCCGCACCGGCCGAGGACGTCCCGCCGCCGGTCACCGAGGAACTGCGGTTCGGCATCGAGGACGAGCAGCCGCAACGACCCGTTCCACCGCCCGCACCACGTCGTCCGCGCCGTCCCGAGGACGACGACGACTTCGACGGCGGCACTTTCCTGTCCTGACCGCGTAGGGGGATCGCATGGTCGAGAAGTTCGAGGTCGTCGGGGAAACCCTGGACAAGCACCGCAAGCAGCTCGACGACCTGTCGGAGCGGCTGAAGGGCGCGGTCGACGCCGCTCGCACGGTCAGCATGCCCACCGACGCCTACGGCATCCTGTGCCAGCCGTTCCGGATGATGCTCGACCCCGTCGAGCAGTGGGGCCTGGACGCGCTGAACGGTGCGGTGGAAGCGATGAACACCACCGCGAGCAGCGTCAACACCACGGTGCAGCAGTACCGGCAGCAGGACGAAGCGGTGGCCGACTCGTTCCGGACCGGTGGCTGATGACCAATCCACTGGTCGCGAAGGCGCCCGAGGAGGGCTCCGGGTTCACCAAGGGCACCGGCGACAACGGCTGGGCCACCGGCATCTCCATCGCCGAATCGGCGATGGAGACGTTCAACGGCTTCAAGGACGGCAACTGGATCGAGGGCGGCCTCGGCGTCGTCGGCCTCGCCGCGGACGCCGCGTCGATGGCCATCGACCCGTTCGGCACGCTCATGTCCTCCGCCGCGTCGTTCCTGATGGAACACGTGCAGCCGTTGAAGGACATGCTCGACTGGCTCGCGGGCGACCCGCCGGTCATCGAGTCGTACAGCACGACGTGGAACAACGTCTCCACCGAGATGGGCAAGATCAGCCAGGACTACGCGGCCGCGCTGTCGTCCGGCACCGAGGGGTGGACCGGTGCCGCCGCGGACGCCTACCGCGCCGCCGCCACGCAGCAGGGCGACGCGCTGGCGGGCGCCGCCAGTGCCGCGGGCTCGGTGGGCACGGTCGTCGGCATCATGGGCATGGTCGTGGCGTTCGTGCGGGAGATGGTCCGCGACCTGATCGCCGACCTGGTCGCGAAGCTCATCACGTGGGTGCTGGAAGCCGTGTTCTCCCTTGGCTTCGGCACGCCCGTGATCGTCGCGCAGGCCATCACCGCGATCTCGAAGTGGGCGGCGCGGATCGCGAAGCTCGTGCAGAAGCTGCTGGACACCATCAAGAAGGTCTCGCCGATGCTGAAGAGGCTCGTCGAGATCTTCGAGAAGATCATGAAGGTGCTCG
Source organism: Umezawaea sp. (assembly GCA_039922235.1). Lineage (GTDB taxonomy): Bacteria > Actinomycetota > Actinomycetes > Mycobacteriales > Pseudonocardiaceae > Umezawaea. Next base: position 8,856 of record JBDSAJ010000202.1, read on the forward strand.
GGAAGATCGCGGGCAAGGCGACCGGGCTGGACGTGTTCGGCACCAAGTTCGACGACCCTGGGTTCCTGAAGAAGCTGGGGCGGGACGGCGTGGACACCCCGTCGGGCTCGCCCACCGGCAGCAGCCCGTCGGGACGATCCAACCCGGACGGGCCGGACACGAGCCCGGACAGCAGCCCCGGCGGCACATCACCGTCGACCGGCACACCTGACGCGACCCCGACCTCGGCCTCGGCAAACCCGTCGAACTCCCCCTCCCCCAACGGCAGCCAATCCCCGGCGCGCGACACCAGCGGTCCCGGCGACACCACGCCCAGCCAGACGCACAGCACACCGTCGTCGACGACTCCGTCCGCGCACACCCCCGCCGGGAACAGCCCCACGTCCTCGACGCACAGCCCGGACTCCACGCCGTCAGGCCCCAGTCCGAGCAGCAGTCCCACCCCGCACAGCCCCGGCACCGCGCCGAGCCACAGCCCGAGCAGCCCCGGCAGCACGCCGGCAAGCCACAGCCCCGGCTCCACGCCATCCGGGCACAGCCCGAACAGCAGCCCCGGCTCCAGCCCCGCAACACACAGCCCGAACAGCCCCGGCGGCACTCCTTCGAGCCACAGCCCTGCTTCGGCACCGACCGCGCACGGTCCGACCGGCAACCCAGGTCCCAGCCCCTCGGGGCACAGCCCGACCAGCCCGTCCTCGGGCCCGCCGCGCGTCGACCAGACGCACTCGTCGGCCACGGCGACCCCCGACGCGCCGCACCGGACCGACCAGCCGCAGACCGCTCCCCCGCGCGACCCCAGCCCGTCCTCCGCGCCTCAGCAACCGTCACCCGGCGGCGCGCCGCACGCAAGCGGTCAGCCAGGAGGCGCGCCGAGCGCGGGAGGTCCGCCGCGCACCGGTGGCAACGGCTGGACCGGCACGTCCGGCCACCGCGGTGACACCACGTCGGGTGTGCCGCAGTGCCGCCCCCACGAGACGCCGGGTGGCACGTCACGCCCGCAGAGCGCACCGCCGCCACACGCGGCGGGTCCACCCTCGGCACGACCCCAGCACGCGGGCCCACCTCAGGCGCGACCCCAGCACGCGGGTCCGCCACCCGTCCGACCTCAGGCCGGACCACCCCACGCCGGTCCGTCTCACCAGGGCCCACCACGGCAAGGTCCGTCTCACCAGGGCCCACCACGACAGGGTCCGCCGCACCAGAACGCGCCTCACCAGCCACAACCGCGCGGCCCGCAGCCCGGTCCCCCGCACGACCGCGGCGGCGTGCCACCGCACCGCGACCCCAACGGCGCACCGCACCACGACGGCCCGAGCCCGGACGGCCACCAGCCACCGCACGCCCCCGAGCCTCGGCCGAACATCGACGAGGCGCACGCGAGGCACGGCGAGACCACCCCCGCGGGCGTCTCGCACCACCGCGGCGACTCCGACATGGGCGACCTGCCCAGCCGCGTGCCGAACGACCCGCGCTACTTCACCGCCGACGTGCACATCACCCCGGACGGCCGCGCCCACATCGGCAACCACTCCTACAGCCCCGAGGAGTACGGGGACTTGTTGCGCCGCAGCGGCTGGGACGGCAAGACCCCGATCCGGCTGATCAGCTGCGACGCGGGCAGCAACGACTTCGCCCGACGCCTCGCGGCCCACACCGACGCTCCCGTGCTGGCCCCGACGAAGCCCGCGTGGACCGACAGCAAGGGCCGGGTGTTCACGTCCGACGCGGAAGTGGACGCCAACGGCAACCGGCAGCCGAAGATCCCGCCGAACGGCGAGTGGGAAACCCACCAACCCGATGGCACCAGGACCAAGGCGAGCGAAGACGGCTTCGTTCCGGGCACGCACGACAAGGACAAGGACGGCCTCGATCCGACCGACGCGCGCGACCGCATCCGTCCGGCCGACCCGATCAGCGACTCACCCGACCGCAACCCATCGCCGCAGCGGCAGGTGGAGTGGACCCCGCCGACGCAGCCCAACGGGCACCCGCTGCCCGAGGTGCCGTTGACGGTCGACCCGAACACCAGGGTCGCCGACTACAGCGGCCGCGAACCGCTGCAGCCCAACTCCCGCATGGTCGTCACCGACTCCAACGGCAATCCGCGCGGGGTCTACTACACCGACGCCAACCGCAACATCACCCACATCCAGACGTCGGTGCCCAACACGGGCTTCGGCACCAACCCGCTCGCCACGCCCATCAATCCCGACGCCGCGAGGCCGCAACCCGGTGTGGTCTACAACGTGTCAACGGGTCAGAACTTCGAACGCACGTTCGTGGGCGGCACGGCACACGAACCGCGGCCGTCCGGCCCCGAACCGGACGCGACCGCACCCGCGCCCCGCGACCCGTCGCTGCCACCCGCCGAGCCGTCGAACCACCCGCCGCAGCGGTTCGACGAGTTCGATCGTGGCCACACGCCCGCCGCCGTCGACTGGAACCCGCCGGGGGACCCGAACGCGATACCGCCGGGTTCGTACCGGACGGCCGAACCCGTGCTGAACTACGACACCGGGCAGTCCGGACCGTTCTCGTTGAGCGACACGACTCCGCGCGACCCGCACACCCGCTACGACGTGTACGACCCGGACGGCAACTGGCACGGCACGTTCTACACCGACGCCGACGGCAAGTTCTCGCACGTCCACACGTGGTCCGGCAACCGGGACAACGGCTTCAACCCGGAACTCGGCACCGGTCGGACCTGGAACGAGGACTTGTCCGCGCCGCGGCCGAACACGACCTTCGCGGTCGGCCCGAGGTACCTGGACAACCACGGCTTCGACCCGCGAGAACCGCGGCAGCTCTACCGGACCGACGAGCACAGTGACACGGCCGCGGCGAGTGGCAGGCCCCACTACCCGCCCGCGAACACGCGCGCGGCGGACTACTTCGGCAACCGCCGGGGGTTCGACGAGAACGGCAGGCTCCAGACCGAAGTCGGCCAGATCGCGAGCGGTGGCAACGACCGGCAGGGCAACCACGTGTACGGCGACTACGACAGGACGCGGCACGGGAACGACAGCCAGTTCCGGTTCGCGGGTGGCCACCTCATCTCCTTCGAGGGAGGTGGCCCCGGTGAACGCATCAACCACGTGCCGCAGTGGGCACACGAGAACAGCGGTTGGGAGTTGGCCGAGCGCCCCACTTCGGACTCGTGGCGCACGATGGAGCGCGAGCAGGCCGGGTTGAGCGAGGATCCCAACGTCCGGGTCGACCGGATCGACATCTGGTCCGAACGCGTCACCCCGGACGTTCGCACGCCGGACGTGCTGCACGCCCAGTGGACGCAGACCACCATCTCACCGGCCACGATCCGCTCGGAGGACAGGAGTTTCCACAATGTCCCAGGTCCAGCCAGGAACCCAGCCTTCTCCTCCGCTCCCCCCACCCCGCCGACCACCCCTTGACCGGCGGGAGGAGCTGCTCCACGGTGTCGGCGCGGACCTGGTCGCCGCCGCGCCCCAGGGCTGGCACCGGATCGACCTCAAGTTCTGGTCGACCATCGCGGTGAGCCACTCGTCCTTGACGGTGCTGAAGGCCGGCGGCGAGATGGTGGCCGTCACCGTGCCGCGGACGATCGGGAACGCTCTCCGCGAGGTGCGCGGACTGATGTACGAGGAAGGTCGCGGCACGTGGTTCTCCTCGCGTTACACGCTCGACCCACCCCAGGAGTACCGCGTCCTGTTCAACTACGACCGCGACCCGAACTGGTCGCCGGGGATCGCCCCGTCGGCGTGGGCGGCGGACCTGGAGCACTTCCCCCGCGATGCCGAGCACGTGCCCGACTGGTTGCGCGCCCGGCTCGCCGAACCCCCTGCGGAATACTGAGATCATGACGACGCCACTTGATCCGGAAGCCCAGTCCGAGATCCTGTCCGCGATCACCGAGCGGCTGCTGTTCGAGCTGCCCGCGGGGTGGAACCACCTCCAGTTGGACTACGCCGCAGTGGGTGACTACGTCGTCTCCGTCGGGCTGGTGCGCATGGAGAACGGCGCGATGTTCGGCTGGACACCGCCCGAGGACGTGACGGAGAACTTCGAGGTCCTGCGATCGGGCATGGCCCGTCCGGGGCGCGGAGCCTGGTTGCACGCCACCTACTGGCTGGACTACCCCGACTCGTACTCGGTCGACTACGACCGGGTGCACCTCCCGAGGTTCGAGGTTCCGCCGTCCGGTGAGAACGTCGCGCGGGAGCTGGAGCTCTTCCCACGCGGTGACGAGTTCGTCCCGGACTGGATGCGCGAGAAGCTCGCCGCCGAGCACGAGTAGGGGTGCGGGCCGGTCAACCGGCCAACGTCTTCGGAAGCCGACCGTTAAGATCGGTCCACCGTGTTCGGGGGTACGCAACTGCTGGGTGGGACGTGAGCGAATACAGGCACCTGTGAGCGTTCGTGTGTGGTGGTGGGAATCGATGTCGGTGTCGGACGCTACGGTGACGGTGTCATGATCATGGTGATTCAGGCGTATCGGTTCGCGCTCGATCCGACCGCGGGGCAGGAAGCCGCGCTGCGGTCGCATTGTGGTGCGCGGCGGTTCGCGTTCAACTGGGGTCTGGCGGTGGTGACGGTCAACCTCGCGCAGCGGGAGGCGGAGCGCTCCTACTGGTTGTCCGGTGATCAGCTCACTGCGGCGGTGTCGTGGTCGGCGTTCTCGCTGCGCAAGCGGTGGAACCAGACCAAGGACGACCTCGCGCCGTGGTGGCCGGAGAACTCGAAGGAGGCCTACTCCAGCGGCCTGGCGAACCTCGCGACCGCACTGGGCAACTGGAAGGCGTCCAAGGCCGGCACCCGCGCGGGGCCGACGATCCGGTTTCCACGGTTCAAAGGGAAACGCAAGGCGATGGCGTGCCGGTTCACCACCGGCAGCTTCGGTCTGGTCGACGGTGACCGGCGGCATGTGCGACTGCCCCGGATCGGCGTGGTCCGCACGCACGAGTCGACCCGGAAACTGGCCCGGCACGTCGAACGCGGCACCGCCCGCATCCGGTCCGTCACGGTTATCCACCAGGGTGGACGGTGGTTCTGCTCGTTGTCCGTCGAGATCCAGCGACAGGATCCGGCGCCTGCCCGGCCCGATTCGGTAGTGGGCGTCGACCTCGGCATCACGTCCCTGGCGGTGCTCTCGACCGGCGAGGTCATCACCAACCCCCGCCACCTCGAGATAGCACAACGAGAACTGCGACGCCTGCACCGCCAGGCCGCACGCCGCACCGGCCCGGACCACCGTACCCGGCGGCAACCCTCACAGCGGTGGCACCGCACCCGTGCTCGCATCGCGAAGCTGCACACCGCCGTGGCCAATGCCCGCCGCGACGGCCTGCACAAGCTGTCCACCCGCCTGGTCCGCACCCACGGCACGATCGTGATCGAGAACCTCAACGTCACCGGGATGCTCCGCAACCGTCGTCTCGCCCGGCACATCGCCGGGGTCGGCATGGGCGAACTGCGCCGCCAGATCGGCTACAAGTCCGACTGGGCCGGCGGCACCGTGCACGTCGCGGACCGCTGGTACCCGTCCTCGAAAACCTGTTCGGCCTGTGGTGTGGTGAAAACCAAGCTGGGCCTGTCCGAACGGGTGTTCCGCTGCGAGGAGTGCCCGCTGGTGCTTGATCGTGATCTCAACGCCGCCCGCACCCTCGCCCACCTCGTGGACGAGAGCGTCGGCGGCAGGTCCTCCCCGAGTTGCGGGGCGACCCGAAACGAGCCCGAGGGAAACCCACGTCAGACCCGCACGGTGCGGGCAGCGGGTACTGCCACGGGAAGACCCGGACCACGTCCGGGCCAACGCCGCCACCGCAAGGTGACGACTGCCTGAACAGAGCGAACTCACATACGCTCACACTGCAGGTAACGGTTTTCGAAGGGGTGCGCGACGAATGAGCCAGCCGACTACACCGCTGAGCGAGCAGGAGCAGCAGCAGCTGGTTCGACAGATCGGGCGAGGGATGTTGCCCGTGCTGCCGCCGGGGTGGCAGAAGGTGCGCGTCGAGTACCGGGCGGCGGGCAGGCACATCGAGGTCGACATGGCGGTGGCTGGTCCGGACGGGCAGCCGCGGCCGGTGCGGCCGCCGATGGACGTGGTGACGCTGCTCGGGCAGCTGCGGGCGGGCATGTACGCGGCTGAGCGGGGCACGTGGCTGACCGCGGTGTACGAGCTCGAGGCTCCCAGCGCGTTCACGGTGGACTTCAACTCCGAGGAAGAGCCCTCGTGGCGGAACCCACCGCCGCCGATCGGGCTGCAGGACGAGCTGCGCACGTTCCCACGGTCCGACCTGCGGATTCCGAACTGGTGGCGGCAGCGGATCGGGATGCCGTCGCTGGAGGCCCCGGTCGACACGCCGCCCGGCGGTGTGCCGCTGCCGTTGCGGACGGCGAAGGTGTACGACGGGAAGGCGCCCAACGGTCGGCCGTTCGTGAACCGGCCACCGGTCGACCCGCGGATGCGGGAGCAGCTGACCGCGTTCCTGGAGAGCGCGCCGGTGGTGCTGGCGGCGCGGAACCTGGACGTGGACGAGTTCTCGGCGGGCGAGCAGGACGTGCCGCTCAACTTCCGCACGGATGGCACGTGGATCTGGGCGGGCGCGGTGCCGCACTACCTGCGGAAGTACGGGTTGCCGCCGGAGCCGGAGTTCGTCGCGCACATCGCCCGACTGGGGTTCCAACTGCCCGCGGTGGACGAGGCCACGAAGGACGTCGCGGTCTCGCTGATCACGGGTCAGTAGGGCAACACAGATCCACTGTGGACGATCGGAAGTGGCCGCCCGCAAAGCGATTCGTGGATCGCCGCCGACGAAGTGCGGCACGGCCCGCCTGACTGACCGTCCACTTCGGCCTTGACCGTGACGGGCGTCGGAAACCCGTCCGCCGCCCTCATCACGATGTCGCCGACCCGTCCAGCGCTACGCGGACAGTTCTCCCGTGTTGCCGTTTCTCGCGGCAGTGCCACGATTGGATGAGGTGATCCGATCGGGGAGGCACGCGATGAGGGAAATGCTCGCCCGCCGCTGGTGGCTGTTCACCGTGCGCGGCGGTTTCGCCATCCTGTTCGGCTTGCTGGCGCTGATCTGGCCTGGGCTCACGCTCGTGGCGCTGGTCGTCCTGTGGGGCGCGTACACGCTGGTCGACGGCGCGACCGAGCTGTACCTGGCCGTCACGCACAAGGACTTCGCGCACGGCGTGCTCGGCGCGTTGGGCGTGGTCGCGGGTCTGGTCGCGCTGTTCTGGCCGGGCATCACCGCGCTGGCGCTGCTCGTCGTGATCGCGGTGTGGGCCATCGTCGGCGGCGTACTGGAGATCGTCACCGCGATCCGGCTGCGCAAGGTGATCGAGCACGAGCGGTTCCTCGCGTTGAGCGGGCTCCTGTCCGTGGTGCTCGGGATCATCCTGCTGTCGACGCCGAGCACCGGCGCGCTCGCGCTCGTGGTCACGATCGGCGCGTTCGCGATCCTGTGGGGAATCGTGCTGGTGCTGCTCAGCCTCCGGCTGCGGAAGGCAGCGCCCGCACGGGTCTGAGCCGCAGTTCGAGGGGGTCCGGGCGGGTGAGGGACACGGTGGCGAGTGTGGAGATGGCGATGACGAAGGCCAGGTAGAGCCAGGAGTACAGGGCGGTGTCGCCGTTGGGGAAGGTGACCAGCAGCAGCACGCAGGAGAAGAACACCGCGGCGCGGAGTCCGG
>JBDSAJ010000203.1:0-9732 GCA_039922235.1 Umezawaea sp.
AGGCACAGGTGACCCACCACTTACCTGCGGACGAGCGCGACGAGACCACGGCCGATTAAAATCAGCCACGCCGTGTCGGGCTTGCTCGGCGGGTGGTGGTCACCAAGCCCGCCTGGCAAGTTGCAGGCCTACCGGACGTGCTTACCAGGGTCTCCCGGTCAGGAAGCAGCCACGGCCCGGCCCTCAAGCCGCAGCCCTCACCTCAAGCAGCAGTAGCACTCGCCTGGTAGTTGTCCACGTAATCCTGCCCGGACAACTCCAGGATGTTGTAAACGATCTGGTCCGTCACCGACCTCAACACCGGCAACGAGTCCTGCATCCCCGCGTACCGCGAAAAGTCCAACGGCTTCCCGAACCGCACCGTCATCGGCACGATCTTCGGCAGCTTGCGCCCGACCGCCATCACCTTGTCCGTCCCGACCAACCCGATCGGCACCACCGGAGCCCCGGACTCCAACGCGATCCGCGCCACCCCGGTACGTCCGCGGTGCAGCATCCCGTCCAACGACCGGGTCCCCTCGGGGTAGATCCCGAAAGCTTCCCCGTCCTTCAGCACCTGGATGACGGTGTCCAGCGAGTCCCGAGCCGACCGCCCCTGCCCCCGCCGCACCGGGATGTTCCCCATCCCGGTGAAGAACCACCGCGACAGCGCCCCGCGCAGTCCGGTGCCCTCGAAGTACTCGGCCTTCGCCAGGAAGTACACCCGACGGGGCACCACGATCGGGATGATCATGCTGTCGACGAACGACAGGTGGTTCGACGCCAGGATGACCGGTCCGGTACCGGGGATGTTCTCCAGCCCCTCAACCGTGGGCCGGTACACCATCCGCGCGATGGGTGAGACCACTCGCGTCATGACCGTGGACAGCAGAGTCATTTCTCCTCGCTCGATAGGAGGGCTCGGCCGCCTGGATCGGCCTCGCGGTGTTGGTACAAGCATGGACCCGCATCGTTGCGGGGGCGTGAACCAGTGACTGAAACCTCAGGGCCAGGCCCTGAAACTCCCCGAACGGCGCAATCAGCCCTTCAGCTCAGTCGACCGCACGGCCCAGCGCCGCAGCAGGTCCGCTGCCGCGCCGGAGTCGATGGAGGCGGCCGCCTTGCCGAGCGCGCCCGCCAGGTCGGCGTGCAGGTCGCCGGACAGGCCGCTGTGCGCGGCGATCGCGCCCGCGGCGTTGAGCAGCACGGCGTCGCGCACGGCGCCGGACTTCCCCGCGAGGAGTTCGCGCACGACCTCGGCGTTCACCGCCGCGTCGCCGCCGCGCAGGTCTTCCGGCAGCGCGGGCGGGATGTCGAGCCGCGCTGGGTCGATCACGTCGGTCCGCACGACCCCGCCGTCGGCGACCCACACGGAGGTCGTGGTCGTGGTGGTGATCTCGTCCAGCCCGTCGTCACCGCGCACGACGAGCGCAGTCTTGCCCCGCCGGGCGAACACGCCGGCGATCAGCGGAGCGGCGTTGAGCCGCGCGCAGCCCACGAGACCCACCGCGGGCTGCGCGGGGTTCGTCAGCGGGCCGAGCAGGTTGAACACCGTGGGGATGCCGATCTCGCCGCGGGTCGGGCCCGCGAAGCGCAGGGCGGGGTGGAAGATCGGGGCGAAGCAGAAGCCGATGCCGAGTTCCGCGACCGTGGTCTGGACACCGTGCGGCGGCAGGTCGATCGCGACGCCCAGTGCCTCCAGCACGTCGGCCGTGCCGCACTTCGACGACGCCGCGCGGTTGCCGTGCTTCACCACGGGCACGCCCGCGGCGGCGGTCACGATCGCGGCCATCGTCGAGATGTTGACCGAGCCGGAGTTGTCGCCGCCGGTGCCGACGATGTCCACGGCCCGCGCGTCCACGGCGAAGCGGCGCGCGTGCTCCAGCATCATCGTGGCGAAGCCGTCGACCTCCTCCGGCGTCTCGCCCTTGGAGCGCAGCGCCACGACGAACGCGGCGATCTGGGCGGACGTCGCGGACCCGGTCATGACCTGGTCCATGGCCCAGCCGGTGTCCTCGGCCGAGAGGTCGACCTTGTCGACGAGCTGGTTCAGCAGCAACGGCCAGGTTCTGGACATGGCCTGCCGCTCAGCCGCGCACGACGGGCAGCGGCAGCGCGTTCCGCAGCACCTCGGCCACGGTCTCGGCGGCGGCCAGCGGGTCGAGCGGGTGCACGATCACCGCGTCCGCCTGCGACCAGGTGGCGAGCCACCGGTCGTCCCGGCGCCGCACCGCGACGACGATCGGCGGGCAGTCGGTGATCTCGTTCTTGAGCTGGCGGGACAGGCCCATGCCGCCGGTCGGCTGCGCTTCGCCGTCGAGGATGAGGAGGTCGGCGTTGCCGTTGTCCACCTCGTACAGCACCTCGGCGATCGTGCCTGACTCGATGTAGTCCACTTTGCCCAGATCCGGGGCCGGACGGCGACCCACGGCCGTGATGATCGTCTCACGCACCTCGGGGCGGTGGCTGAACACCAGGATCTTCGTGGTCGGCGTGCTCATGTGGACGATCCTCCGGCGGGTCGGGTGACCAGGTGTGGCGATGCTATCGGCCTAGGCGGGCTCCGGTTGCAGCGCATCCCACCCCGGTGCGTCACCGCCGAGCCGCTGCGCCAGCCCGGCCATCCGCGAGCGCTCCTGAGCGCAGTGCAGCGCGTCCAGCACCTGCACCCGGACGGCGTCGAGGTGACCGGGTCCGCGGTCGCTCGGACGCAGCTCGTACCCGTCTTGCGCGAGCAGTGCGGCAGCGCGTTCCACCTGGTCAGGGGGCAGAACGAGGTGGTGGCGCAGCACGGCGGGCCGGTCCGGCCGCCACCGCGGCGAACGGGCGAGGACGGCCGAGTCCGCCTCCGCCGGGTCGAACGCCTCGACCACCACGACGAGACCGGGGGAGTCGGTCAGGAGTTCGGGTTCCCGACTCCCCGACAGCCGTTCGCGCAACCGGTCGAGCATCCCCATGCGATTTGTTCACCCTCCGTGTTCCCGAGCCCGGTGAGTCGCCGTTCACCTCGGTTGGACCCGATGGGCGGACGGAAAACCTGCAAGCAATAATGCGTCACGTGACAACGGCAGCGCCCTCCACCGGCCAGCGCGTGCACTCGCTGAACCGCCCGAACATGGTCAGCGTCGGCACGATCGTTTGGCTGTCCAGTGAGCTCATGTTCTTCGCTGGGCTCTTCGCCATGTTCTTCACGGTGAAAGCCCAGAACGAAGGTGTCTGGCCCCCGGAGCCGACCGAGTTGAACAGGCCGTACGCCCTGTTCTTCACGGTGATCCTGGTGGCCTCCTCCTTCACCTGTCAGTGGGGAGTGTTCGCCGCCGAGCGCGGCGACGTCTTCGGTCTGCGCCGCTGGTACGTGGTGACGCTGATCATGGGCGCGATCTTCGTCGCTGGGCAGGCCGGGGAGTACTACGAGCTGGTGCACCACGGCACGACGATCCCGTCGTCCGCGTTCGGCACCGTCTTCTTCCTCACCACCGGCTTCCACGGTCTGCACGTGATCGGCGGCCTGATCGCCTTCGGGTTCTTGCTCGTCCGCACCAAGTTGAGCAAGTTCACCCCGGCGCAGGCGACCTCGGCGATCGTCGTGTCGTACTACTGGCACTTCGTCGACGTCGTCTGGATCGGCCTGTTCGCCGTCATCTACGTCGTGCCCTGACCCACCACGAGCACGAAGCCCCGAACTGACAGCAAGGGTTGCCGCACACATGACCACCAACACCAAGAGGGCCCGGACGCGCACCAAGCTGCGCAGGCGGATCTCGGGCCTCCTCGCGCTCGGGTTCGCGTTGCTCAGCGCGGGCTTTCTGTTCACGGCGCTCGCGCCGAACCCGCAGACCGCCGAGGCGCAGGACGACCCGGCCCTGGTGCGGCAGGGTGAGCAGCTCTACAACAACACCTGCCTGAGCTGCCACGGCACGGCGCTCGACGGCGTGAAGGATCGCGGCCCGAGCCTCATCGGCGTCGGCGACGCCGCGGTGTACTTCCAGGTCTCGACCGGCCGGATGCCGATGGCGCGGCAGGAAGCGCAGGCCCAGCGCAAGCCGGTGAAGTTCACCCCCGAGGAGATCGACGCGCTCGGCGCGTTCATCCAGTCCAGGGGTGGCGGACCGGAGACGCCCGAGGAGTCCGGCGAGGCGCTGCGCGGTGGCGAGCCCGCCCGCGGCGGCGAGCTGTTCCGCCTCAACTGCACGGCGTGCCACAACTTCACCGGTCGCGGCGGCGCGCTGTCGTCCGGCAAGTTCGCGCCCGAGCTGGACGGCGTGACCGAGGAGCAGATCTACACGGCGATGCTCACGGGCCCGCAGAACATGCCGAAGTTCTCCGACCGGCAGCTCACGCCGGAGGAGAAGAAGGACATCATCGCGTACATCAAGTCGGTCACTGACGGGAACAACAACCCCGGTGGTGCCGCCCTCGGCGGGCTCGGCCCGGTATCCGAGGGTCTGATCGCGTTCATCGTGGGGATCGCCGCCCTGATCGGCGTGACCCTCTGGATCGGAGCCAAGGCATGAGCGGCGACAAGCCGGCCGAGCTGCCCACTGAGGACGAGCTCGGACAGATGAGCAGGGATGAGCTGGTCCAGCTCGGCCTGAAGATGGACGGCGTCGAGCTGGTCCACTACGAGGACAAGTGGCCCGTCAAGGGCACCCGCGCGGAGAAGCGGGCCGAGCGCACGGTCGCGCTGTGGTTCCTGATCGCCGCGCTGGGCGGCGTCGCCTTCCTGGCGGCGTTCCTGTTCTGGCCGTGGCGCTACGAGGCGCCCAGCAGCGAGGGCCACCTCCTGTACAGCCTGTACAACCCGATCATCGGCATCACCCTCGGCATCGCGATCCTCGGCCTCGGTGTCGGCGCGCTGCTCTACACCAAGAAGTTCATCCCGGACGAGCTGGCGGTGCAGCAGCGCCACGACGGCCCGTCCGCCCAGGTCGACCAGGCCACGATCCTCGCGGAGCTGGCCGACGCGGGCGACCGCAGCACGCTCGGCCGCCGCTCGCTGATCAAGAAGACCGCCGGCCTCGGCGCGGGCATCTTCGGCATCGGCGTGCTGGCCGTCCCGCTCGGCGGTCTGATCAAGAACCCGTGGCAGGACAGCGACAGCAGCAAGTCGCTCTGGCACACCGCGTGGAAGCCGACGAACGGCGAGAAGGTCTACCTGCGCCGCCACACCGGCAAGTTCCACGAGGTCGAGCTGGTCCGCCCGGAGGACCTGGAGGCCGGTGGCTTCGAGACCGTGTTCCCGTTCCGCGAGTCCGACCGCGACAACGAGGAAGCGCTCGTCCACGCCATCAAGAGCGCCGACGGCCCGGTCATGCTGATCCGCCTCCGCCCCGGCCAGCCGGTCGTCAAGCGTGCAGGTCAGGAAGACTTCAACTACGGTGACTTCTACGCGTACTCGAAGATCTGCACCCACTTGGGCTGCCCGACCTCGTTGTACGAGCAGCAGACCGGTTTGCTGCTCTGCCCGTGCCACCAGTCGCAGTTCGACGTCTTCCACTACGCGAAGCCGCGGTTCGGTCCGGCCACCCGCGCCCTGCCGCAGCTGCCGATCACGGTGGACGAGGACGGGTACTTGATCGCTCGCGGCGACTTCATCGAAGCCGTGGGTCCGGCGTTCTGGGAGCGTAAGTCATGAGTGCCATCACCACTCCGACGAAGCAGCCCAACGCGGCCGCTCGCGCGGTCGGCGGGGCCGCCAAGGCCGCCGACGAGCGCTTCCACTTCGCAGGCGGCATGCGGAAGCAGATCAACAAAGTCTTCCCGACGCACTGGTCGTTCCTGCTCGGCGAGATCGCGCTGTACAGCTTCATCATCCTGCTGCTGTCCGGCACCTACCTCGCGCTGTTCTTCGACCCCTCCATGGAGGAGGTCGTCTACAACGGCGCGTTCACGAACCTCCAGGGCATCGAGATGTCCCGCGCGTTCGAGTCGACCCTGCAGATCTCCTTCGAGGTCCGCGGCGGCCTGTTCGTCCGCCAGGTGCACCACTGGGCCGCGCTGCTGTTCATGGGCGCGATCGTCGTGCACATGTTCCGGATCTTCTTCACCGGCGCGTTCCGCCGCCCGCGTGAGATCAACTGGGTCATCGGCATCCTGCTGTTCATGCTCGGCGCGATCGAGGGCTTCCTCGGCTACTCGCTGCCCGACGACCTGCTGTCCGGCACCGGCCTCCGCGTGATGGCGGCGCTGCTGATCTCGTTCCCCGTGGTCGGCACCTGGATCAACTGGCTGGCCTTCGGCGGGGAGTTCCCCGGCACGGAGATCATCCCCAGGTTCTACACGCTGCACATCCTGCTGATCCCCGCGATCATCCTGGGTCTCGTGGCGGTCCACCTGGCGCTGGTCTGGTACCAGAAGCACACGCAGTTCCCCGGCGTGGGCCGCAAGGAGACCAACGTCGTCGGCGTGCGCATCATGCCGGTGTTCGCGGCCAAGGGCGGCGGCTTCTTCGCCGTAGTCGTCGCGGTCACCGCGATCATGGGTGGCCTCTTCCAGATCAACCCGGTGTGGAACTTCGGCCCGTACAACCCGGCGCAGGTGTCAGCGGGCGTCCAGCCCGACTGGTACATGGGCTGGACCGACGGCCTGATCCGCCTGTGGCCCGCGTGGGAGCTGTACCTCGGCAACTACACGATCCCGGCGGCGTTCCTGCCGTTCATCCTCGGTCTGCCGCTGCTCACCCAGGTGGCCGCGTTCTACCCGTGGATCGAGAAGCGCCTCACCAAGGACTACGCGCACCACAACCTGCTCCAGCGTCCGCGCGACGTCCCGGTGCGCACCGCGCTCGGCGCGATGGCGATCTCGTTCTTCATGGTCCTGCTGCTCTCGGGCGGCAACGACATCATCGCCCTGAAGTTCGACATCTCCCTGAACGCCCTGACGTGGGTCGGCCGGGTCGGGATGCTCCTCGTGCCGCCGCTGGCGTACTACATCACCTACCGCCTGTGCCTCGGCTTGCAGCGCGGTGACCGGGAAGTGCTGGAGCACGGTGTCGAGACCGGCATCATCAAGCGCCTCCCGCACGGCGAGTTCATCGAGGTCCACCAGCCGCTCGGCCCCGTGGACGACCACGGCCACCCGCTGGAACTGACCTACCAGGGCGCCTCGGTGCCCAAGAAGATGAACAAGCTCGGCTCCGCGGGCCACCCGGTCCCCGGCAGCTTCCTCACCCCGGACTCCCCCGAGGAGACCACCGCACTGGCCAACGCCCGCAAGGCGCACGGCGTCTCGGAGGAGATCTCCGCCGAGAACAAGGCGGAACTGGCAGGCAAGCCGCAGCAGCCCGACGCCTGACGCTGACCGTCCGAAGAGGCCCCGCACCACTCAGGTGCGGGGCCTCTTCGCGTGTCTCAGCCTTCTTCGAGCCCGATCGAGAACGCTGCCTCGGTGTCGCGCTTGGAGTACGACCGGAACGAGATGTGCGTGTCCGTGTTCAGGACACCGGGCACCTTGCTGATCCGGCCGGGCACCAACTCGGCCAAGTCCTCGTGCCGCGACACCTTGACGATGGCGATCAGGTCCACGTCACCAGCGCAGGAGTACACCTCCGTGACGCCGTCGATCTCGGCGATCGTCTGCGCTGCCTCGGGGATCGATTCGGCAGCGGCCTGGATCAGCACGATCGCGTTGATCACTGGGTCCTCCTAGTCAGGTGGTGTCCGGGCAATGCTAGTAGGCGGCCCGGTGCAGGGCCCCGCAGAGGCTACGGGGGGCGCACGGGCGGTCCGTTGCCCCCGGTCCTGGCCCGTGGGAGTCCGGTGGAATGCCGGACGAGCGTCCTTCGCCGTTGCCGGTGTTCTCGGCTTGGTAATTGGTCGGCGGCAGGCGCTGCCGCCTGCCCTTTCCGTCCGGTGAAGACTGGAATAGGAGCCTCAAGTCGGCCATCTCCAAAAGCAAATGCCCTGGCCGCGACAAGGGTTGCCCTCGATCAGGGGAATGGCGGGCTTGCTCGGTTGCTAATGCAAGCCGAGTCGTCCGAGTCTGCCCAATTATCGCCTCCATGAGCAATTCATGAAGTGTCCGCGTTGTCTCTGAGCTGGGTGAACGTGACCGATGGTGCCCTTTCGGGCAACCCCCAACCCCTGGTAACGCCCTTCGTTAGCGCCGCGTTGGTGGGGCGTTGGGGTTCAGGAGTGCACTGGCCTCTCGCCCGCACTTCGCGCTCGGTCCTAACAAGACGCACCGCCGCTGACTAGGAAGGCCCTGCACATGGTCTCGTCACCCCCCGGTATGGAAATCACCGAGGAGAACAAGTTCAAGGGTTCGCTGTTCATCTCGGCCTACGCGGATCTGATCGATTCGGTCGGCAAGGACGCCGAGACCGAGACCGAGCGCGTCCTGGACATCACCTTCGCCGCGATCGGCGCGGCGTCGTCGACGGCGATGCTCGCGATCGACCCGTTCGGCACGCTCCTCGGCGCGGGGATCGGCTGGCTGATCGAGCACGTGAGCTTCCTCAAGGAGCCGCTCGACCAGCTCATGGGCGACCCGGACGAGATCAAGGCCAACGTCGAGGCGACGAAGGCGACCGCGGCGCAGATGGCAGTGCTGGCCGAGACCCACCGCAACACCCTGGCTCAGCCGCAGGGCTGGACCGGTCAGTCGTCCGAGACGTTCAAGGCCAACATGGAGGCGCTGGGCCAGGAACTGGACGCGCTGGCGAGTGCGGTCGAGAAGAAGGCCAAGATCGTCGCGGTCTGCGGTGTGCTGGTGTCGGTGCTGCGCGACATCGTGCGCGACCTGATCGCCCAGCTGCTCGGGTCGCTGCTGGCGGGCGCGATCATGGCGGCGGCAGCGGCGTTCTTCACCTTCGGCGCCTCGATCGTCGCGTTCGTCGGCGTCGCGGTGGGCAAGGCCGTCGCGCTCGGCGTGAACATCGCCTCGCGCATCGCGAAGCTGATCGCGGCCATGAGCAGGCAGATGGGCCGGATCAAGAACCTGGACGAGATCACCGAGAACGTCGGCAAGGGCTGGAAGCGGTTCGAGAACGCCGCCGACGTGGCCGAGGTCAGCTACGAGTCCTGGAAGGCGCAGGAAGGCGTCGACCGCAAGATCGACAAAGCGCTCGCCTGACCCTCCCCCCCCACCCACCGGCGACCACGAAGGCAGCAGATGGCACGCGTTAACAACACTGATCCGGGCAGCAGCACCACTAACACCAACCCCGGCAGCACGACGGTGGCACCACCCCCGCCTGTCCAGTCGGCGCCGACCGGGCCCACCGGCACCGCGGGGTTCTCGGTCGGCGAGGGCTCGATCGCGCGCCTGCAGAAGTACGCCACGGACCTGGAGTCCAGTTACCAGGGCGTGTCGACGCAACTGAGCTCGCAGAAGCTGGCCGTCAACGCGCTCGGCGTGTTCGGCATGCCGATGGCGGCGGCCGTGAACGGCTCCAACTCGCACTCCGTCGACAAGGCCAAGCAGGCCGCGGAGACGATGGGCAAGGTCAACGACGGGCTCAAGGCGACCGCGGAGACCCAGACCAACACCGACCAGTTCATCGCCGACCAGTTCGACAAGATCGTTCCGGACTCCGGTGCGAAGAACCCGCAGGGTGCGCCCAACAGCGCCCCGGCGTCGCAGACGCAGAGCGGGCCGCAGGTCAGCAAGGTCGAGCCGCCCCCCGGCACCACCGACCCCGCACCCACCGCGCCCCCGACGCCGACCGGTCCGCAGGTCAGCAAGGTCGAGCCGCCCCCCGGCACCACCGACACGACCGTGCCCGCAGGCGCCACCCCGCAGGGCGGGCCGCCG
>JBDSAJ010000204.1:0-4207 GCA_039922235.1 Umezawaea sp.
AACCCTGGTGCGTTCGGCCGAGGTGAGTGCCACGGTCCTCAGCAGTCTCGTGCAGTGGGGCATTGTGGCCGAGATCGTCGTGAAGCAGCGGTCCACGAGGTGATCCCGGTCGATCAACCCCTGCTCGAGAAGGCTGATCTCCACCAGTTCCACCAGGGGCAACTCGACTCCCGGCCGCGTCACGGCCAGTGGCAGGAGCTGCGGGGTCCACGGGTCGTCGAGCAGCCGCTCTCGGAGGTTTGCGCCGCGCGTCCCGCCTTTCAGGTGTGGCGGACGCTCCAGGTAGTAGTGCCAGCGATCTTTCAGCCAGGCGGTGAGGAATCCGTCGGTCGTCGGGACCTGGCATCCCGTGTCGTGCACGAGGTGTTCGAGGAACCAGAACCCGAACCCGAACGTGCGCCACGTCGGCTCGTACCCGCTCAGGCACCGGACGAGCTCGACACGCCATTCCACAGGACGCAGGTCCATCACGGCGGCCAGCCAGGCGCCGTCCTCGGTCATGTCCATCAACCGGCGTTGCCGCTCCAGGTCGCGCAGGTAGTCGGCCGCCGCGGAGGCGCTGTCCTGGCAGCCCAGTTCGGCGGCCACTTGGGCGTCCAGCAGGTTCGTGGGCTGCCCGTGCACGTGTTTGAGCTCCACCGCGGCGCGGCGAGCCGCCAGCGCGGCGTCGTACTCCTTGCGCTGCGACAGCGTGAGCCCGTCGAGTTCCCTGAGCACTCCGGCGACGTCCCCGGATTCCACCACGTCCATCAGGCTCATCGCGCCACCTCCGTTGTCTGGTCCCGGACGATGCGCACCGCGAGCGCGTGCTTGCACGGCCCGCGTCCGCCCCGGTACTTCGCCCACCACAGGCAGGTGCAGCTCAGCCGCCCCGCCTCGTCCATCCGCACCGTCTGCATCTGGTCACCACTGCCCACCGACGCCAGCACCCGTCGAGCCGGACCGCGCCCTCGGCGACCAGTGCCCGCGCTCCCTTCAGCCGGGGGTTCCGGTTCTCCACCCGGCCCGCCGAGTACGGCAGGCTCCGGTGGAAGTACGTCTCCTCCGCCAGGTCGTACCCGACCTGCCCGCCGGTGCCCAGCACGGTCAACGCCGCCCGCACCCGTTCCGGTGGCAGGTCCGACTGCCGGGCCAGCTCCGCCACGTCGACCCGTGGCTCCCAGGCCAGCAGCACCGACACCAACTCCGCGTCCTCGGCCACCAACACGCCTGCCAGGTCTACCAACACTCCGCCCTCACCGGAGAACCCGCGCGACGCGTCCTGCGACAGCAGCAGCGTCAGCCGCATCCCTGGCAGCACCACCTCCACGCCACCGCCGCCACGTCCGTTCCCGCGTCGACCGGCGCGTACACCCGCCCGGCCGTCGCATGCCGCAGCACCTGCCGCACGGCCAGCAGCCGCTCCGGACCCGGCAGGCACACCGCCCCCGACGCGGCCCTGCCCACCGGCCGCAACACCTTCCCCGTCGGCACCACCCACCGCGTCGCACGGGCACCGGCGGACTTCGGCAACGCCCGCAGCAGATCTTCCGCCGCCGCCGCCGCCGGAACCTCGGCCCGCACCTCGAACCCCGCCGCCAGCACCTGAGCCTCAGCGAATCCGCGCACCCACCGCTCCGGCAGCGGGACCTTCTTCTCGACGAACCGCCCGTCCACCGTGCCGACCTCCACCTCCGCCGGGCCAACGGCCAAGTGCAGCGGATCGACTCCACTCAAACGGGCAAGCGCTCTCCGCAACGGCGGGTTGACATCCACATTGGTCGTCCCGTGCCCCACCTCACCGCCGTCCAAGCCGGGCGCCAGCACGTCCAAGCGCGCGTAGACACCGCAGCAACCGGAGAGAACCGCGGATTGGCCACCGCACCACCAGGTGTGGCGCCACCGGAGGTCTCCAGCGCCAGTCCGCGCCCGGCGGCCGACTCGTGCACGGCGGACGGGCGGAGGTAGGCGTAGGTCTGAGTCGAGGAAGTCATCGCGGACAACCTACAGCCGGGCACCGACAAAAGTGATACACGGAAACAACATCGCCTTCCCCGGTGGTCTTCATGACGTACTGGACCGCTCGTGGTTCGGGAATCTGCGGAGTTCAGGTCGTGAGGCGGGTGCCGCGGCGCCAGACCGCGCGCGTGTTGAGGGTGTCGGAGATGGTGGTGGTGGGGTCGCCGTCGACGAGGAGGAGGTCCGCGCGCAGTCCTTCGGCGATGCGGCCGCGGTCGGTCAACCGGAAGCGCCGGGCGGTGGTGGCGGTGGCCGCGCGCAGCGCCTGCACCGGGGTGAGGCCCGCCCGCACGAGGTGCTGCAGTTCGTGGTGGACGCTCGCACCGTGGGGAGGCCGCCAAGGAACGGCTGGGCCACGGACGCGTCGGTGCCCACCAGCAGGTCGACGTCGGCGTCGCTGAGCACCTTGATGGCGTCCAGCACGTCCTGGATGTTTCCCTGCGGGTAGAGGTTGAAGCTGGAGCGCAACGTCTTGTCCCAGCCCTCGTCCAGGCGGGACGAGACCCGCGGGTCGTCGGCGAGTTCGTCGCTCAGCCCTCAAGGTACGCGAGGACGGCCAGAACACGGCGGTTGTCGTCATCGGACGGTTCGAGGCGGAGTTTGGTGAAGATGCTGTAGCTGTGTTTGCTTACGGTTTTCTCGGTGACGAGCATTCTGGCTGCGATCGCGGCATTGGAGCGGCCCTGAGCCATCAGAGCGAGGACTTCCCGCTCACGGGGGGACAGCGCCATCAGGTCAGGATCGGCCGAGCGGCGGGTCACCAGTGAGGTGACCACATCGGGGTCCATGACCGTTCCGCCCGCGGCGACCTTCCGCACGTCGGAGACGAACTGGTCGACGATCATGACTCGGTCTTTGAGCAAATAGCCCACCGCGCCGGCGCGGTCGGCCATCAGTTCCCTTGCGTAGAACTGCTCGACATACTGCGACAACACCATGACGGGCAGTCCAGGGACCTCCTTACGCGCGTCGATCACGGCACGCAGGCCCTCATCGGTGAAGGTCGGGGGCAGGCGTACGTCCACGATGGCGACATCAGGCCGGTGTGTGGTCAGTGCCCACATCAGCGACGTACCGTTGTCGACGGCTTCCACAACCTCGAAGCCGTTGGCCTCAAAGATTCTGGTCAAGCCCTCGCGGAGCAGAACGAGATCTTCGGCTATCACGATTCGCACGGCAACGACATCCTTATTTCGGTGGGTCCCCCGTGCGGGCTGTGAACGGTCAGGGTGCCGTCGAAGGCTCCCAGGCGGCGGGCGACACCACGTAGACCGGTACCGGCGTCAATGGCCGCGCCGCCGCGCCCGTCATCCGACACCCGCATGGTCAGTTCTCCCGCGCTGCCAGAGTGGGGCGTGAACTCCACCTCGATCCGAATATGGCTAGCTCCGGCGTGCTTGATGGCGTTCGACAGGGCTTCGCTGACGGCGAAGTAGGCCGCGGACTCCACCGGTGCAGGCAGCCGACCGGGCAGGCGGGTCACCACGGTGGTCTCGATGGGGTTGACCAAGGCCAGTGCCCTCAGTGCACCGTCCAGGCCACGGTCGGCCAACACCGGCGGATGGATGCCGCGCACCAAGTCCCGCAATTCGGTCAAGGCATCGGCGGTCACCTTCTGGGCATCGGACAGCATCTCCTGAACGGCTTGCTGATCATTAGGCAGCATCTGTTTGGCCAGGCCCAGACTCATGCCCAGCGACACAAGGCGGGCTTGCGCACCGTCGTGCAGATCCCGTTCGATCCGACGCAGCTCACCAGCCTGGGTGTCGACGGTCTCGGTTCGCGACGTCGCCAAGTGCGCGACGCGAGCTCGCAGTCGCGCCTGTTCAGTGGGACCGAGCAGGAAGCGGATCACCAGGGCGTTGAGGTTGGCCAGAGACGTGGAGGTCTTGTACCAGAGCAAGAGGAACACCGGGCCCAGCGGGACCAGAGCGAACGATTTCTGGACGCTGTCCAGGCGGAAGCCCTCGCCCAAGGGAGTGCGAAACACCTCCGGCGGAGTCAGCTGGTAAAGGATTGGATAGAACAGAGCGACGACACCGCAGAGGAAAACAACGAGTGACAACCCGCAGGTGAACCAGACCGTGATCGAGTTGGCCACTAGCCAAGCCCAATCCCGCCAACTCGCCGGGTCACGCAGGATCGTCCACAGCCGTACCGGCCACCTGGCATGTGGAGCTGGCAGGTAGGAGCGGGTCACCGGTTCGCC
>JBDSAJ010000205.1:0-6557 GCA_039922235.1 Umezawaea sp.
ACGGGCGGCCGAGATCGAGACCACGAACTCGCCCCAGGACGCGCTGATGTTGTGGCTGCGCGACTTCGTCGTGCGCACGACGACCTACCGCGGCGTGGTGACGTCGATGATGCAAGCCATCGAGGACCCCCAGTCCGCGCTGCACGCCTCCTGCGTCAGCATGCGCGCAGCAGGCACCCGACTCCTCGTCCGCGCCCAGGACGTGGACGCGGCGCGGGCCGACCTCGACGGCGCCGACCTCTTCGCGCTGGCCTCGTCGCTCGCCTGGCTCGGCGACCAGCCAGGGCTCAAGGCGCGCGCCGAGCACCTCTTCGAGGTGGTGGTGAGCTCGATCCTGACGGGCCGGGCGGTGTGACGCGGTCGGGCACGCCGCTGCTCGACCGCGGCGTGCCCGACCGGTGCGTACCTCGGCAGGCGGTCAGATGAGCAGGCTGAGCAGGAGCACGAAACCCAGGCCGCAGACGGAGATGATGGTCTCCATCAGCGACCACGTCTTGATGTTCTGGCCGACGGAGAGCCCGAAGTACTCCTGGACCATCCAGAAGCCCGCGTCGTTGACGTGGGAGAAGAACAGCGAACCCGCGCCGATCGCCAGGACGAGCAGTGATGTCTCGCCGGGGCTGAGGGTGGTGACCAGCGGGGCGAGGATGCCGGACGCGGTGACCGTGGCGACGGTGGCGGATCCGGTGGCGAGTCGGATGAGGACGGCGACCAGCCAGGCGAGCAGCAGGACGGACAGGCCGCTGCCCGCGACCCAGTCCGCGACGAGCTTGCCGATCCCGGTGCTGATGAGGGTCTGCTTGAAGCCGCCACCGGCGGCGACGATGAGCAGGATGCCCGCGATCGGCGGCAGGGACTGCTCCAGTGAGGTGGCGACCGCCCGCCGGTCCATGCCGGAGCCGCGGCCGAGGGTGAACATCGCGACGAGCACCGCGATGAGCAGTGCCACCAGCGGGGTGCCGAGGTTGTCCAGCACGACGCGGATGCCGGAGCCCTGTGCCGCGAAGATGTCGGCCAGCGCCTTGCCCATCATCAGCACGACCGGGAGCAGCACGGTGGCGATGGTCATGCCGAACGAGGGGCGGGAACGGGGTGTGGTGGTGTCCGAGTCGTCGTCCGATTGGTCGTCGGTCTCGCTGATGAACAACGCCGGGGCGGGGACGTCCACCCAGCGGGAGGCGTAGCGGGCGAAGAGCGGGCCTGCCAGCGCGACGGTCGGGATCGCGATCAGGACGCCGAGCGCGAGCGTGATGCCGAGGTCCGCCTTGAGCGCGGCGATCGCCACGAGCGGGCCGGGGTGCGGCGGTACGAGCCCGTGCATCACCGACAGGCCTGCCAGTGCGGGGATGCCGACCTGGATCAGCGACAGGCCGGAGCGGCGGACCACCAGGAAGATGACCGGCATCAGCAGGACGAGGCCGATCTCGAAGAACATCGGCAGGCCGATGAGCGCACCGACCAGTGCCATCGCCCACGGCAGGAATCGCCTGCTGGACCGTCCGACGATGGTGTCGACGATCTGGTCGGCGCCGCCGGAGTCGGCCAGCAGCTTGCCGAACATCGCGCCGAGCGCGATGAGCCCGCCGACGCCTGCCGCGGTGTCACCGAACCCCTTGCTGAACGCGGTGATGGTGTCGGCGACCGGCAGTTTGCCGACGATGCCGACGAGCAGGGCGCCGAGGGTCAGGCTGAGGAACGGGTGGACCTTGAAGAACGTGATGAGCACGACGATCAGGGCGATGCCGATGAGTGCCGCCGACACCAGCCATCCGCTGGAGGCGGTCTGCGCCGCGGCGAGCTGCATGGACTGCATGCGTCATTCTCCTGGTGTGGGGGTGACCAGGCAGGCGGTCACCAGCTGGTCGACGGGCAGGTCGAGGTCCAGGGTGATCCCCGGCTCGTCGGGGCGAAGTGGTTCCAGTGCCTGGAATTGGGAATCCACCAGTGACGCGGGCATGAAGTGCCCGAGCCTGCCCGCCATCCGCCGATGTACCACCGGGGGTGGCGGGTTGAGGTGGACGAAGCTCAGCGCGGGAGCGGACGCGCGGAGCAGGTCGCGGTAGGAGCGTTTGAGGGCCGAACAGCTCAGCACGCAGCCGGTGGCCGAGTGGGCTGCCAGCCAGTCGCCGATGGTGCACAGCCACGGCAGGCGGTCCGTGTCGTCCAGGGGAGTGCCCGCCGACATCTTGGCGAGGTTGGCGGAGCTGTGGAAGTCGTCGGCGTCGGCGAAGGGCAACCCCAGCCGCTGGCTCAGTGCCGCGCCGAGGGTGGTCTTGCCGGAGCCGGACACGCCCATGATCGCCAGGAGGGGCGCTGGTGGGGACCGTCGTACGTCGATCATCGTTGACCTCTCGGGTGACGTTTGTCTCATCCTGGCATCATTGAACCTATCTTTCAACGCCCAATTGCTCAAAGATCAGATCTTTAGGTCAGCTCCAGGTTAATGTGGCCGAATCGTGTGATGATTAGGGCCATGACGGACAACGACCGAGTCGACCTGCACAGCAGCGTTCTGGACCAGCTCGGCGTGCTGATCACGTCCGGCGACCTGTCCGCGGGTGAGGTGCTGCGGATCGAACAGCTGGAGTCCCGGTTCGGGGTGTCCCGGTCGGTGATCCGCGAGACGATCCGGGTGCTGGAGTCGATGGGCATGGTCGTCAGCCGTCGCCGGGTCGGGATCACGGTCGCTCCGGGCACGAGCTGGAACGTCTTCGACCCGCAGATCATCACGTGGCGGCTGGTGGGCGCGGGCCGCGACGAACAACTCCGATCCCTCAGCGAACTGCGTCGCGGGATGGAGCCGGTCGCCGCGGGGCTCGCCGCCCGGCGCGCGACCCCCGAGCAGTGCGGCACGCTGACCGGTGCCGTGATGGAGATGGCGGTGCACGGCCGGTCCGGTGACCTGGAGGCCTACCTCGCGGCGGACATCCTCTTCCACCGCACGCTGCTCGAGGCCTCCGGCAACGAGATGCTCAGCGCGCTGAGCGGCATGGTCGCCGCCGTGCTGACCGGGCGCACCCACCACCACCTGATGCCGTCCACACCGGAACCCACGGCGATCCGCTGGCACGCCGACGTGGCCCAAGCCGTGCTGGCAGGCGACGCCGCGGCCGCCGAACGGACCATGCGCGACATCGTCGAAGAGGCCACGGCGGCCATGCTGGGGGAGAACGCGCCCGCCAAGGCCTGACCAGCTGGGCCACGCGCGAGTCGAATGCTCAGGCACCCCGTGTGGAACAGCCGCGCAACCTGGGTGAGGGTTGGGGGTCTGAGCGGTGGACTCGCGAGGTGGGGCATATGTAGACCCCCCAACGCTGCGCGTTGGGGGGTCGGCCACGCGCATGGTCGACCGGCTGGAGGCCGCGGGCTGCGTCACCCGCGCGCCCGACCCCAAGATCGGTGCAAGGTCGTCGTCGTGCCGACGCCCGAAGGCCTGGAGCGCATCAACGCCTACTACGCGGGCCTGACCGAGCGCGCCTACCGCGACCTGGCCGACTTCGCCGAGGACGAGCAGGCCGTGCTGTTCCGGTTCGTCGAGCGCAGCCTGGCGAGCGCGACCGAGGAGGCGGACCGGATGGGCGCCGGGTCCTAGCGATCCCCGCGCAGGTAGCGGGTCATCATGGCGACCAGCTCGTTCTCGAACGTCTCGACAGGGGTGGTCTGCGGAGAGGCCATGAACTTGTGCGTGTTCACCTCCACCGTGAAGAGGATGAGCTCCGCGGCGACGTCGGGGTCGTCCACGTGGATGTCCGGGTGCCGGATGAGGACGTCGCGGACCTGGGCGGTGCGCAGCTTCCCGTGCCGGTTGATCGTGTCGAGCAGTTCCTTGGAGGCGGGCGCCTCCTCGATCATCACCCGGAGCAGCCGGGGATCGTCGCTGTGGTTGTCGATCGCGTCGCGGATCAGCGTTCGGACCGTCGCCTCCAGCGTCCCCGGCGAGAGGTCGAGTTCGGCGGCCCCGGTCCAGCTGCCGCGGTCGATGTGCTGGATCAGGATTTCGGCGAGGATGGCGTCCTTGTTCGGGAAGTACTGGTACAGCGAGCCGATGGAGACGCGGGCGCGTTCGGCGATGCGGTTGGTGGTGCCGGCGGCGTAGCCGTGCTCGGCGAAAACGTGAGCAGCCGCGGTGAGGATGCGCTCGCGCGTGAGCTCGGCGCGCACCTGGCTGGGCTTCCGACGTGGCTCTAAGCGGCGGTCTGCCGACGGCATCCTGGTCCTCCTCGATGACGGCAAAAGCGAGTAGCAAATACCTGAGCTAATGCTCATAATAGTGCCATGAGCTGCGGAAACAATACTCCAGGCAGTGCCTCGTGACCTCGAAGGCGCACACGGTGACCACACCTGATGCCGACGGCCGCGGTGGATCGAGCGCGCTCCACCGCATGACGACGGTCGGCGAGGTCGAGGCGGCACTGGGGCAGCCTGCGTCGATGATCATGCTGAAGCAGGTCAGCGCACTCGACGAGGGCTGCCGGGTCGTCCTGGCGCGCTGCCCGCTCGCGGGCTTCGGCTACCGCGATGCCGACGGCGTCAGCCGCACGACGTTCATCGGCGGCACACCGGGATTCGTGCGCGTCCACTCGCCCACGCGGATGTCGTTCACCCTGCCCGACGGCGAGGCGCACGGCCCGGTGTCGTTTGTCTTCCTCCTGCCAGGTGTCGGGGAGACGTTGCGCGTCAACGGTTCCGTGGCCAAGCGGAAGGGTGCCGAGACGTTCGTCGACGTCGAGGAGGCGTACGTGCACTGCGCGCAGGCCGTCATCCGCTCGCGGCTGTGGCAGCCGCCCTCTTCCGCCGAACCCGCGCCGGAGGTCGAGGGCGAGGGGCCGTTGCGCGGACCTGGCGTCGCGGACTTCCTCGCCGCTGCCCCGTTCCTCATCCTGTCCACTTGGGATGGTTCCGGCGGCAGTGACACCAGTCCGCGCGGGGACCGGCAGGCCGTCGCGCGGATCCTCGACGGCCGGACGCTCGTCATCCCGGACCGCAAGGGCAACAAGCGCGCGGACAGCCTCCACAACCTCCTCCAGGACGACCGGATCTCGTTCGCCGCACTCGTCCCAGGTCGGACCGGCGTGCTGCACGTCCGCGGCTGGGGCTCGATCACCGACGATCCCGCGTTGCTGGAGACGATGGCGTTGCGCGGGATGCCTCCGCACGCGGCGCTGCTCATCGACGTCGACCACGCCGAGGTGACCGCCAGTGACGCCGTGGCGCGCTCGCGGGTGTGGACAGCGGCCGCGCACCTCGATCGCGACACGGCGCCGGACCTGATGGTGATGGCCGGTGACCACCTCGCCGCGAACCTGGCCGCCGCCGAGAGGGGCTTGCTCGCCCGCGTGTTCAAGGCCGTCACGAAGATCCCCGGACTCGGCCGGGGGATGCGGCTGGCGATAGACCGCGCCTACCAGTCCGGGCTGCGGAAGGAAGGCTACGAGGACGTCGAGGTCGGCCAACGGCGGGACGGGCGGTCGGAGCGCCCCGCTGCGGAGAACCGGTTGCGGGAGGTGCGGATCGCCGAGGTGCGCCGGGAAACGCCCAGCGCGGTCACCCTCGTGCTGGAGGACGCCGAACGCCCGGTGTCCTTCGACTTCCGGCCGGGGCAGTTCTTCACGCTGGTCGCGGACGTCGACGGTCGACCGGTGCGGCGCGCCTACTCCGCGTCGTCGGCGCCGGGGGCCGCGCGGCTGGAGGTCACGGTCAAGCGGGTGGAAGGCGGCCGGTTCTCGACCCACGTCCACCAGAACCTGAGTGCCGGGGACCGGCTGTCGGTGCGCGGTCCGTCCGGGGCGTTCCACGCCGACCCGGCGGCGACGCACGAGGTCGTCCTGGTCGCCGCGGGCAGCGGCGTCACCCCGATGATGAGCATGGTCCGGACGATTCTGGCGGCACCGGCCGCCAACCGGATCGCGCTGCTCTGCGGCAATCGCAGCGAGGAAGAGGTGATCTTCGCCGACGAACTCCGGAGGCTGGCAGGGGAGAACCCGGAGCGGTTGTCGATCACGCACGTCCTGACGCGGGAACGCGGACGGCTCGACGCCGCGGGTGTGCGCGGCTGGTTCACCGGGCTGCGGCCGTCGGACGACGCCCGGTACTACCTGTGCGGGCCCGAAGGGCTGATGGACACGGTCCGGGGCGTGCTGGCCGAACTCGGTGTCCCGGACGACCGCGTGCACCAGGAGCGCTACACCAGCGGGGCCGACCAGACCCCCACGACCACGGCACCGCAGGAGATGGTCGTCGAGGACGGGACGCACGAGGTCGGCTCGGTGGTGGTCGAGCCCGGTCAGACGCTGCTCGACGCCGGGCTCGCGGCCGGGCTGCCGATGCCGTACTCGTGCACGGTCGGCAACTGCGGGGACTGCATGGTGAGGCTCCGCGGCGGGGAGGTCGAGATGAACGGGCCGAACTGCCTGACGCCGCGGCAGAAGGCCGACGGCTACGTCCTGACGTGCGTGGGCTGCCCGCTGTCCAAGGTCACCCTGGACATCGCCGAGCCGTGACGGCGACGATCTCATTAGTAGCTTCAGTTTGTACCAAAACCAGCTGTCGTCAGCACT
>JBDSAJ010000206.1:0-5568 GCA_039922235.1 Umezawaea sp.
GACGCCGGGAACCCGTACGACGAGGAAGTACGGCGGGAGGCGGTGGACCGGGGGCAGACCTCGGACGACGCGGGCGGCTCCGTCGCCGAGGCGATCCGGACACCCTCGACCGAAGCCGACTGACGTCGTCACCCGCGGTCGGGCTCGGACCAGGGCGGGACTTCCTCGGCGAGTTCCAGGTACCGGTCGACCTCCTGCGGTGTGGGGTCGACGCCCGCGTCCTCCGCGAACTCCTCGGGATCACGAGGAGTTTCGGCGTCTGCCGGGTCGGGCTGGGTCATGGTGCACCTCCGCTGTCAGGTGTTGCTGGGGCGCACCGGGTTACCCGTCGAACTCGCCGCCACACCTCGTGGTCGGCCCGCCGTTCGACGGGTGCCCGACCGGTCGACACGCGGTGTCCGAACGAGGGACACGCGAGTCGGCCGGTCGGCTTTTTGGTGGTGGATCAGGGGTTCTCGGGCATGACCCCGCGTCGCGTGGGCACCCGTCGGGTTCGCACAGCGGGAACACCGGAATCGGGAGAAGGACCGGACATGAGAGCAACTTCGATCACCACCGCGGCGGGCGGGCCGGACGCGCACCCGGCTGTCGTAGCCGATGCCGCCTGCCTGACCACGACATCAGGCGAGACCCACCAGTCGCCGCAGGCATCGACCGATCGAGCGAACAAAGCGGAGTGATCTTGACTCCCGCTCCGCAGCCCGTTTGATTAGGACACATGGCCGAACAGCACGGGCACGACCCCCGCCCCGCACGGGGCGTGGACCCGAGGGGTGTCCGCTTCACCGCGGCGATGACCAGCGCCGTCCTGGCCATCGGCCTGGCGACGGGCAGCGCCCGCCTCCTCCTCGCCCAAGCGCTCCTCTTCGGCCTGTGCGCGGCCTTCGGCCTCCAGCTCAACCCCTACGGCGTCGCCTACCGGAAGACGCTCCAGTCCCGCTTGGCCCCACCAACCGACCTGGAGGCTGAGGGCCCGCTCCGGTTCTCCCAGGGCGTCGGCTGCGTGTTCGCCTCGCTGGGCGCGCTCGGCTACGCCACCGGAGCGACCACCCTTGGCGCCGTCGCCACCGCACTGGCACTGGCCGCCGCACTCCTCAACGCCGTGTTCGGCGTGTGCCTGGGCTGCCACCTCTACCTGCTGCTGGCCAGGACGCGCCACCGCGTCTTCGCGACCTGAACGACGACCTGAACGCTCAGGCCTTCAGGTAGGCCAGCACCGCGAGCACTCGCCGGTGCCCGGCATCCGTGGTCGGCAGCCCGAGCTTCGTGAAGATGTTCCCGATGTGCTTGTGCACCGCCCCGTCGCTCACCACGAGCATCCCGCCGATCGTGGCGTTCGAGTGCCCCTCGGCCATCAACCCGAGCACCTCTCGCTCCCGAGGCGTCAGCCGCTGCAACGGGTCGTCAGCGCGCCGACGCACGAGCAGCTGGGTGACGACCTCGGGGTCCAACGCCGTCCCGCCCGCCGCCACCCGGTGCAGCGCGTCCAGGAAGTCGGCGACCTTGCCGACCCGCTCCTTGAGCAGGTACCCCACCCCACCCGCGCCGTCCGCCAGCAGTTCCGTCGCGTAGCTCTCCTCGACGTGCGCCGACAGCACGAGCACCGCGAGACCGGGCCACTGCTTCCGGGCCTGCACGGCGGCGCGCAACCCCTCGTCGCGGAACGTCGGGGGCATCCGGACGTCCACCAGCGCGACGTCGGGGCGGTCGGAGGCCAGGGCCGTGAGCAGGTCGTCCGGGTTGTCGACGGCGGAGGTGACCTCCATGCCCTCGGCTCGCAGCAGGTGCGTGAGGCCTTCCCGCAGGAGGGCGTCGTCCTCAGCGATCACGATGCGCACGGCTCATGGTCCCGCAGGCAGGTCCACCCGCAGGACAGTGGGTCCACCTACCGGGCTGTGGATCTTCGTCGTGCCGTCGAACGCGGCGATCCGGCGCTGGATGCCGAGCAGCCCGCTGCCCTGCGCCTGGTCGGCGCCGCCGTGGCCGTTGTCGGCGACCTCCACGACGAGCACGTCGTCCTCCGCGCGCAGGCTCACGGTGATCCGGTCCGCCCCGCTGTGCTTGACGGCGTTGGTGAGCGCCTCCGCCACGACGAAGTACGCCGCCGACTCCACGGCCGCGGGCAGTCGGGGGATCGGGTGCTCGTCGAGGGTGCACGGGATGGCGCAGTGCGCCACCAGCGACGCCACCGCGCCCGAGAGGCCACGGTCGACCAGCACCGGCGGGTAGATGGCGCGGACCACCTCGCGGAGTTCGGCGAGCGCGTCGGTGGCCGCGTTCTGGGCGGTGAGCACCATCGGCAGCGCCGCGGCGGGGTTGCGGGTCAGCGCCCGCTCCACCATGCCGAGGTGCATCACCACCGCGACGAGCCGGTTCTGCGTGCCGTCGTGCAGGTTGCGCTCGATGCGCCGCAGTTCGGTGCCGTGCGCCTCCAGCGCTGCCGCCCGCGTCGCGGTGACCTCCGCCAGCCGGGCGACGAGCGTCTGCTTCGGCGGCGCGAGCCGGGCGGCGCTGACCTTCGCGTACCAGCGGGCCAGCGGCGGCACGGCCAGCACGCCGAACAGGCCGTAGCCCGCGGCGACGAGCAGCGTCAGCGCCGCGTCGCCCCACGACGACACCGACATGGCCACCGTGTTCTCGGCGCCGGGGAGGATCGGCCACAGCACGGCCACGCCCACGTTCTGCAGCACCCCCATCGGCGACCCGATGGCCACGAACCCCGCCAGCAGCCCGACGGTGCCCTGGAGCGCGAGCCACTGGACGGTCCGGCGGTCGTGGGGATTGGTCGCCGCGGCCGCCACGCCGCCGTCCGTCGCCGACGGTGGCGCGGGGATCGTGGTGGCCAGGAATCGGCCGGTGCGCTCGCGTTCGCCAGCCGCGAGGCGACGGGCGAACGCGATCACGCGGGGGAGCAGCGGCAGCGTGACGACGAACGCCACGCACACGATGATCGACACCAGCCCGAACAGGGCCTTGAGCCCCACCAGGGCGGTGACGGCGAGGAACCGCCAGGCCTTCGGCCACTGCCGGTCCGGAGCTGGGTCGGTCAAGGTGACGTGCTCCTCTGCGGACGGCGGGGCCGAGGACAATCGTGGCACGAGGCGGGTTCCGGCCACGTCAGGCGCCCGCACCAACGGCGTCGACGGGGCGACCGCGCAGCGCCGACCGGGTGGCCAGCACGATGGCCGAGAACCCGATCACGGCGGTGACCAGCACGATGCCGCCGTAGATCGCCGGGTCGACGGTGGGCAGCACGCGCCCGGTCGTCGCGATGCTGATCCCGATCAGCGGCACGACCGCGACCGCCGTGCCGATCACGGTGGCCGCACCGACCACGATCCCGGCCTCCAGCGCCATCATCCGCCGCACGTGCCTGCGGTTCGTGCCGATCAGCCGCAGCATCGCGAACTCGCGCGTCCGCGCGCCGGTCGCCATCACCAGCGTGTTCACCACCGCGATCACCAGGTAGAGCAGCAGGAACCCGTTGCCGATGAGGTTGGTCGACGACTGCTGCCCGCGCAGGTCCTGCTGGGCGGCGGCGAAGGCCGAGCGGTCGAGCACCCGCAGACCGGGGTACCGCGTGGCCAGCGCGCCCAGCGCCGTACCGACCTGGGCGAGGTCTGCGCCGTCGGCCGCGGAGACCAGCACCGAGTCGTCGAGACCTCCCGCGGTGTGCTCGGCGAGCAGGTCGCGCGACGCTGTGACGTCGCCGAACCCGAGGCCGTTGGCGTAGAGCGCGACGACCTTCAGGTCCCGTTCCGCGCCGTCGCCGAGGTACGCGTGCACGCTGTCGCCGATCTTGACCCCGGCGGTCTCGGCCGCGTTCGTGCTCAGCGCGACGGCGTCGCCGCGCACCTCGTCCAGCGAGCCCGACGTCACCCCGAGATCCATGGTGGACCTGACGTGCTCCGGCGCGATGCCCTGCGCGGCGAACGGCTCGTTCTGGATTTCGTCCAGCATCGGGTACGACAGCACCACCTGGGTCTGCACGACCGGCAGCGCGTCCGACACCCCCGGCACCTGCCGCACGGCGTCCACGACCTCCGGCGCCAGGCCGGACTGCCCGGACAGCACGAAGTCCGCGGTGACCCCGGCCTCGACCTGGTCGGCCGCCGCGGCGTCGGCGGTGGTGATGGTGAAGACCTGCACCGCGGCCATGGCGACGGCGAGCGCGAGCGGGATCACCGCTCCGCTGAGGCGCCGGGCGTTGGCCCGCGTGTTGGCCACCGCGAGGTAGCCGCTGATCCTCCCGCGGTTGAGCACCGGGGCGACGGTCGCGGTGGCGATCCGCATGAGGTGCGGGCCGAGCATGGCGGTGCCGACCATCAGCAGCAGCACCGAACCGGCCGCGCCGCTGACACCCGCGACACCGGGCACCACCAGCGGTACCACCGTGCCCACCACCACGCCGACCGCGATGAAGCCGACGCCGAACGCCCGCCGCGTGGTGCCGAGGGCCGCGGGTTCGACCGCCGCCTCGCCGAGCGCGTCGACGGGGTTGGCCTTCGCCAGCCGTCGGGCCGCGAAGTACCCCGCCGTGAGTCCGCCGAGCACGCACAGCAGCAGTGCGGCCACGGCGGGCAGCGGGCTGAAGGCGAGGTCGAAGTCCGACGGCAGCACACCGGCCGCGGCGAAGGCGTCCCGCAGGAGTCCCGCCAGAGCGAAGCCGGGCAGGCTGCCCAGCAGGCCGCCTGCCACCGACACGAGCAGCACCTCGGCGCGGATCATCCCGTGGATCTGCCTCGGGGTGGCCGCGATCGCCCTCAGCACCGCCAGTTCCCGCCGTCGCTGCTGGATCGACAGGCCCAGCGTGGAGGCGACCACGAACAGCACCACCATCGCGACGGTGCCCATGAGCGATCCGGACAGCAGGGTCAGGAAGCTCCGCGCCTGGCCGACGTCCAGGAACTCGACGTCGCCGATCTCCGCTCCGGTGTAGGTGACCAGCGGGACGTTCCCGATCGCCACGGTGATCCGGTCGGCCAGCGTGCCGGCGTCCACTCCGGACTCCGCGTGCACACCGACCGCGGTGATCCGGTCCGGCCTGCCGGACAGGCCCGAGGCCACGTCATCGGTCACGAAAACGGCGGATTGCCTGGTCAGAGAAGGAGCCGAGACGAGCCCGACGACGCGGTAGTCCGCGGGGACGGCGCCGACCGCGATCCGGGTGGTGTCCCCTGTGGACAGTCCGGCGCTCGCCGCGAGTCCCTGGTCCAGCACGGCTTCGCCCGGTGCTTCCGGCTTCCGGCCCGCGGTCAGCGTGAACGGCGCCAGCTGGGCGGACGACCAGCCGTGTGCGTACACCGGGACGTCTCCCTTGGCGGACAGGACGGTGACGTCCACGCTGCGTTCGGCCACCGTCCGCTCGACACCGGGCACCTGCCCGATCCGGTCCGCCACGTCGGCGGGCAGCGTGACGCGTTCGGCGAACGGGGTGGACGGACCCCCGGTCTCGGCCAGCTCCTGCTTGCCGCCTACCACCACGGTCGCGGCGGCGTAGCGCTCGGCCGTGACACCGGACCGAAGTCCGGACTCCAGCAGGACACCGCTCGCGGTGATCACCGCGGC
>JBDSAJ010000207.1:0-14578 GCA_039922235.1 Umezawaea sp.
GACCGGTGACGTGCACCGACACCACGTTCGGCGACTCCGGCACCACGGCCGCGACCCGGAACTGGTGGCGGGAGTTGCGCACGAGCGGCACCACGATCCGCCCGGCGACCAGCGAGCCGAACGCGAAGAGCCACAGCGCCCACCAGTAGACCACCGCGAACACCGAGGACTTGAACGTCGTCGTCTCGAGCAGCTGGTGCACGAACGCCAGGCCCAGCGCCACGTAGAGCAGCAGGTGCAGGCCGTGCCACGTCTCGTACTTCAGCCGACGGCGCACGTACCGCATCGAGATCGCCCCGATCACCACGATGGTGGTGGCCGCGAGCATGCCGAGCAGCGAGGCGGGAACGCCTGCCAGTGCCAGGAACGTCTTGCCCATCGAGGCGTTGTCCAGCGTCGCGAAGCCGAGCACCACGAGCGTGGCGTGCGTGAGCACCGTCCAGAGCAGTGTGAAGCCCACCCACCGGTGCCACGACGTCAGCCGGTCCATGCCGATGCGCCGGTCCAGCCACGGCAGCCGGGCCACCAGCAGCAGCTGGAACATCATGATCAGCGCGGTGTGCAGGCCGAAGAACTTGGCGACCGTGAGGATTTCGTTCTTGCCGGTGGTCGCGGTGAGGAAGAGGATCTCGACGATCGCCACGTTGCCGACGACGAACGCCCACAGCGCCAACCGCGCCTGGGCGACCGGCGCCAAACCACCCCGCCGGGTCTGCTGATTCGTGGCCACCATCGTTCACCTCTCATCGCCGCGTGGCCGGCGCCGCGATGCGGTGCCGGCCACGTGAAGTCGGCACAGTATCCACCGGCTCGTCCTCCGGCGGAGCCCCTAACCTGGGAATCATGCCGGGTCAGGTCGTCAGCGGCGCGGTGGACTCGCGGACCACCAGGCGGCACGGGTGGCGCACCAGCCCGCTCTGCCGCCGCCCGTCCAGCGCGTCGAACATCAGCCCGGCCGCCGTGGTGCCCAGTTCCTCCAGGTCCAGGTCCACTGTGGTCAGTGGCGGCCTGCAGTCCGCGGCGAACTCGTCCCAGTTGTCGTAGCCCACTATGGCCACGTCCTCGGGCACCCTCCTGCCCAGTTCGCTGAGCACGTCGGCGACGCCGACGGCGATCTGGTCGTTGCCGCAGAAGACCGCGTCCACCTCCGGCGCGGTCGCGAGCAGCACGCGGGCGGCGTGCCTGCCCCACCGCTGCGACCACTGGCCGTGCAGCGGGGCGCCGCCCGCCATGGCGAGGCCGTGCTCGGCCAGCACCCGCCGCATCCCGGTGACCCGGTCGCGCGCGGCGCGGTAGGTCTGCGGGCCGGTGATGTGCCCGATGTGCCTGCGCCGCAACGACACCAGGTGCTCGACGGCCAGCCGGGCACCGCCCTCGTCGTCGGCGAGCACCGACAGGTCGTCGGGGTGGTCGGACTCGCCGTAGACGTAGACCACGGGCACCGGGATCTCGTGGGTGAGCGAGGGGCGCAGGCCGTTGTCGTCGCCGAGCACGATGAACCCGTCGACCTGCCGGGCGAGGAGCGTGCTGATGTAGTGGCGGCGGCGGATCGCGTCCCCGCGGGCATCGCACAGCAGCACGGACATCTGCTTGTTGGCCAGCGCGTTCTCCACGCCGAGCAGGATGGGCATGGCGAAGCGGCCGCCCAGCTCGTCGGTGAGCAGCCCGATCGTGCCCGTGCGCCCGGAGATCAGGCCGCGGGCGAGCGCGTTCGGCTGGAACGACAGGTCGGCCGCGGCCCGCTGGACGCGCTCGCGCGTGGCGGGCGCCACCTCGTCCCGCCCGTTGAGCGCCTTCGACGCGGTGGAGACCGACACGCCCGCCAGGCGAGCCACGTCGGTGAGGGTCGTCGTGTCCGACCGCCGTCTGCCCATCGAAAGCCTTTCGAAAAGTTGTCGAACGACGATTCGATCATATGGCCAGCTAGAGCGATCGGCACGTCGTTCTGCAGATCAAAATCCCATGATTGCCGAAAAGCTTTTCGACTGCCAGGGTACGAGTTGCGCGGGCCGCACCGGACCCGTTGACACCGTGGAGGCTGGGGATGACGCTGACTTCGCCGGACACCACCGCTGTCGGAAGTCGTCCCGTCGCGCCGTCGCGCGGCGTGCTGCGGCCGCTGGGGCTGGGCGAGGTCCGCGTCACCGGTGGTTTCTGGGCCGCCCGCCAGGAGGTCAACGCCTCCGCGACGCTGCCGCACATCCGCTCGTGGCTGGACCGGCTCGGCTGGACCGGGAACTTCACCGCGGGCGCCGGCTCGCCGGACCGGCGCGGCCGGGAGTTCTCCGACTCCGAGGTCTACAAGCTGCTGGAGGCGATGTGCTGGGAATCGGGTCGGGCACCAGACCCGGTGCTGGAAGCGGGGATCGCCGAGCTGACCGGGATGATCGCCGCGGCCCAGGAGCCCGACGGCTACGTCGGCACGGCGTTCGGCGGCGCTGAGCAGCGTTCCCGCTACAGCGACCTGGCGTGGGGCCACGAGCTGTACTGCGCGGGTCACCTGATCCAGGCCGCCGTCGCCCGCGCCCGCACCGCGGGACCGGACCTGCTGCTGGACGTCGCCCGCGGCCTCGCCGACCACGTGTGCGCCGTGTTCGGCCCGGACGGCAGGCAGGACGTGTGCGGGCACCCCGAGATCGAGGTGGCGCTGGCCGAACTGTCCCGTGTCACGGGCGAGGAGCGCTACCTGCGCCAGGCCGCCCTGTTCGTCGAACGGCGGGGGCACCGCACCCTGCCGCGACACCAGTTCGGCTGGTCCTACTTCAGCGACGACACGCCCGTGCTGGAGTCGACCGCGCTGCACGGCCACGCGGTGCGCGCCCTCTACCTCGCCAGCGGCGCGGTGGACGTGGCGGTGGAGATCGGTGACGACGACCTGCTGCGCGCCGTCGCCGCCCAGTTCGACCACGCGCTGGCCCGCCGCACGTACATCACCGGCGGCATGGGGTCCCGCCACACCGACGAGGCGTTCGGCGACGACTTCGCGCTGCCCGCCGATCGCGCCTACTCCGAGACGTGCGCCGGGGTCGCGGCGGTCATGCTGGCCTGGCGGCTGGTACTCGCCACCGGCGAGGGCCGCTACGACGACGTCGTCGAACGCGTCCTGCACAACGTCGTGGCCACCGCCATCGGCGACGACGGCCGCTCCTTCTTCTACGCCAACAGCCTGCACCAGCGCACGCCGACGACCGTGCTGCCCGACGACCAGGAGCAGCTCGGGTTCGGCGGCGGACCGAGGGCGCCGTGGTTCGAGGTGTCGTGCTGCCTGCCCAACTCCGCCCGCCTACTGGCCTCGCTGGCCTGCTACGCGGCCTCGGTCGACGACACCGGCGTCCGCCTGCACCAGTACCTGGACGCCGAGATCGACACCCGCCTCGCCGACGGCCGCGAGGTGGGGCTGCGGGTCAGCACGGCCTACCCGGACGACGGCGTGGTGACCGTGCGCGTGGTCAAGACCGACGACCAGCCGTGGTCCATCACGCTGCGCGTGCCGCAGTGGGCCGAGGGCGCGGTGCTGGAGACCCGGAACGGCCGCAACCGGGCGCCGGTGGGGACCGTCGTGGTGTACCGGACCTTCGAGGTGGGGGAGGAACTCCGGCTGGAGCTGCCCATGAGACCCCGGTTCACCGCTCCCGATCCCCGCATCGACGCCGTGCGCGGGTGCGTGGCGGTCGAACGCGGCCCGCTCGTGTACTGCGCCGAGTCGACCCACGAGGACCTCGACACCGTGCGCGTCGACCCGTTCACCGCACCGGTGGACGGACCCGGCGGCGTCGTGGTCCGCGCCCGCTTCGACGCCCCCGCCGGACTGCCGTGGCCGTACGGCTCCGGTTCGGTCGGCGCGGGCCCCTGCACGCCCTACACGCTCGTGCCGTACCACCGCTGGGCTCGCGGCGGTCCGTCCACGATGCGCGTCTGGCTGCCGTCCGGTTGATTCGTCCGAACCGCGCTCAAAGGAGAGAACGGTGAGAAGACAAGGGCTTCGGGCCTGTCTGCTCGTGCTGGTGCTCGTCACCGCCGCCTGTGCCGACACCGGTGCGTCCAGCGGTGGCGGGAGCGTGGTGTTGACCATGTGGACCCGTGCAGCCACCGAGTCGGTGTCGAAGGCGTACGCCGACGCCTACAACGCCACGCACGAGGACAAGGTGGAGGTGACCGCGTACCCGAACGAGGAGTACCCGGCCAAGCTCGCGTCCGCGGCGGGGGCGAAGTCGCTGCCCGACCTGTTCGCCTCGGACGTGGTGTTCGCGCCCCAGTACGCCTCGCAGGGCCTGTGGACGGACATCACCGAGCGGTTCGGCGCGCTGGACGTCAAGGACCGGCTGGCGCCGTCGCACGTGCGGACCAGCACGTGGGAGGGCCGCAACTACGCGCTGCCGCACACCATCGACCTGTCGGTGATGCTGTACAACAAGGACCTCTACACCAAGGCGGGCCTCGACCCCGAGAAGCCGCCGCGCACCCTGCGCGAGGTCGCGGAGCACGCCCGCAAGATCGACGCGCTCGGCGGTGACGTCAACGGCACCTACTTCGGCGGCAACTGCGGCGGGTGCGTCGAGTTCACCCTGTGGCCGTCGGTGTGGGCCGCGGGTGGCGAGGTGCTCGACGACGAAGGGCAGCAGGCCAAGATCGACTCGTCGGCGATGGCCGACGTGTTCGCCCTGTACCGAGGCCTCTACGAGGATGGCGTCGCCGCACCCTCGTCCAAGGACGAGGCCGGACCGACGTGGCTGGGCGCACTGCGCGGCGGCAAGGTCGGCATCGCTCCCGGACCGTCCGTCTGGCTGGACACCATCGAGCAGGCGGGCGTCAAGGTGGGCATCGCCCCCATCACCGGCCTGGACGGCGGCGAGTCCACGTTCGTCGGCGGCGACACGCTCGGCATCGGCGCGACCAGCCAGCACGTCGACCAGGCGTGGGAGTTCCTGAAGTGGACCACTTCCGACGAGGCGCAGGTCGAGGTGATCGCGAAGAACAAGGGCGTGCCGACCCGCACCGACCTCGCGGCCAACAAGTACTCCTCGGCCGACCCGCGCCTGGTCTTGGTCAACGGCCTGGTGGCCAAGGGGAAGACGCCCTACGCCCGCAACTTCAACGCCTCGTTCAACGACCCGCAGAGCCCGTGGCTCGGCACGGTGCGCGGAGCGCTGTTCGGCGACGCCAAGACCGCGCTGGCCGACGGCAACACCGCCATCACCAAATCTCTCCGGCAGGGATGACCAGATGACCACCACCGCACCACCGAGGCGGCGCGCCGCGGTGACGGCGCCCGCGGAGCCACCGCGGCGCCGTCGGCGCCAACACCGCGGGAGGGCGCTCGTCGGCGCCCTCTACGCCGCTCCGACCGCGGTGGTGGTGGGACTGTTCTTCCTGGTCCCACTCGGGCTCGTGGTGTGGATGTCGCTGCACCGCTGGCCGCTGATGGGCAAACCGAGGCTCAACGCCCCGGACAACTACACCCGGATCGCGGACGACGAACTGCTGCGCACGGCCGCGTGGTTCACGCTCAAGTACACGGCCATCACCACCGTGCTGCTGTTCGTCGTCGCTTTCGGACTGGCACTCCTGGTGCAGCAGCGCAGGCCGGGCGTGGGGTTCTTCCGCACCGCGTTCTACCTGCCGATGGCCGTCGGCTTCGCCAGCGCGTCGCTGCTGTTCCTCGGCCTGCTCAGCGACGAGATCGGCCCGGTCACCGACCTGCTGACCGCGATCGGTCTCGTCGACGGGCACGTGTCGTGGACCAGCGGCAGCCCCGACTCCGCACTGGGCTCGGCCGTGCTGCTGGTGCTGTGGCGGTTCGCCGGGTTCACCATGCTGATCCTGCTGACCGGGCTCCAGGCGATCCCGCTGGACGTCTACGAAGCCGCGCGGGTGGACGGCGCGACCCGCTGGCAGACGTTCCGGGGCATCACGCTGCCGCTGATGCGCCCCACCCTCGCACTGGTGCTCACCCTGCTCGTCACCGGCTCGCTGCTGGCGTTCGACCAGTTCTGGATCCTCACCCGCGGCGGTCCGGACAACAGCACCACCTCGGTGGTGATGGTGATCTACCGCGAAGCGTTCGTGCGGCTCGACCTCGGGTCCGCCGCGGGCGTCTCGGTCGTCCTGCTCGTCGTGCTCGTCGCGGCGAGCGCCGTCCAGCTCGGCGTCCTGCGCCGCCGGTCGTCCTGAGGAGGGGGAGAGCCATGCGCGAATCCCGCGAGTCCCGCACGGGCTACTGGCTGACCGGCTCCGCGCTGGCCGTCCTGTTCTTGTTCCCCTTGGTGTGGGCGGCGTTCGCGTCGGTCCGCACGGACACCGGCTTCGGGTTGCAGAACTACGCCCGGCTGTTCCTCGCGGACGACGGCCTGCGACCGCGGCACGTGGTCAACAGCGTCGTGGTCAGCGGCCTCACGGTCGGTGGCACGCTGCTGATCGCCACGCTGGGCGGCTACGCCTTCGGCCGGTTCCGGTTCCCCGGCAGGGACGTGCTGTTCCTGGTCACCCTGGCGATCCTGATGGTGCCGTACGCGACGATCCTCATCGCGCTGTACGTGCTGCTGGCGTGGCTGGGCCTGGAGGACTCGCTGGTCGGGTTGAGCCTGGTGCTCATCACCTTCCAGCTGCCGTTCTCGGTGTTCATGATGCGCAACTCCTTCGCCGCGGTGCCCAACGAGCTGGAGGAGTCTGCGCGGGTGGACGGCTGCACCTCGTTCGGCACGCTGGTGCGGATCATGCTGCCCGCCGTGCGCCCCGGCCTGGTCACCGTGGGGCTGTTCGCGTTCCTCGCCTCGTGGAGCGAGTTCTTCGCCCCGCTGATCCTGCTCA
Source organism: Umezawaea sp. (assembly GCA_039922235.1). Classification (GTDB taxonomy): domain Bacteria; phylum Actinomycetota; class Actinomycetes; order Mycobacteriales; family Pseudonocardiaceae; genus Umezawaea. Next base: position 6,808 of record JBDSAJ010000207.1, read on the forward strand.
ACTCCACCGAGAACTTCACCACCACCCTCGCGGTGGTCAACATGCGGACCGCTACCCACGGGTCCATCGACTACGCCGCGCTGGAAGCGGGCGTCGTGGTCATGGCCGTCCCGTGCCTGGTGCTGTTCGCCTTCCTGCAGCGCAGCTACGTGCGCGGCTTCACCTCCGGCGCGCTCAAGGGCTGATTCCGCCGCCCCGACACAACCGGAAGGAGGGATCGCAATGGCGCGGTCCTGGAAGAGAACGCTGATGGCGCTGCTCCTCGGTGTCGTGGCCGTCGGCGGGGTGGTGACACCACCCGCGTCCGCGGCGGCCAACCCGGCCACGTGGAGTCCGCCGTCGAACCTGGTGACTCCGCTGAACCAGGTGTGGTCGCACCAGGAGAGCACCTACGGCGACCTGTACGGGTTCCGCAACTACGGCTGGGACCAGGTGTTCGCCAATGGTGGCTACCTGAACTTCTGCGTGCGCTGGGATTCCCCGGCGCCCGTGTCCGCCGCACTGCGCGACCGGATCCACGCCAAGCTGGCCGAGCAGTACCGCAAGTGGACGGACACCCTGACGGGGCACAACAACTGGCCCTACGCCAGCGTGCCGATCAAGGTCGTCGGCTGGGCCGTGCGCGACCGCGCCCAGCTCCAGTGGTCGGACAACTCCGTCGACGTCTACGTCAACAACATCCGGGAGAACGCCCCGCAGTGCGCGGAGCCGTGCGGCCGGTTCTTCGTCCGCGACGGCGCCTACCGCAACTGCCCCGGCGGGGTGGCGCACCACTACGACCAGTCGCTGTGGCTGACCGCCGGAATGGGTGGCGGCGCGGGCGGCGACTGGGGCCAGCGCATGGGCAGCGAGTACTTCGTCAACAGTCTGGACTCCAGCGACGTGACGATCCTGCAACACGAGGTCGGGCACACCTTCGGGCTCGACGACTTCTACGACTGGACACCCAGCGGCGTGCCGAACTTCGTCATGAAGGCCGGCAGCTCCCCGCGCATCACCGAATTCGACACGTGGATGCTGCGCGACTGGTGGCGCCACCTCAAGAGCCGCTACGGCCGCTGACCCCCCGCCGGCGCCCCCTCCCTGCCTGCACGGGGGCGCCGGCTCCCACGCCGCACCCGAGAGGTGACGCGCATGTCCGTTGCACTGAGAGTCAGTGAATCCCAGTGATCCGCCCATCACTGGACGAAAGTCCTCGTCTGATCCGAACCTCGGGAGGTGCGGTGCGAGGTAGACGCTTCACAGCCACCTGCCGGGCTAGGCCCGGTCTTATGGTCGGCTCCACGTCCGTTTCGGGTCTCCGGGCCACTCCCGGCGACCTGCCGCTTCACCAGCGCGGCGAGGTTGAGTGCGGCGTTCTCGTCCCGATCCAGGACCAGACCGCACCGGTCACACACATACGTCCGTATCCGCAGGGACAGCTTGGTTTTCACTGCCCGACAGCCGGAACACGTCTTCGAACTGGGAAACCACCGATCCGCGACTTCGAGCCGACCACCATTCCACTGGGTTTTGTAGGTGAGCTGGCGGCGGATTTCACCGAACCCCGCGTCGGAGACGACACGGGCCAGGGTCCGGTTCTTGACCATCCCCGACACGTTGAGGTCTTCCACCACGATGGTGCCGTACTCGCGGGCCAGCGCGGTGGTGAGCTGGTGAATCCCCTCCCGCCGCAGACTCGCGACACGGTGATGAACCCGGTTGCGCTGCTCGTTGGCCCGCTGCCACCGGTGCGACGGCCGTTGACCGGTGTGCCGATCCGGGCCGACCCGGCGGGACACGGTGCGCGACAACCGCCCCAGTTTCCGGCGGGCGGTGTCGTAGTGCCGGGGATTCCCGGCTGGTGGTCGACCGTCGGAGAACACCGCCAACGTCCTGACTCCCAGGTCCACGCCGATGACCGCGTCCGGCCGCACCGGCACCCGGTCCCGCTTCTCCACCTGGACGCAGAAGGAGACGTACCAGCGGCCGGCCTCCTGTTTCACCGTCGCCGAGGTGACCTTCGCGGTCCCGTTGGCGATCCGCCGGTGGAGTTTGCGGGTGTTCTCGTGGGTCTTGAGGGTGCCCAGGACCGGCAGCGTCACATGCTTGCGGTTCTCTTCCAGTCGGATGGCGCCGGTGGTGAACCTGCACGATGGAGTGGATCTACGCTTGGACTTGAAGCGGGGGAACCCCATCCGGGGGCCTTTCCGCTTGCCTTTCGTCGAGTCCGACCAGTTCTTCAGTCCTCGGGCCAGGTTGTCGATACCGGTGGCGTAGGCCTCCTTCGAATTTTCCGCCCACCACGGCGCGACCTCGCCCTTGGCCTGGTTCCACTTCTTGCGCATCCCGTACATCGACCACGGAAACACCGGGGTCAACTCGTCCTCGGCGACACCGTAGGAACGTTCCGCCTCCCGCTGATCCAGGTTCGCCTTGACCTGCCCCAGACACCAGTTGTGGGACACCCGCGCCGCCCCCGCGTGCGCGAGCAGCACACCGACCTGACGCGGAGTGGGATCCAAAGCGAACCGGTAGGCGTGCGTGACGAGCATCAGACCCGACCACCCGACACGACCACGCCAAGGACACGGGCCGCACGGCTGTTCGCCGCGTGCGGCCTGCGCGGGCAGGCACCCAGCCGGGTACAGGCTCCGGCGCGGACCAGGTCACCGGCGGAGTCGAGGACCACCAGGCGACGCCCGGACGCCGACCAGTCGGCGTCCGGCCGGTCGCCCCTGACACGGGCGAGACGGACGCAACCGCCCAGCGGCACCAACCTCGGACCGTCGGCGACCCGCTCGACGTCCTACGTGTCGGCGTGGGAGGACCTCGCCGCGGTCAACAACGGTGGTGTGCCGAGCAGTTCGGCGGACCGCGCCAACCTCGCCTACGGGAACTGGCCGCAGCAGGGCACCCAGTGGATCGAGTACACCTGGCCGTCGGCCCGGTCGGTCAACCGCGTCTCCACCTACTGGTTCGACGACGACCAGGGCATCGACCTCCCCGCCTCCTGCCGGGTCCAGTACTGGAACGGCAGCGCCTACGTCGCCGTGCCCGGCCAGTCCGCCTGCGGGGTCGCGGGCAACACCTACAACTCCACGACGTTCAGCGCGGTCAGCACCACCCGGCTGCGGCTGGAGATCACCTCGAAGACCGGTCTGTCCACCGGCGTCCTGGAATGGATGGCGTTCCAGTCCTGATCCCGTCCCACCTTTGGAGGTGACACCGTGCCGCACGTTCGCTCCTCCCCGCGGAAGCGGTGGGCTTTGGCGCTGTCCGCGCTCCTGATCGCGAGCGCCCCGACCATTCCCATGACCCTGTCCACCGCGCACGCCGCCCAGACCATCGGCTACCCCACGTTCTCCGGGCCCGCCATCCCCGCGCCACCGGCCGGCTACAACACCGGCAGCACCATGAAAGCCATCTACGACGCCGAAAGCGCCGGGACCGACTTCTGGATGGACCGGCTGCTCGCCCGGCCCGGCAACGACCCGTCGGGCACCTGGCTGATGACCCGCGGCCGCGGGATGTACATGAACACCCACGACCCCGCCGTCATCGGCTTCGGCGGCAACGCCGCGTACTGGGACAACATCAGCGGCCAGAACGCCTACTCCGTCGCGATCACGCCCGGCACGTTCGCCGAACAGGTCAGCGGCCGCGTGCAGACGCCGAGCCACTGGAAGGGCGTCTACACCAGCGGCTCGATCCGGGTCGACATGGCGAAGTTCATCACCCACAACAACGTGGCCGTCACCAACCTCACGATCGTCAACAACGGCAGCGCGTCGTCGACGCTGAAACTCCGGGCCACCTCGGCCTACGCGACCACCGCCGGCGGTTCGGAGCTGACCGGCAGCAGGCTGGTGAAGAACAACCTCACCACCATCCGGCCCCGCCTGTCCGGTGACGGGTTCGCCCCGGTGAGCGGCGGTCTCGACCGCTCGATCACGCTGGCCGCGGGCCAGTCGATCACCACCAAGGTCGTACTCGGGTTCCTGACCGACGAGATCCCCGAGTCGGCGACGGAGTACGAGGCCTACCGCGGCTACACCCCGGCGACCGCGTTCGCCACCCATGTGCGCGCCTACAACCGCTGGTGGGCGGACAACATCCCCTACATCGACGTGCCGGACCCGGCGATCAAGAAGAACATCTACTACCGCTGGTGGTTGATGCGCTACAACTACCTCGACGTCGACATCCCCGGCCAGGACTACCAGTTCCCGGTGTCGATCGAGGGCGTGACCGGCTACAACAACGCCATCGCGTTGACCCAGCCGATGCACATCGACGACCTCAAGTACCTGCGCGACCCGATCTACTCCTACGGGCCGTGGCTGTCGGTCGGCCAGTCCTCCAAGGGCGGCCGGTTCATGGACAACCCCGGCGACCCGGAGAACTGGTCCAACTCCTACACCCAGTACATCTCCGAGGCCGCCTGGCGCAGCTACCAGGTGCACGGCGGCCAACCCGTGATCGCGGGCACCCTGGCCAAGTACGCCGAGGGCGACGCCAAGGGGCAGCTGTCCTACTACGACCACAACAACAACGGCGTCATCGAGTACGACTGGGGCGCTCTCACCGGCAACGACGCCGACGCGGTCTCCTTCGACTGGCGGGCGGGCAACATGGACCGGGCCGAGACGGCCTACGTCTGGAGCGGCGCGATGGCCGCGCAGCAGGCGTACACGGCGATCGGCGACACCGCGAAGGCCACCGAGATGCAGGCGCTGGCCGACCGGATCCGCAACGGCGTGATCACCACGCTGTGGAACCCCGACCGGAAACTGCTGGAGCACAAGCACGTGGCCACCAACACGCACGTGCCCTGGAAGGAGATCAACAACTACTACCCGTACTCGGTGGGCCTGATGCCCGACACCGAGCAGTACCGCGAGGCGCTGCGGCTGTTCAACGACCCGGCCGAGTACCCGGTGTTCCCGTTCTACACGGCCAACCAGAAGGACAAGGCCGCGGCCGCCGCCGCCGGGTTCCCCGGCAGCAACAACTTCTCCACCATCAACTCCACCGTGCAGTTCCGGCTGTACTCCTCGGTGCTGCGCAACTACCCCAACCAGTGGATGTCGGCCGAGGACTACAAGAAGCTGCTCTACTGGAACACCTGGGCGCAGTACGTCGGCGGCAACACCCAGTGGCCCGACGCCAACGAGTTCTGGGCCGACTGGAACGCGGGCACCCGCACCATCGACTACCGCTCCTGGATCCACCACAACATCCTGGGCAGCAGCAACTGGACCGTGATCGAGGACGTCGCGGGCCTGCGCCCGCGCAACGACGCCCAGATCGAGCTGTCCCCGATCAACATCGGCTGGTCCCAGTTCGCGGTGAACAACGTGCGCTGGCGCAACATGGACCTCAGCGTCGTGTGGGACGACCCGACCGACGGCGTCACCCGCTACACCGGCGTGCCGCAGGGGTATTCGGTCTACCTCAACGGGACGCGGGCGTTCACCGTCGACCGGCTCACCCGCGTCCTCTACGACCCGGCCACCGGCTCGGTCACGTTCCCGTCCGGCGCGGGGGTCGTCAACTACAGCACCGCCGTGTCGGGCGCGCAGGCGCCGCAGAACGTCGTGCAGAACAGCGCCCGCATCGTGGACATGTTCGCCAAGGCGGGCGCCGACCTCACCTCCACGGCTCCCAACCTCGCGCAGGGCGCGGCCGTGTCGGCCTCGTACACCGCCTCCGGCACCTCGCCTGGCGCGGCGATCGACGGGTTCCCCATCAACGAACCCGTCTGGGGCAGTTCCGGCTCACCCAACGCCACCGACTGGTACCAGGTCGACTTCACCAAGCCACGAGCCGTGGACGAGGTCCGCCTGTACTTCCGCGACGACCGCGCGGGCAACCGCTACCGAGCGCCGGCGTCATACACGGTCCAGTACTGGAACGGTTCCGCGTGGGTCGACACCGCCGCCCAGTCGAGAACCCCGAGCACACCCCGTGCCAACTACAACGTCGTCCGCTTCACGCCGGTCGGCACCCAGCGGCTGCGGGTCCGGCTGACGCACGCCTCGGGCTTCAAGACCGCACTGACCGAGCTGAAGGCCTACAACCGTTCCGACACAGCGGATCCGGGCGGTGGGGGTCCGGTCAACCTGGCGTCGTCGGCAACCCCCTCCGCGTCCTACACCTCGGCGTGGGAGAGCGTGGCGGCGATCAACGACGGCGTGGAACCGGGGTCCTCCAACGACACCGTCAACGCGCGCTGGGGGACCTGGCCCAACACCGGTGAGCAGTGGGGCGAACTGACCTGGCCGACCGCGCAGACCGTCCGCTCGGCGCAGATCTACTTCTTCGACGACGGGGGAGGGGTCCGCCTGCCGGCGTCGTGGAAGCTCCAGTACTGGAACGGGAGCGGCTACGTCGACGTGCCGGGCCCGAGCGGTTACCCGACGGCCCTGGACCAGTACAACCAGGTCTCCTTCACCGCCGTCAGCACGACCCGGTTGCGGGTGGTGCTGCAGAGCGGCGCGGAATCGGTCGGGCTGCTGGAGGTGAAGGCCTTCACCTGACGGCGTTCCCGGTGGGCCATCGCCTTGCTGTGCGGCGGTGGCCCACCGGGGTGCGCGTTCACTCGTCTTGATTGGCGAAAGGAGCGTTGATTTCGCCGAAAGCATCCGTGACCATCGAGGTGCCGCTTCGACGCGTTGTCGCTTCGGGTGCACTGCCGGGCATCCTTGACCAGACAAGGAAACCTCCGATGGAAACCTCCATCCGTCCGCGACGAGGGCCGGCGTTCGCCTGCCTCGTCATGGCAGTGGTCGCCGCACTGGTGGCGTTCGCAGCCCTCCTCTCGACACCCGCGTCCACCACGGCACAGCCCGCGCCCGCGGCCGGGGTGAAGGTGATGCCGCTGGGCGACTCGATCACCGACGGCGTCGGCATGCCCAACGGCGGTGGCTACCGGATCGACCTGTGGCAGAAGTTCCTGGCGGGCGGGTACTCCATCGACTTCGTGGGATCGCTGGTCAACGGCCCGAGCAGCCTTGGCGACCGGAACCACGAAGGCCACTCCGGGTGGACGATCGCGCAGATCGACGCCAACGTCGTCGCCTGGCTGCGGACCTACGCGCCACGCACGATCCTGCTGCACATCGGCACGAACGACATGTACGGCGGCAATCCCGCGGGCGCGCCGCAGCGGCTGTCCGCGCTGATCGACAAGATCACCGCGCAGTCGCCGAGCACCGAGCTGTTCGTCGCCACGATCATCCCGATGTCGTCCGCAGACTCGGCCGTGCGCACGTTCAACGCGGCGATCCCCGGCATCGTGCAGAGCAACGCCAACGCGGGCAAGCACGTGCACCTGGTCGACATGTATCGCGCGCTGACCAGCGCTGACCTCGGTGACGGCGTGCACCCCAACGCGGGCGGCTACAGCAAGATGGCCGCCGTCTGGTACGACGCGCTGCGCGCGGTTCCCGGCAGCATCACCGACGGCGGTGGCACCACGACGACGACCACCACGACCACCACGACCACCACGACGACTCCACCTACTGGAGCGTGCGCGGCCGCCTACCGCACGGTCGGCTCCTGGCAGGGCGGGTTCCAGGGTGAAGTCGCGGTGACCGCCGGGGCGTCGCCGATCACCGGGTGGACGGTCCGGTGGACCCTGCCAGCCGGGCAGGCGATCAGCCAGGTCTGGGGCGGTGTGTCGGGCACCAGCGGGTCGGCGGCGGCCGTGCGCAACGCCGAGTGGAACGGTTCCCTGGCACCCGGTGCGTCGACGACGTTCGGGTTCATCGCCAGCGGCAGCCCG
>JBDSAJ010000208.1:0-6218 GCA_039922235.1 Umezawaea sp.
GAGAGGAGGGCAAGACCAACTAGACGCGCCCGGCAAGCCCGTCACTCCGTACCGATGCAGTAACAACCGAAGCAGCGAGAGCGCCCACCCAGGAGCAAAGGCAAGCGAAGCGGAGAGAGCGCCCACCGACGCAGTAAGCGCAAGAGACGCAGTAAGAGTGCCCACCGACACAGTAAGCGCAAGCGACGCAGCGAGAGCGGCCACCGCAACGCGGGGAGTCCGGGGGCTCGGCCCCCGGAGCAGACATGCCGATCGCCCCACGGCCCGCGTTGTCTGCGGGCATTGGGGCGGCCAGGTGATCGGGTGGGGATGGGGGGAGTTGAACCCCCACGTCCTTTCGGACACACGGACCTGAACCGTGCGCGTCTGCCATTCCGCCACTCGCCCGGAGCGACGTGGCAAACACTAGCACGCCCTCTGGACGGGTTACCAATTGGCCGTGTCCCACCACGTCAGCCCGGATACGATCGGGGTCGGAGTCAACCGAGTCGGAGGGTGTTGCCGTGGGCCTCGTACAGCGCTTCGAGCGCCGTCTCGAAGGCATGGTCGGAAATACCTTTGCGCGCGTGTTCGGCGGCAGCGTCGTACCGCAGGAAGTAGCGCAGGCGCTTCAACGGGAGGCCGAGGGCAACATCCGCGAACTCGCGGGTGGCAGACTCCTCGCGCCCAACCACTATGTGGTCCTGCTCGGCCCGCAGGACCACGATCGGCTTGCCGGTGACGGGCAGGATGAACTACGCATCACCCAACTCCTCGGGGACTCCCTCGGGGAGCACCTGGCCGAGTTTGGGTGGGATACCTATGGTGACGTCGTAGTCTCCCTGGAGCGCTCCGACGCGCTGCACACCGGACAGTTCCGAACCAGCTCGTCCGTCGACCCCGATGTGAAAGTTGCCAGCCGACGGTCAGCACCACCTCGCACCGCAGGAGACCGATCCATGAGCCAGCCTCCCGGCTACGGACAAGGACAGGGCCAGCCCGGCCACGACCCCTATGGGCAGGGCGGTTACGGCCAACAGCCGCAACAGCCCGGTTATGACCAGGGCTACGGCCAGCAGCCGCAGCAGCCGGGTTACGACCAGGGCTACGGCCAGCAGGGCTACGACCAGCAGCAGCAGGGCTACGGGCAGCAGCCCGCGCCCGGCGGTTACGACCAGGGCTACGGGCAGCAGCCCGCACCCGGCGGTTACGACCAGGGCTACGGCCAGCAACCCCAGGGCTACGACCAGGGCTACGGGCAGCAGCCCGCGCCCGGCGGTTACGACCAGGGCTACGGGCAGCAGCCCGCCCAGGGCTACGACCAGGGTTACGGCCAGCAGGGCTACGACCAGGGTTACGGCCAGCAGGGCGGCTACGGCCAGGGCGGCTACCAGGACCCGGCAGCCGGCTACGCGCCGCCCGCCGTGCAATCCGGCCCCCGGACGCTGAACGCCACGCTGCACCTGGACGACGGCTCGAACCGCACGTATCCGTTGAAGCAGGGCGGAAATGTGGTCGGTCGCGGGCAGGAGGCAGACTTCCGCCTACCCGACACCGGGGTGTCCAGGAGGCACCTGGAGATCACGTGGGACGGGCAGAGTGCAATGCTCGCGGATCTCGGTTCGACCAACGGCACGACGGTGAACGGCACTCCAGTGCAAACTTGGCAGCTCGCGGAAGGCGATGTCGTCCGCATCGGCCACTCCTCACTGGTGTTCCGCACGCAAGGCTGAGGTCGATACGGGCGTCGGTGACAGCACTCAAGGCAGGAGCGGTTACAACCGGTGCCAGAGCTGGTGATGCAGCTGACCAGAGCAGGTTTCCTCGTCCTGCTGTGGTTGTTCGTGCTGGCCGCACTTCGGGTGGTCCGCTCCGATCTCTACGCTGCCTCGGGATTGCGGGTCTCAACACCCGGCTTCCGAAAAAACAACGCGGACAAGGCCGCCAAGGGGAACAAGGCCCCCCGGCAACTCGTGGTCACTCACGGGGCGCTGACGGGTACCCGGATCTCCCTTGACGGCAGGCCGATCCTGATCGGCCGCGCAGACGACTCAACGCTCGTGCTGGACGACGACTTCGCGTCGACCAGGCACGCGCGCATTTCGCTGCGCGGCTCCGACTGGTACGTGGAAGACCTAGGTTCCACGAACGGCACCTACCTAGACCGGGCGAAGGTCACGGCACCACTCCGGGTCCCGCTCGGCTCTCCGATCCGAATCGGCAAAACGGTGATCGAGCTGCGCTCATGACCCTCGTCCTCCGATATGCGGCCCGCAGCGACCGGGGCCTGGTGCGCAACAACAACCAGGACTCCGTGTACGCGGGCCCACGCCTGCTCGCACTCGCCGACGGCATGGGTGGCCATGCCGCCGGCGAAGTCGCGAGCAAGGTCGTCATCGCCGCCTTGGCCCCGCTGGACGACGACGAGCCGAGCGACGACCTGCTCGGCCAGTTGCGCGAAGCGGTCATCGCGGGCAACGGCGCCATCTCCGAACTCGTCGCCAGCGACCCCGACCTGGACGGCATGGGCACGACGCTCACCGCCGTCCTGTTCGCGGGCAGCAGGCTGGGGATGGCCCACATCGGCGACTCGCGCGCCTACATGATGCGCAACGGCGCGTTCGCGCAGATCACGCACGACGACACGTTCGTCCAGTCGTTGATCGACGAGGGCCGGATCACCGAGGAGGAAGCGGCCACGCACCCGCAGCGGTCACTGCTGCTGCGCGCGCTGACCGGCCACGAGGTGGAACCCCGCCTCATGGTCCGCGAAGCACGTCCGGGCGACCGCTACCTGCTCTGCTCGGACGGCCTCTCCGGTGTGGTCAGCCTGGAGACGCTGGACGAGGCGATCCGGATCCCCGACCCGCAGGCCTGCGCCGACCGGATGATCGAGTTGGCGCTCAAGGGCGGCGGGCCGGACAACGTGACGGTCATCGTCGCCGACGTCGCGGACATCGACTTCGGCGACGACGCTCCGATCATCGGCGGCGCCGCGGGTGACGGCAGCGCCGATCCGCCGCCGCCGGACTCCCCCGCTTCGCGGGCGAGTTCGATCACCGGTCCGCGACCGATCCCGCAGCGCGCCGAGATGGCACCGCCACCGCCGGATCCGAAGATCAAGCGGCGGCGCAAGGTCAGGGCCGTGCTGCTGGTGTTCCTCCTGCTGCTGCTCGTCGCGGCGGCAGGCCTGGGCACCCGCTGGTGGGTGATGCGCCAGTACTACATCGGCGCGACGGACGACGGCCAGGTGTCGATCTTCCGCGGCGTCAGCGGCAGCTTCCTCGGTGTCGCGCTGCACACGTTCGCCGAGGGCTCGTGCGCACCGGGCTCCGAAGCCGCGTGCGAGCCGCTCTCGATCAACGACCTCCGGGTGTCGTCGCGCGACGTCGTGCGCAACGGCATCACGAAGGCCGGCCTGGAAGAAGCCAGGGAAGGCATCCGCAGGCTCCGCACGGAGCAGATGCTGCCTACCTGCGAGGACGCCACGAAGCCCGCGGCGCCTACGACCACGACGACGACGCCGCCCATTACCACCACCACTCTGGCGGGAGCCCAGTCGGAGTCGACGACGACCACCACCAGCCCGGATGTCACTCCACTGCTGACGCCCTCGCAGACGCCGGGCACGGACTGCCGACGGAAGGGCCAGTAAGTCGATGGGTTCGCCGGTCCCCACCGGGGAGGCGCCGCTCACCGCGGCGACCAGCACGTCGCCAGGTTTGAGGCCGCCCACGAGGCGGGGCACCGAGATCGTCATGCTCGGGTTCGCCTCGGCATTGGTGACGGCCGCCCTGATCCTGGTGGAAGCCAACCAGGAACAGGCCCTGACGATGCAGATCGTCTACTACGGCGTGGCCTACATGGGGTTGTTCGCGGTAGCGCACCTCGCGGTTCGGAAGTGGGCCCCGTACGCGGACCCGATCATCCTGCCGTGCGTGGCGCTGCTCAACGGCCTGGGCCTCGTCATGATCCACCGGATCGACCTCGCGCTCGAAGACACCAAGATCAACGGCGAGCTGTACTCAGCCAAGGCGCCGAAGCAGGTGATGTGGACGGCGATCGCGCTGATCCTGTTCGCGCTGGTGCTCAAGTTCGTGTCCGACCACCGGGTGCTGGCCAAGTACGGCTACACGGCGGGCCTGGTCGGGTTGGTCGCGCTGATCCTGCCGGGCGTCCTGCCGAGCTTCATCGCGCCGGAGATCAACGGTGCGAAGATCTGGCTGACGTTCGGCGCGTTCTCGATCCAGCCGGGTGAGTTCGCCAAGATCCTGCTGATGGTCTTCTTCGCCGCGTTCCTGGTGTCGAAGCGCGACCTGTTCACGGCCGCCGGGCGCCAGTTCCTCGGGCTGGACCTGCCACGGGCCCGCGACCTCGGCCCGCTGGTGGCCGCGTGGGCGGTCGGCGTGAGCATCATGGTCCTGCAGAAGGACCTCGGCAGCTCGCTCCTGTTCTTCGGCATCGTCCTGGTGCTGCTCTACGTGGCCACCGAACGCGCGGCCTGGGTCGTGGTCGGGCTGATCCTCTTCTCCGGCGGCGCGGTCGTGGCGTGGAAGCTGTTCACGCACGTGCAGCAGCGCGTGGCGAACTGGGTCGACCCGATCGCCACGATCAACGATCCCGGCGGCGGCTACCAGATCGCCCAGTCGCTGTTCGGCCTCGGCACCGGCGGCATCTTCGGCGCGGGTCTCGGCGCTGGGCGGCCGGAACTGATCCCCGAGGCGAGCACCGACTTCATCACCTCCGCCATCGGCGAGGAACTGGGCTTCGTCGGCCTGTCCGCGATGCTGCTGATCTACACGCTGTTCTCGCTGCGCGGCCTGCGCAGCGCGCTGGCGGTGCGCGACAGCTTCGGCAAGCTGCTCGGCGGCGGCCTGAGCTTCGCGCTGTGCTTCCAGGTCTTCATCGTCGTCGGCGGCGTCACCAAGCTGATCCCGATGACCGGCATCACCGCCCCGTTCCTGTCCTACGGCGGCTCATCGCTGCTGGCCAACTACATCCTCGTGGCGCTGTTGCTGCGCATCTCCGACTCGGCCCGCGGCCCGAAGGTCGCCCCGAAGCCGAAGCCTCAGCAGCCCGCCATCGCGGACCAGTTCACAGTCATGGTGGAGCGTCCGAAGTGAACACACCGCTCCGCCGCGTCGGCATCGCCATGATGGTGATGATCCTGCTGCTCATGGGCAACGCGACCTACGTGCAGGTGATCAAGGCCGAGGACTACCGCAAGGACCCGAACAACCAGCAGCGCGTGCTGCTCAACGAGTACTCGCGCGAGCGTGGCCAGATCATCGCCAGCGACGGCTCGCTGATCGCGTCCGTGCAGAGCACGACCGACAAGATCAAGTTCCTGCGCACGTACTCCAACGGTCCGATGTACGCGCCGGTCACCGGCTACTACTCCATGATCTTCGGCAGCGGCGGCGTCGAACGGGTCGAGGACGACCTGCTCAACGGGTCGGACGACCGGCTGTTCGCGCGCAGGCTGTCCGACGTCATCACCGGTCGCGACCCCAAGGGCGCCAGCATCCAGCTGACCGTCGACCCCAAGGTCCAGCAGGCCGCGTACGACGAGATGACCAGCCGCGGGTTCACCGGTTCGGTCGTCGCGCTCAACCCCCAGACCGGGGCCATCCTCGGCATGGTGAGCACACCGTCCTTCGACCCGAACCGGCTCGCCAGCCACGACGGCGATGAGCAGCAGGCCGCGTGGGACGAGTACACCGCCGAAGGCGATCCCGCCCAGCCGACCCTCAACCGCGCGGTGAAGGCGACCTACCCGCCCGGCTCGACCTGGAAGGTCGTCGTGTCGGCGGCCGCGCTCGAGGACGGCAAGTCGAAGGACACGCCGCTGCCCGCGGCCGGCTCGATCACGCTGCCGGGCACCAACACGCAACTCCCGAACTTCAACGGGAACCCCTGCGGCGGCGGCCAGACCGCGACGATGGAAGAGGCGCTCGCGAAGTCGTGCAACACGGCGTTCGCCCAGTTGGCGGGCGACCTCGGCGAGACCAAGCTGACCAAGCAGGCCGAGAAGTTCGGCATGAACGACAAGAACCTGACGATGCCGCTGAGCGTGGCCGAGTCGACGTACGGCCCGGTGCCGGACAAGGCGGCCCTGTTCCAGAGCGGCATCGGCCAGCGGGTCGTCGACATGACCCCGCTGGAGAACGCGGTCATCGCCGCGACCATCGCCAACGGTGGCGTGCGGATGAAGCCGTACCTGGTGCAGAAGCTGATCG
>JBDSAJ010000209.1:0-8672 GCA_039922235.1 Umezawaea sp.
TGAGGGGCCACGCACATGCGTCACCCCATCGTGTGGGTATAGATCATCGTCGACCCTGCCGATGTCAGAGAGGTCCCCCTTTGAGGTCCCCTCGATGTTAGGAACACTGTGTTTCGCACTCGCCCGCGTGGTTCCCTCCGCGCCGCCGCCCTGCTCGCCGTTGGTGTTTCCCCGCTGCTCGCGGGTGTGTCCGCCGCCGCCCCAGCGCCGTCCCTCGACGGCCTGAAGGGCAAGGTCGGTGACGCTCCCGAGCTGAACACCACCGTCACCGACCAGGCAGGCAAGATCGCGAGCGGCAAGACCGTGAAGCTGCCCACTCCCGCCGCGCTGCCGCAGGCTCCGGGCGCGTTGCAGCAGCCCGCCCCGCAGCTGCCGGACGCCGCGCACGCCCTGCCGGGCGCGCCCGCGCTGCCCGTGCCCGCCGAGGCCGAGGAGCGCGCCCTCCCGGCGGCGCCTGCGCTGCCCGCCGTGAACCAGCTCCCGGTCAACCAGCTGCCCATCGGCCAGCTCCCGTCGATCGACCAACTGCCGGTCCAGCTGTCGCAGGTCGGCAACCTGCCGATCGCGCTGCCCGGTCAGGGCTGACCCCTCACCGACCCGCAAGCCCATGACGCAGTGGCACCTGCGTCATGGGCTTGTCGCAGGTGGACAACCGGTTGAGCGCCGCGGTCGCCCGCTCGATCCACCGCTGGTCCGCCAACGACTCCAGCACGGCCAACCCGCGCCGAACGTGGACATGAGCGGTGTCCCGCAGGCCCACAGCGGCCAGCACCTCACCGAGGCACACCTCCGTGCAGGCCGCGCCGTGCTCGTCCAGCGTCAGCGCGAACCCCTCCTGGCTGCGCTGCGCGCACCTGAGCGCCCGGCGCGGATGGCCGAGCCCCAGGTGCAGGTACGCGAGGCTCCGCCACGCGCCCGCTTCCCGCCGCCGATCACCCAGGTCGTGGAACGCGTCCCGGCTCGTGATCAGCGCCTCCAGCGCGGCGGACGCGTCGCCGCACTCGCGCGACACGATGCCGAGTTCCCGCAGCGACGCGGCCTCCCACCGCCGGTCGCCCAGTTCGCCGAACGTGGCCGCCGCCCGCTCCAGGCACTGCCGCGCCTCGGTCCACTCGCCGCGGTACCGGTGCAGGATTCCCAGCTCCCGCAACGTGTAGGCGAGCCAGCGCGGCTCGTCCAGCAGCGCGAGGCGGTCGAGGCACTGGACGAAGAAGTCCGTGGCGGTCGACCACCGGCCCTGCTGCCGCAGCCCGACCGCGACGGACAGCAGGGTGACGACGTCCAGCCGGACGTCGTTCGCGGCGGGCAACACCTCAAGGCATTCGCGGAAGAGCCGTTCCGCCGCCGGGAAGTCCCGCTGCTCCCGCGCCGCGAGTCCCCACGCGAACAGGGCGTACGCCGTCCAGTAGGCGCTGCCCAACCGGCGCGCGGCGGCCAGACCGGGTTCCAGGACGGCGACCAGGTCGTCCCACTGGGCGCGCACCTCCAGGTACGCCCCCATCGACGCGACGAGCCTGCACGTCAGCTCGTCGGCCCCGTCGCGCACGGTGCGCTCGATCGCCGCCAGCAGGTTCGGTTGCTCCTCGTCCAGCCAGCCGAGCGCGTCGGTCACGAGGTCGTCGACGAGTCCCGGCACCCCGAGGTCCAGGTCGGGCGTCTCGAAGGTCGCCAGGCCGCCGAACCCGAGCCGGAGGTCGGCGCGCCGCACGACGTGCAGGTACGCGTGCACGGCCCGTGACCAGGACTCGTCCCGTTCGGCCGCGGTGCTGTCCTGCTCGGCCTCCTCGTCGGCGAACAGGCGCAGCAGGTCGTGGAAGTGGTACCGGACCCGGCCGGTGGGGCCGGAGCCGCATTCGAGCAGGTTCGCCTCCACGAGGCGGTCCAGCAGCAGTTCGGTCGAGCGCACGTCCGACCCGAGCGCGGCCGCCGCGGCCCACACCGGGAAGTCCGGCCCCGGCAGCCGCGCGAGCAGCCGGAACGCCCGCCGCTCGGCGGCGTCCAAGCCCTCGTAGCTGAGCAGGAAACCCGCTCGGACCTCCCGGTCGCCGCCGACCAGCTCGTCCAGCCGGTGCCGCTCGTCCTCCAGCCGCGACACCAGCGAGGCCGCCGTCAGGTGCGGCAGCGACCGCAGCTTGGTGCCGACGATGCGCAGCGCGAGCGGTAGGCCGCCGCACAGCTCCGCGATGCGCCGGGCGTTCGCCGGGTCCACCGCGCCTGCCAGTTCGTCCAGCAGCCGCACGGAGTCGACCGGGTCGAGCGCGGTCAACCGGATCCGCTTCGACGTGTCCAGCCCGGTCAGCCTGCGCCTGCTGGTGATCAGCGCGCAGCAGCCCGCGCTGCCGGGGAGCAGTGGCCTGACCTGCTCTTCCGACGCGGCGTTGTCGAGCACGACCAGTAGTCGCCGGTCCGCCAGCTTGGCGCGGAACAGGCCTGCCCGCTCCTCGGCGGACGACGGCACGTCCACGCCGGGCACCCCGAGGTCGCGCAGGAACCGGCCGAGCACCTCCTCTGGCGACCGCGGGCGTTGATCGGCCCCGCGCAGGTCGACGAAGAGCTGCCCGTCCGGGAACGCCGCCGCGAGCCGGTGACCCGCGGTCACCGCGAACGCCGTCTTCCCGACACCGGGGTTGCCCGTCACGGTCACCACCGGCAGCACCGCGCTCTCGACCGCGACCAGCGTCGCCAGCTCCGCGAGCGCGTCCTGCCTGCCGGTGAAGTGGTCCGGTGGCGCGGGCAGCTGCCGCGGTCCAACTCCGGGTTTCGCGTCCGGCTCGTCCACGAGCACGGAGGCGTGGACGTCCCGCAGCGCCTGACCGGGCGCGACCCCGAGCTGCTCGTCCAGCATCCGGTAGACCTGCCGGTAGGTGCTCAGCGCGTCCGCGCGCCTGCCGGACCGGTGCAGCGCGAGCATCAGCTGCCCCCACAGCCCTTCGCGCAGCGGGTGGTCGGCGACCAGCCGCCGCAGCTCGCCGACCAGGTCCGCGTGCTGCCCCAGGTCGAGCCGCGCCCTGGTGTGCCGCTCCACGACCGCCAACCGCAACTCCGTCAGCCGGGTCGCCTCCGCGCGCAGCAGCGGCCCGGCGGCCAGCCCTTCCAGCGGCGCGCCCCGCCACAGGCCCAACGCCTGCCCGAACGCGTCCGCGGCACCCACGACGTCCCCGGCGCGCACTGCGTCGTCCCCGGCGGCAGCGACCCGTTCGAACTCGGCCAGGTCCACCTCACCCGGTGCCACGACCAGCGCGTACCCGCCGGCCCCCGTCACCAGCCGTTCGGCACCGAGGCACTGCCGCAGCCCCGAGACGTACGTGCGCAGGTTGGACGCCGGCGTCGCGGGCGGCGAGTCCCACACGGCGTCGGTCAGGTAGTCGATGCCGGCCGTCTCATTGGCTCGGAGCAGCAGCGCGGCCAGGACCGCCCGTTGTCGCGAGCCCCCCAGCGCGACGGCCGCACCTCGGTCGCGGACCTCGACGGTCCCCAGGATGCGGAATTGCACACGACCGAGTGTGCCTGATCGGCTACGAGATCTGGGCGGGTTCTGGGTGATCCTTCCGCGATTGTCTATTCGTCGGACGAGCGGTACGGGGAATTCGAGGGCCGCTTGTCGCACAGATGAACGACAAAAGGGGAAATGATGAGGATCAAAGCAGCGCTGTTGGCCGTCGGTATCGCGGTGTCCGGGCTCGTGGGCCTCGCAGGCACCGCGAACGCGTGCACGTCGGCCGACGGTGGGCAGTACAACGTGAGGTGCGGAACCGTTTACAGCTTCTGAGCGGAAGAACGGTCCGAATTCCGAGCGGAATCGCGGGAGACGGCTTTCGGGTCGTCTCCCGCGGCACGGGGGAGAAGTCGTGAAGAAATCGAGTGTGGTTGTGCTGGGAGCATGTCCGGCGCGGAGTTCGCCGAGCTGGACATCCGAGCGGCAGGTCATCGACGAGCGGGCGGATGACTTCGCAGCGCTCGAAGCGAGCAGGCGGCACTGGGTCGAGGCTGCGGCGCGGGTGGCGCGCTGAGCGGGGTCAGGACCCCAGGTCGTGCACGAGCAGTGCCACGTGCAGCGACAGGATCGACTCGGGGTCTTCCAGCGAGACGCCCAATACCTGCTCGATGCGCGCCAACTGCTGGTAGTACGCCGTGCGCGACAGGTGGGCGGCGGACGCGGCGGCGGACTTGTTGCCGCCGTGCTCGCACAGCCTGCGGAGCAGTTCCACGAGCCTGCTGCCCTGGTTCGCGTCGCGGGCCAGCAGCGGACCCAGCTCGCGGTCCGCGAAGGCGCGGAGGCGTTCGTCCTCGCGCAGCAGGTGCAGGAGGCCGTGCAGGCGGACGTCGTCCAGGCGGTGGTACAGGCGGGTGCCGGGGGAGCGGAGTGCGGCGCCCGCGATGTGCACGGCCTCGCCGAGGCTGCGGCGGACGTCGGACAGGGCGGTGACGGTGGTGCCCGCGGCCACGACGACCGGCAGCCCGTGCTGCGTCGTGGCGGCCACCCGGTGCACCTCCGTGGCCAGCCTGCGGAGCACGCCGTCCAGGCCTGCCTGCTGCGGCAGCGACAGCAGGGCGCGGACGCTGGTGTCGTCCACGACGCCGACCAGCGCGGGCACGGTGACCCGGCGGGCCGCCAGCGCGGTGGCTTCGGCCAGGTCCCGCAGGACTTCCTGGGTGGCGAGCGTCTGCGCGGGAGCGGGTGACGTGCCGGGGCGGATCGCGATGCCGACGAGCTGCCTGCGTTCCAGCGGCACGCCCAGCGCGGCGGCTCGGGCGGACAGGTCGGTCGGCGGCTGGGCCTCGCCCAGCAGCTGCGCCAGCAGGGTGCGGTGGGTCTGGCGTTCCAGTGACTCGCGGTCGCGGGCGACGAGGCGGTGCACGGCCAGCGCGGACGCCGCGCGTTCGGCGACGACCACGTGCCGGTGCGGCGGCGGTTCCGGCGAGACCAGCACGAGCCTCCCCCAGTCCGCGCCGCGGGCGCCGACGACGGTGACGAGCCAGCCCGCGTCCCGGTGGTAGGCGGTGCGCTCGGACACCGTGACCGACCGCGAGCGGAGGCCCCAATCGGCGAGCAGCGCCGTGGGATCGGCGCCCGCCGCGTCGTAGGCGAGCACCTCGTGGCCCAGCGTCTCCAGCACGACCGGCAGCCCGGCGGTGCGGGCGACCTCGCGCAGCACCTCGGCGGGCTCCGCACCCGCCACGGTCAGCGCGGTGAACGTCTCGTGCACCTGCTCGGCGGCCCGCAGCTCGGCGAGCTGAGCGTCCACGATCAGCGCCACGACGGCCTCGGTGACCGTGACGAACCGGGTCTCGTGCGCGAGCGCGACGAGCGGCAGCCCGTGCTTCTCGGCGGCGGCCACCAGCGCGCCGGGGATCTCCTCGCTCCACCGCCGCACCAGCTCCACCACCAGCCCCGCGGCTCCGACGGCGGCCAGGTCGTCGACGTACCGGGTGAGGCCGGCGTCGTCCGACGGCAGCAGGAGCCCGGTCGTGAGCACGAGTTCGCCGCCGCGCAGCAGGTGGGCGATGTCGGCGACCTCGGCGACGTGCGCCCAGCGCACCCGGCCCCCCAGCCCGGCGGCGCCGGCGACCACCGTCGGCCTGCCGCGCCGGACGACCGGGAGGGCGAGCGCTTCGGCGACCGTCGGGTACATGGACACAACGTAATGCGATCACCGGGAAAGCGGTACAGGTTGTGCATGGCGGCCGGAACGCGGCCCCAGCAGACTCCCAACCAGGACCTACACCGTGGAGGACGCGATGGCTGCCCAAGGACAGGGGCAACACCGGGAACTGCTCGCCCGGCACCGAGCGGTCATGCCCAACTGGATGGCCCTGTACTACGAGGAGCCGATCGAGATCGCGAGCGCGAGCGGTCGACGGGTGACCGACCGCGAGGGGCGCACCTACCTGGACTTCTTCGCGGGCATCCTGACCAACGCGGTCGGCTACGACGTCCCCGAGATCAGCGACGCGGTGCGCGCGCAGCTCGCCACCGGCGTGTTCCACACCTCCACGCTCTACCTGATCGAGAAGCAGGTGGAGCTGGCCGAGAAGATCGCCGACCTGTCGGGCATCCCGGATGCCAAGGTGTTCTTCACCAACTCGGGCACCGAGGCCAACGAGACGGCGCTCATGCTCGCCACCCAGTACCGCCGCAGCGACCAGGTCATGGCGCTGCGCAACTCCTACCACGGCCGCGCGTTCGCGACCGTCGCGATCACCGGCAACCGCGGCTGGTCGGCCAGCTCGCTGAGCCCGGTCAAGGTGTCCTGGGTGCACGGCGGCTACCGCTACCGCAGCCCGTTCCGGCACCTGAACGACGCCGACTACATCAAGGCCTGCGTCGAGGACCTGCGCGAGGTCATCGAGGTGACCACCTCCGGCGACGTGGCCTGCATGATCGTCGAGCCGATCCAGGGCGTCGGCGGGTTCGCGACTCCGCCGGACGGGCTGTTCGGCGCGTTCAAGGAAGTGCTGGACGAGTACGGGATCCTGTTCATCGCCGACGAGGTGCAGACCGGCTGGGGCCGGACCGGCGAGAACTTCTGGGGCATCCAGGCGCACGGCGTGACGCCGGACGCGATGACGTTCGCCAAGGGCCTCGGCAACGGGCTCGCGATCGGCGGCGTGGTGGCGCGCGGCGACCTGATGGACTGCCTCGGCGCGAACTCGCTGTCCACGTTCGGTGGCAACCCGGTGTCCACGGCCGGTGCCCTCGCGACGTTGAACTACGTGCTGGAGCACGACTTGCAGACCAACGCGGCCAAGCTCGGCGCCCGGCTGTTCGAGGGCCTGCGGGCCATCGCCGAGGAGAACCCGGTCGTCGGCGACGTGCGCGGCAAGGGCCTGATGATCGGCATCGAACTGGTCGACGCGGAGGGCGCTCCCGCCCCCAAGGCGGCCGTGGCGGTGCTCGAAGGCGCCCGCGAACGCGGTCTGCTGATCGGCAAGGGCGGCCTGTACGGCAACGTGGTCCGGCTCGC
Organism: Umezawaea sp.; assembly: GCA_039922235.1. Taxonomy (GTDB): domain Bacteria; phylum Actinomycetota; class Actinomycetes; order Mycobacteriales; family Pseudonocardiaceae; genus Umezawaea. The sequence continues at coordinate 6,966 of JBDSAJ010000209.1, forward strand.
GCCGCCGATGACGCTGACCGCCGACGAGGTCGAGGAAGCGCTCGTGGCGCTGCGTGGAGCGATCGAGGAGGCGTCCGCGTGAGGATCACCCACCAGATCGGCGGCAAGCCGTGGACCGGCACCGCCGAGCGCACCGGTGACGTCTACGACCCGGCGACCGGCCGGGTCGTCAGCCAGGTCGACTTCGCGAGCGCGGCCGACGTCGACGAGGCCGTGGTGGCGGCGAAGGGGGCGTTCGCCAAGTGGCGCAACGCTTCCCTCGCCCAGCGCGCGTCGGTGATGTTCGCGTTCCGCGAGCTGTTCAACGCCCGGAAGGCCGAACTGGCCGCGATCGTGACGGCCGAGCACGGCAAGGTGCTGTCCGACGCGGCGGGCGAGATCCAGCGGGCGCTGGAAGCCGTCGAGTTCGCCTGCGGCATCCCGCAGCTGATCAAGGGCGGCTTCAGCGAGAACGCCTCCACCAAGGTCGACGTGTACTCGATCCTCCAGCCGCTCGGCGTCGTCGGGGTGATCTCGCCGTTCAACTTCCCGGCGATGGTGCCGCTGTGGTTCGTGCCGAACGCCATCGCGTGCGGCAACACCGTCGTGCTCAAGCCGAGCGAGAAGGACCCGTCGGCGGCGAACTTCATCGCGGAGCTGTTCGCCGAGGCCGGGCTGCCCGACGGCGTGCTGAACGTGGTGCACGGCGACAAGGTGGCCGTGGACCGGATCCTGGAGCACCGGGACGTGAAGGCGGTGTCGTTCGTCGGGTCCACGCCGATCGCCCGGTACGTCTACGAGACCGGCACGGCCAACGGGAAGCGCGTGCAGGCGCTGGGCGGGGCCAAGAACCACATGGTCGTGCTGCCCGACGCGGACCTCGACCTCGCGGCGGACGCGGCCGTGTCGGCGGGCTTCGGCTCGGCGGGGGAGCGCTGCATGGCGATCTCCGTCGTCGTCGCGGTCGACCCGGTCGGTGACGAGCTGGTCGGCAAGATCCGCGACCGGATCGCCGACCTGCACGTTGGCGACGGCCGCCGCCAGGGCTGCGAGATGGGGCCACTGGTCACGGGCGCGCACCGCGACAAGGTGGTGTCCTATGTGGACGCGGGTGTCACGGAGGGTGCGTCGCTGGTCGTCGACGGGCGCGGTCACCCGATCGACGGCGACGAGGGCGGGTTCTGGCTCGGCCCCACGCTGTTCGACCACGTGGGCACCGACATGAGCGTCTACACCGACGAGATCTTCGGCCCGGTGCTGTCCGTGCTGCGCGTGTCGACCTACGACGACGCGGTGGAGGTCGTCAACGACAACCTCTACGGCAACGGCACCGCGATCTTCACCAACGACGGCGGCGCGGCGCGGCGGTTCCAGAACGAGATCGAGGTCGGCATGGTCGGCGTGAACGTGCCGATTCCGGTGCCGGTCGCGTACTACTCGTTCGGCGGCTGGAAGGACTCGCTGTTCGGCGACTCCCACGCCTACGGACCCGAGGGCATCCACTTCTTCACCCGCACGAAGGTCGTCACCAGCCGCTGGCTCGACCCGTCGCACGGCGGTGTCAACCTCGGGTTCCCGCAGAACACCTGACCGTTCGGGGGCAATGCCGTTGTTTGAATGTTGTAGTAGATGTCCCTGATGATGGTGACCTGTCACCGACGTGATCGTTGTGCCGGTCGTGCACTCCTGGATCGGGTTGTCCGACGAGGTAAGACTGGGCGTCCTCAC